>NZ_JBHSQO010000035.1:0-83214 GCF_042658445.1 Saccharothrix lopnurensis | reverse complement strand
GGGGCTGAGGGGGCGGGGCGAAGGGGTCGGGCCGAAGGGGGGCGGGGCTGGGGGGATCGGGCGAGAAGGAGCGGGACCCCGGGAAAGGCGCCGGTGTGGCGTTGGCGACGCGGCCCTGGGCGGCGCGTTGTGGGAGCGCGCACATAGGATCGGACCCGTGGAGCAGAGGAACGCGGGCAGGTTGGGTCGGCAGGTCGGCGTCGTCGGGCTGGGCTGCTGGCAGCTCGGCGGGGACTGGGGTCGCGTCGAGGAGTCCGACGCGCTCGCGGTGCTGCACGCCGCCGCGGACACCGGGGTGGACTTCTTCGACACCGCCGACGTCTATGGCGACGGCCGCAGCGAGACCCTGGTGGGCAGGTTCCTGCGCGAGCGCGGCGACTCGGGCATCACGGTGGCCACCAAGATGGGCCGCCGGGTCGAGCAGACCCCGGAGAACTACACCCGCGAGAACTTCCTCTCCTGGAACGACCGGTCGCGCGCCAACCTGGGCGTGGACACCCTCGACCTGGTCCAGCTGCACTGCCCGCCGACGCCGGTGTACTCCACCGACGAGGTGTTCGACACCCTCGACGAGATGGTCGGGGCCGGGCGGATCGCCGCCTACGGCGTGAGCGTGGAGACCGCCGAGGAGGCGCTGACCGCGATCGCGCGGCCGGGTGTCGCGAGCGTGCAGATCATCCTGAACGCGCTGCGGCTCAAGCCGCTGGAGCGGGTGCTGCCCGCGGCGGCGGAGGCCGGTGTGGCGATCATCGCCCGCGTCCCGCTCGCGTCGGGCCTGCTGTCCGGCAAGTACACCGCGTCGACCACGTTCGGCGAGGACGACCACCGCAACTACAACCGCCACGGCGACGCGTTCGACGTCGGCGAGACGTTCTCCGGCGTGCCGTTCGAGGTCGGCCTCCAGGCGGTGGACCGGCTGCGCCCGCTGCTGCCCGAGGGCGCGACCACGGCCCAGTTCGCGCTGCGGTGGATCCTGGACCAGCCGGGCGTCACCGTGGTCATTCCGGGCGCCCGCAACGCCGACCAGGCACGGGCCAACTCGGCGGCCGCCGACCTCGCCCCGCTGCCCGAGGGGGCGCGGGACGAGGTGCGCGCGGTCTACGACGAGCTGATCCGGCCGCTGGTCCACGACCGCTGGTAGTTCACCCGTCCGTGACGTCGTCCTCTTCGACGTCCAGCTCGCCCAGGATCGCGTAGAGCTTGCGGCGGGCCTCGTTGAGGACCTCGACGGCCCGGGTCTTCTGCTCGCGCGTGCCCGCGTGGGCCATCTGCTGCATGGCCGAACCGAGGTGCCGCGCCGCCGTGCGCAGCTTCGCCGCGTGCAGGTCGACCTCGTCGTTGACCTGCTGCCACGGTGGCGCGCCCTCGTGCCCGGCCGCCTCGGCGCGGCCCGGTTCGGTCAGCGTGAACAGCTTCTTGCCGCCCGCCTCCTCCTCGACCGAGACCAGGCCCTCGTCGGCCAGCATCTGGAGCGTCGGGTAGACCGAGCCGGGGCTGGGCCGCCACAGGCCGTCGGTGCGGCGGCCGATCTCCTGGATCATCTCGTAGCCGTGCATCGGCCGTTCGGCCAGCAGCGTCAGGACCGCCACGCGGACGTTGCCCTTGCGCTGCCTGCCGCGCCCGCGACCGGGCCCCGGGCCGTGGCCGTGACCGGGGAAACCGGGCGGCTCGGGCGGGACCGGGGGACCGGGGAAGTGGCCGGGGCCGAAACCGCCGCCGAAGCGCGGGTCGCCCATGCCGCGACTGCGGTGGTGCCGGTGTTCGTGGTGGGGGTGTTCGGAGGGGAAACGCATCGTTGGCTCCTGTCGTCGATCGGTCTTGACGTATCTACGATATATCGGAACGTATCGCGATGCAACGCCGATCGGTTGTTTGCTCGCTCGGAGGCCCTGCCGACCCGTGTCCGGGGCCACGGGTGGCCGGCTCCGGCGAGGCCGTCCGACGTGGGAGACTGGGAGGTGCTATGACTGCCCTCCCCCTCGTCTTCGACGCGCCCAAGCGCGGCCTGCCGCCGCGCCACCTCGCCGACCTGCCCGCCGACCAGCGCCGGGAGGCGGTGGCCGCGCTCGGTGAGAAGCCGTTCCGCGCCCAGCAGCTGTCGAACCACTACTTCTCGCGGCTCACCGTCGACCCCGACGCGATGACCGACATCCCGGCGGCGGCGCGTGAACGCCTGGTCGCCGACCTGATGCCGCCGCTGTGGACCGAGCTGCGCAGCGTCGAGGCCGACAGCGGGTCCACGCGCAAGACGCTGCTGCGCGCCCACGACGGCACGCTGGTCGAGAGCGTGCTCATGCGCTACCCCGACCGCGCCACGCTGTGCATCTCGTCGCAGGCGGGGTGCGGCATGGCGTGCCCGTTCTGCGCCACCGGGCAGGCCGGCCTCACCCGCAACCTGTCCACCGCGGAGATCGTCGACCAGGTGCGGCGCGGCGCGGCGGCCATGCGCGACGGCGAGCTGCCGGGCGGGCCGGGGCGCCTGTCGAACATCGTGTTCATGGGCATGGGCGAGCCGCTGGCCAACTACAAGCGGGTGGTCGAGGCGATCCACCGCATCTGCGACCCGGCGCCGGAGGGGCTCGGGATCTCGCAGCGCTCGGTGACGGTGTCCACGGTGGGCCTGGTGCCCGCGATCCGAAAGCTGACCGAGGAGAACCTCCAGGTCCGGCTCGCGGTGTCGCTGCACACGCCGGACGACGAGCTGCGCGACACGCTGGTGCCGGTGAACACCCGGTGGAAGGTCGCGGAGGTGCTGGAGGCGGCACGCGGCTACGCCGACAAGACCGGCCGGCGGGTCTCCGTCGAGTACGCGCTGATCCGCGACATCAACGACCAGGGTTGGCGCGCGGACCTGCTGGGCAAGGTGCTGCGCCGGTACCTGGGGCAGCTGGTGCACGTGAACGTGATCCCGCTGAACCCGACGCCGGGGTCGAAGTGGGACGCCTCGCCGAAGCCGGTGGAGCGCGAGTTCGTGCGGCGGGTCAAGGAGCAGGGCGTGGAGTGCACCGTGCGCGACACGCGGGGCCAGGAGATCGCCGCGGCCTGCGGCCAGCTCGCCGCCGAGGGCTGAGCGCGGCTCACGCCCCCGCCGCGGGGGCGTGACCGGGCCCCGATGAGGCCCGTCCGGGCGGGCCCCCGGTCCCGTCGACGGGGACCACCAGGTGGAGTCCGACCTCGGGGTGCCACTCGACCCTCATGAGGTCCGGCCGTTCCACGGTGGCGTGCACGAGCTGGATCACGATTCCCGAGTCCTTCCGGATCAACGCGCGCAGTCCGTGGTTGAGGCAGTCCATCACCCTGCCGGACAGGTCGCGGTTCGGCGATGTCCCGTTCCGCCGCCAGCCGCTCCGGTGGCAAACCGGTCCCGTACCGCTTCCGCGCCGCGGTCGTGCCGACCCCCAGGGCCTCGCCGATGTCGCTCCACGGGGCGCCCTCGGTGCGCGCCTCGGCGACCACCTCCCGCCGAACCTGATCGACCTCTGCGCTGCGATCTCGTTGACCGCCGACAGGGCCGCGAGCGCGGGGATTCGCGGCCGCGGGTCATCGAGGAGTGGTGATGTGAAGGACCGGGTGGCGAAGAATGGTGCACGTGCCTGCGCCCACCGCGCCGACAATGGTCGTCGGTTGCCGTTGCGGTGGGCGTTCATCGTTGTGGTGGGTGGCGGCGTGGGGGCGCTCGTCGGTGTTGGTTTTTCGGTGCCGGCGGGTATCGCCGCCGCGATCACCGTGATGGGTTTCCTGCACAAGGTGGTCGCGTGAGCGGACCTCCCGGGTCCGCCCCGCCGGGGACGGGCCCGGGGAGGAACTACACCACCTCGTTCAGCTCCCCCGTCGCCACGTCGAACACGAAGCCCCGGATCGAGTCCTTCACCGGCACGAACGGGCTGTTGCGGATTCGCGCGACCGACTGCCGCACGTCCTCGTCCAGGTCGGCGAACGCCTCCGCCGCCCACGCGGGCTTCACGCCGACCTCGTCCTGGATCGACCGCTTGAACCCGTCGTCGGTGAAGGTCAGCATCCCGCAGTCCGTGTGGTGGATCAGGACGACCTCCCGCGTGCCCAGCAGGCGCTGGCTGATCGCCAGCGACCGGATCCCGTCCTCGGTCACCACGCCGCCCGCGTTGCGGATGACGTGCGCCTCGCCCTCCCGCAACCCGAGCACCCGGTAGACGTCGAGGCGGGCGTCCATGCACGCCACGACCGCGACCCCCTTGGCGGGCGGCAGGGGGAGGGGGCCGGAGAACCCGGCGACGTAGGCGGCGTTGTTGGCGAGCAGCTCGTCCGTCACGGACATGGCGTGGTCCTGTCTGCTGGGGGCAACGGAGCGTCACCGAGCCAACCGGCCGCACGCGGGTGCGGGCAACCGGTGTTCAGCGGGTGGGACCAGGTGACCGGCTACCATCCAGCCGTTGGTCTACGAGGGGGGACTGGTGCGGTCGAAGCTGGTCGCGGGCCGCTACGCGACGGTCCGCGAGCTGGGTCGCGGCGGCATGGGCGTGGTCTGGTTGGCCGAGGACAGGGTCATCGGGCGGCGGGTCGCGCTCAAGGAGCTGCGGACCTCCTCGAACACCGACGTGGAGCGCGTCCTGCGCGAGGCCCGCACCGCCGGCCGCCTCAACAGCCCCGCCGTGGTCACCGTGCACGACGTGCTGTCCGAGCACGGCACCACCTACCTGGTGATGGAGCTGGTCGAGGCGCCGACGCTGGCCGACCTGATGCGCCGCGGCCCGCTGCCGGCCGACCGGGTCGTCGCGATCGGGCTGGCGGTCCTCGGCGCGCTGGAGACCGCCCACGCGGCGGGCGTGGTGCACCGGGACGTGAAGCCGAGCAACATCATGGTGCTGCCCGATGGCCGGGTGAAGCTCGCCGACTTCGGCATCGCCCGCGCGCTGGACGACCCGGTCCTGACCGCGACCGGCGGCGTGATGGGCTCGCCCGGCTACCTGGCCCCGGAGCTGTTCGCGGGCGCGCCGCCCTCGCCCGCCTCCGACCTGTGGGCGCTCGGCGCGACCCTGTTCCACGCCGCGGAGGGCCGCTCGCCGTTCCAGCGCGAGACGACCGCCGCCACGCTGCACGCGATCATGCAGGGGGAGCCGGTGCCCACCCGGTGCCGCGGTCCGCTCGCGACCGTGGTCAGGGGCCTGCTGACGCAGTCGACCGCCGACCGCATGACCGCCGGCCAGGTTCGCGCGCACCTGACGGGCTTACCGCCGCGCGCGGCCGAGCCGGACACGGTGGTCATGGCGCCGGTGGGGCACCGCGGTGGCGACACCCGCCTGAACCCGGTGACTCCCGGCGGTGACACCCGCCTGAACCCGGTGACTCCCGGCGGTGACACCCGCCTGAACCCGATGACTCCCGGCGGTGACACCCGCCTGAACCCGATGACTCCTGGCGGCCGGCGGTCCCGGCGGGTCGCGGCGCTGGTGGGCGCGGGCGCCGCGGTGACCGCGGTCGCGGTGGTCTCGGCGTTCGCCCTGACCCCGGACCGGGAGCCGGGTCGCGCGTCGGGGATCGCGGTGGGGGACCGGTCCTCGACCGCCCCGACCAGCGCCCCGACCACGACCGCCCCGTCCTCGGCGCCCGCGACCACCACGACGCCGGTCACCACCACGACCACCACTCCGCAGGCCCCGCCGCGGCAGACGACCGCGCTGACCCGGTTCCGAGACGCCGCGGGCTGGCACTACAGCGGCTCCACGCTGCTCGCCACGCCCGGTGGCTACGCGCCGGAGGTCTCGCTGGGCAAGCTGGTGGTCGACCAGGAGCCGGGCACCGCGCCGCTGTACTCGTGCCAGATCGCCAACAGCCCGGACCGGATGACCTCGACCGCCGCGAACTGCGAGGGGCAGGCGGTGTACGGGCTGCTCGGGCACGTGTTCGCCCAGCAGCCCGCCGACGCGCCCGCCCTGCCGATCTACCGCTGCAACGCGGGCGGCCACCACTTCGAGTCGCTCGACCCCGCCTGCGAGGGCCACCCGGCGGAGTTCCAGCTCGGCTGGGTCCTGCTCTGAGGGGTCCTGCCCCGGGGAGTCCTGCCCCGGGGGCCCGGCGTTCCGCTCCGGGGGTCCTTCAGCGCCGCCAGGGGGTGCGTCCGCGCACCTGGAGCCAGATCAGGCCCAGGGCCATGGCCGCGCCGGTCCCGACGACCCAGATGTTCTCGACCTGGCCCTTGTGGTTGCCGATCAGCAGCGAGAGCACCGCCAGGGTGGACAGCCAGCCCGCGATCTTGATGCCCTTGGGGAACGTGCCGTGCCAGCCCCACTCGGCCGACGGCTCGTCGTGGGGGTCGACCGCCGGACGCCTGTCCAGCTCGGAGGACGAAGACACAGCCGCACGACCTTCCTGCCCGATCACCTTCGCTTGCACGGCAATCGTCGCACACGGGCGCGCCGCGTGAGACGTGAGGTGCGCGGCACCGCCGCGACGTCTACCCTCGGCCCTCGCGCCCGTCCGCACCGCACCCCACCCGTCCGAACCCACGCTCGGCGCTGCCCAAAAGGCGAGCCGCGGCCGTCGAGCCAGGAAAGGCCACGAAGTTGACCGAACAGCCGGTCCACGGCTTCCACCCGGCCGAGGCGCGCACGCCCGACACGTTCGCGCCCGTCGCGGTCGGCCTGCACGGC
Source organism: Saccharothrix lopnurensis (assembly GCF_042658445.1). NCBI lineage: Bacteria > Bacillati > Actinomycetota > Actinomycetes > Pseudonocardiales > Pseudonocardiaceae > Saccharothrix > Saccharothrix lopnurensis. Next base: position 76,588 of record NZ_JBHSQO010000035.1, on the reverse strand, counting down.
GTCACCAAGCGCTTCGCCGACCAGACCGCCGTGGACGACGTCACGCTGAGGGTGCACGAGGGTGAGTTCTTCTCGGTGCTCGGACCCTCGGGTTGCGGGAAGACGACGTTGCTGCGCATGATCGCGGGCTTCGAGCACCCGACGGCGGGTCGGATCGAGCTGGACGGCGTGGACATGGTGGGCGTGCCGCCCTACCGGCGGGACGTGAACACCGTCTTCCAGTCCTACGCCCTGTTCCCGCACCTGTCGGTGTGGGACAACGTCGCCTACGGCGTCAAGCGCAAGGGCGTGCGCGGCGCGGAGCTGAGGAAGGTGGTCGATGGGCACCTGGAACTGGTTCGACTCCAGCAGTACGCCAAGCGGCGGCCGGCGCAGCTGTCCGGCGGCCAGCAGCAGCGGGTCGCCATCGCCCGCGCGCTCGCCGCGGGACCCCGGATCCTCCTGCTCGACGAGCCGCTGGGCGCGTTGGACGCGGTGCTGCGAAAGGAGCTCCAGATCGAGCTGATGCGCATCCAGCGCGAGGTCGGCACCACGTTCCTCTACGTGACGCACGACCAGGAGGAGGCGCTGGTGCTGTCCCACCGCATCGCGGTGATGAACGCCGGCCGGCTGGAGCAGGTCGGCTACCCGGAGGACGTCTACGAGCGGCCCGCGACCCGGTTCGTGGCCGGCTTCATCGGCACCTCCAACATCCTGGACGCGCGCGTGTCCGGTGTGGACGGCGACTGGGTGGTGCTCGACGCGCCGGGCGTCACCGGCCTGCGCGCGCCGCTGGCGGGCCGGACCGTCCGGCACGGGCAGCGGGTCGCGGCGACCGTGCGCCCGGAGAAGGTGCACCTGCACGACCTGGACGACGAGCCGCCGGGCGGCTGGTGCGTGCTCACCGGCACCGTGCGCGACGTCGTCTACACCGGGGTGTCCACGCAGTACGCGGTGGACGTGCCCGGCGGGACCGGGCTGGTCGCGTTCGCGCAGAACACCCGCCGCGTCGCCGACGCGGGCACCCCGGGGCAACCGGTGCGGATGGCCTGGGAACCCGACTTCACCGTGCTGTTGGAGAGCGCCGCCCAAGGAGGCAGGGATGACTGAGCAGAACCTCCGGATCGCCCGGTTGTGGGACCTCGACAGCGCCAGGGTGACGCGGCGCGCGATGCTGCGCTCCTCCGCGTTCTTCGCGCTGGCGGCCACCGGCGCGTGCGGCGTGGGCAGCGCGCCGATCCCCGCGAGCACCGCGCCGGCGACCCCGGCGAGGGCCACCAACGCCCGGGCCGAGCCGAAGCTCAACTTCTACAACTGGACCGACTACATCGCGGACGACACGCTGTCCGGCTTCACCGCCGCCACGGGCGTCGAGGTCACCTACGACAACTTCAGCACCAACGACGAGATGGAGGCGAAGATCGCCTCCGGCGCGGCGGGCTACGACCTCGTGGTGCCCAGCGACAACTTCCTGCGCCGGTTCCTGCGCTCCGGCCTGCTCTCGCCGCTGGACCACGACCTGCTGCCGAACCTGGCGAACCTGGAGCGCCGGTTCACCGAGGCCGACTACGACCCGGGCAACGCGTACTCCGTGCCGTGGGCGTGGGGCACCACCGGCCTGGCCTACTCCACCTCCCAGCTGGGCGAGGTGACCGGCTTCTCCGCCTACGACCTGGCCGCCGCGCAGGGCCGCGCCACGATCCTGGACGAGGCCCGCGACGGCCTGGCCGTGGGGCTGCTCAAGCTCGGGCACGACCCGAACACCACGGACGCGAGGCAGCTGGCCGAGGCCGTGACCGCGCTGCTGGAGCTGAAGAAGGCCCTGGGCCAGATCACCTCGGACGTGATCGAGCCGCTGACCTCCGGCCAGGTGCCGCTGGCCCAGGCGTACTCCGGCGACGCGTTCCAGGCCCGCGACACCAACCCGGACGTCGCCTACGCCATCCCCACCGAGGGCGGCCTGTCCTACGTGGACCTGCTGTGCGTGCCCAAGGACGCGCCGCACGCCGAGAACGCCCACCGGTTCATCAACCACGTCCTGACGCCGGAGGTGGGCGCGGCGCTGGCCAACGCCATCCGCTACGGCAGTCCGAACGAGGCCGCCAAGCCGTTCATCGACCCCGAGCTGCTCGACGACCCGCTGGTGTACCCGTCGGCCGAGCAGCTGGCCAGGCTGCCGTTCACCAAGGACCTGGGCGCGGACGTGGAGGCCCGCTACGCCGACGCGTGGACCAGGGTGAAGACCGGCTGATGGCGCGTCCCCGCTGGCTCGTCGCCACCGGTCTGCTCGCGCCGACCGGGCTGTGGCTGGGCCTGTTCTTCATCGCGCCGCTGGCGCTGGTGGTGCAGTTCAGCTTCGCCACCCGCGACACGGGCGTGGCGCGGGCGGTGCTGCCGTGGACCACGCAGGCGTACGCGACCGCGATGGACCCGGCGTTCCTGCCGATCTTCGGCCGCACGCTGGCCTACGCGGGCGCCACCACGGCGCTGTGCCTGCTGCTGGGCTTCCCGCTGGCCTGGTTCATCGCCCGGCACGGCGGGCGGTACCGGACCGCGCTGCTGGCGGCCGTGCTGGTGCCGTTCTGGTCGAGCTACCTGGCCCGGATCTACGCGTGGAAGGCGCTGCTGGACGGCGAGGGCCTGGTCAACGCCCTGCTCGGGCACGTGGGGCTGGACCGCGAGGGCGGGTTCCTGCTCACCCACGGCGCGGTGGTGCTGGGCCTGACCTACGGGTTCCTGCCGTTCATGGTGCTGCCGCTGTACGTGGCCTGCGAGCGGTTCGACCACCGCCTGGTGGAGGCGTCCCACGACCTGGGCCACGGGCGCGCGTCGACGTTCCTCCGGGTGGTGCTGCCGGGCGTCGCGCCGGGCGTGCTGGCCGGGTCGCTGCTGGTCCTGGTGCCCGCCGCGGGCGACTTCGTGACGCCGCGGCTGCTCGGCGGGGTCGGCCAGTCGACGTTCGGCAGCGTGATCGACGACCAGTTCCGGGGCGGCAACAACTGGCCGCTCGGGTCGGCGATGGCGGTGCTGCTGCTGGTGCTCGTGGTGCTGGTGCTGGTGCTGCGCGGCAGGCGCGGGGAGGACGTGCTGTGACCCGGCGGCCGTGGGTGCTCGGCGGCGTGGCCGCGCTGGTGCTCGCCTTCCTGTACGCGCCGATCGCCTGGCTCGCGGTGGTGTCGTTCAACGACTCGCGGTCGCTGAGCCGGATCACCGGCCTGTCCACCCGCTGGTACGCGCAGCTGGTCGCGGACGACCGCGTGCTCGACGCCCTGGGCCTGACCCTCAGGCTGGCCCTGACCAGCGCGCTCGTGTCCACCGCGATCGGCACGCTGGCCGCGTTCGGGCTGCGGCGGGCGTTCCCGGGGCGCGGTCCGTGGACGGTGCTGCTGAGCCTGCCGCTGGTGGTGCCCGAGGTGGTGCTGGGCGTGGCCGTGCTGGGGTTCTGCGTGAAGCTCGCGGGCATCCCGCTCGGCTTCGGCGCGCTGCTGGCCGCGCACGTGGCGTTCTCGCTGAGCTTCGTGGTCGTGGTGGTGCGCTCGCGGGTCGCGGGCATGGACCCCCGGCTGGAGGAGGCCGCCGCGGACCTGGGCGCGAGTCCGCTGGTGGCGTTCCGCACGGTCACCCTGCCGCTGGTGGCCCCGGCGGTGGCGGCGGGCGCGGCGTTCGCGTTCCTGCTGTCGTTCGACGACGTGGTGACGTCGAGCTACCTGACCGGCGTCGGCTCGACCACCCTGCCGGTGTTCGTCTACGCGCAGGCGAGCAAGCGGGGCGTGTCACCGGAGATCGTGGCGCTGTCGACGCTGCTGGTCGCGGTGACCGCCCTGCTGCTGGTCGTGGGCGTGCTGGTGACCGCCTGGCGGGCCCGCCGGGCGGGGGCGGCGTCAACTTTCGTCTAACGCGCCCGATACCGACGCACGCCGACCCGGGCGCGGCGGTTCTCTACGGTGGGTGGCTGTGACGTCTGTCGTTCAGCGGCTCCGGCTCGATCCGCCGGGCCTCCGGGGAGCACCCGCGGCGTTCCTGCGGGAGCACGCCGACCGCCTGACCCGGGTGACGCCGTGGCGGGTGGGGCGCGAGGTGCTCGCGGTGCTCGTGGTGCTGCTCCTGGACGTGTTCCCGGGCTGGCTGGGCGGGAACCCGGACCTGCCGCCGTGGGTGCTGCTGGCCCTGGGCGCGGGCTACGCGGCGCTGTACCTCACGCGGCTGATGTTCCCGGCCCTGGCGCTGCTGGCGGGCACCTGGTCGGTGTTCAGCACCCAGCACGGCGGCGTCGCGCTGGTCGTCATGCTGAGCTACGCCGCCGGGTACCGGATCATCCCGTGGCAGCGGGCGCTGCTCACCGCCGTGCTCGCGCTGGCGCTGCACATGCTGGCCTGGGACGTGTCCACGCCGGGGCTGAGCGGGCTGTTCGGGTCGTGGGTGATGCTGACCGTCTACGGCATGGTGGTGGCCCTGCCGTTCCTGGTCGGCCGGTACGTCGCGCAGCGCAACGCGCTGGTCGCCGCGTTGCAGGAGCGCGAGGAACGGGTGGTGCGCGAGCGGCGGATGGTGTCCCGCCAGGTGCGGTTGCGCGAGCGCAACCGGATCGCCCAGGACATGCACGACAGCCTCGGCCACCGGTTGAGCCTGATCTCGGTGCACGCGGGCGCGCTGTCGCTGGACGGCGGGCTGGGCGAGCACCAGCGGGAGGCGGTGCAGGTGCTGCGCAGCGCCGCGCTGACCGCCATGGAGGAGCTGCGCGGCGTCATCGGCGTGCTGCGGCGCGACGAGGAGCACGAGGAGGACCCGGTCCGGCGCACCGTGGACGCGATCGACGAGCTGGTGGACGGCACGCGGCGGGCCGGGGTGCGGGTGAGCCTGGTGCGCGGCGGCCAGCCGGTCGCGCTGCCCGCGAAGGTCAGCCACGCCGCCTACCGCATCGCCCAGGAGGGCCTGACCAACGCCAGCAAGCACGCGCCGGGGGCGAGCGTGCAGGTGACGGTGAAGTACGAGCCGGACGCGCTGGTGGTGGAGGTGCGCAACAACGCGCCGCGCGTCAAACCACCGAGGGGCGCCGGGTTCGGCCTGGTCGGGCTGGGGGAGCGGGTGCGGCTGGCGGGCGGGATGCTGCACGTCGGCGAGCCGCCCACCGGCGGGTTCCGGATCGCGGCCGTGCTGCCGTACGAGGACACCGCCGCGCCCGGCGACGAGCCCGCCGACGAGGAACCCGCCGCGGCGGCCAAGCCGAGCGGCATCCGCAAGTGGGCGGGCGTCGGGTCGATAGTGCTGGCCGGCGCGGTGGTGGTCGTGGTGGTCGGCGGCTACACGTGGCTGGGCATCCAGCCCGCCACCAAGGTCGTCGACCAGCGGCTCTACGAGTCGATCGAGGTGGGGCAGGACGAGGCCGAGGTGGTGGCGCGGCTGCCCGGCGGGGCGGAGCCGCCGGTGGGCGACGTCAAGTCGCACGCGCTGCCCGAACCGCCGGGGGCCGAGTGCGTGTACCGCGTGGCCGACGAGCAGACCTACTCGTCGCGGGCGACGAAGGTCGTGCGCTTCTGCTTCGCGGACGGCAAGCTGATCGAGAAGAAAACCCACCTCCAGGGGATGTGAACGGTGATCCGGGTCCTCATCGCCGACGACGAGCCGCTGATGCGCGCGGGCATCAAGGCCATCCTCGGCACCGCAGACGACATCGAGCTGGTCGCCGAGGCCGGCGACGGTCGGGAGGCCGTGCGGATCGCGCGGGAGCGGCGGGTGGACGTCGCCGTGCTCGACATCCGGATGCCGCGGCTGGACGGGCTGTCGGCGGCGCGCGAGCTGCGGTCGGTGGCGCCCTCGGTGCGGGTGGTGGTGCTCACCACGTTCGGCGAGGACGACAACATCGTCCGGGCGCTGTCGGACGGCGCGGCGGGGTTCCTGCTGAAGGACTCGGCGCCGGAGGAGCTGCTGCGCGCGGTGCGGGCCGTGCACGCGGGCGAGGCGTACCTGTCGCCCATGGTGACCAGCCGGGTGGTCGGGATGGTCGCCCAGGTGGGGCAGCCGCGCCGCCAGGAGGCGCGGCGGCAGGTCCAGGGGCTGACCGAGCGCGAGGTCGAGGTGCTGGCGCTGCTGGGGCTGGGCATGTCCAACGCGGACGTGGGCCAGCGGCTGCACATGAGCGAGGCGACCGTGAAGACCTACGTGAGCCGGTTGCTGGCCAAGCTGGGCCTCACCAACCGGGTGCAGGCGGCGCTGCTGGCGCGCGACGCCGGGTTGGCGGGCTGAACGGGCGGGGCACCGGCCCCGGAACGTGGAGCGGCCCCCTCCGACAGCTGTCGGAGGGGGCCGCTCGGGTGGGGCTCGTCAGACCCGCCGGGGCGGGTGATCAGGTCAAGCCCTGGCTCGGTTGCCGGTCACCAGGCGGTAGACGCCGAGCACGATGAGCGAGCCGAGGATGGCCAGCAGCCACGTGCTCAGGTCGAAGAACGAGTTGATGTCGGAACCGAAGATCGCACGGCCGACGAAACCGCCGATGATGGCGCCGACGATGCCGAGCAGCATCGTGATGATGATGCCACCGGGGTCGCGGCCAGGCATGATGGCCTTGGCGATGGCACCCGCGATCAGGCCGAGAATGATCCAACCCAAGATGCCCACGGGGGCTCTCCTTCCTGATGGCCGCGGCGGGCGGATCCGTCGCGGCGCTTGATCGAGGAGTGCCCACGTTCGGGTGAGAACACGCACCGGTTATCATTCTGTTATCAAACTACCGCCGTGCGGGTCCTCTGTGCGGGTCCTCCCTGCGGGTCCGCTGGGTGGGTCCGCTGGGTGGGTCCTCCGGTCGGGCCCTCAGGACGGGTCCGGAACAATGGTGCGTGATGAGCACACCACGCACCGTCCTGGTCCTCGGTTCCACGGGCTCCATCGGCACCCAGGCCCTCGACGTCATCGCGGCCGACCGCGACCGCTTCACCGTCGTCGGCCTGGCCGCGGGCGGCGCCGACCCCGCCGCCCTCGCCGCGCAGGCCCTGTCGGCCGGGGTCGAGGCCATCGCGGTGGCCCGCGCCACCGCGGTCGAGGACGTCACGCTCGCCCTCTACGCCGAGGCGCAGAAGCGCGGCTTCTCGCGCGGCGAGTTCACGCTCCCGCGCATCCTCGCCGGCCCCACCGCGATGACCGACCTGATCGACTCCACACCCGCCGACGTGGTGCTCAACGGCATCACCGGCTCCATCGGCCTCGCGCCCACGCTGCACGCGCTGGCCACCGGCGCGACCCTGGCCCTGGCCAACAAGGAGTCGCTGATCGCGGGCGGGCCGCTGGTGCTCAAGGCCGCGAAGCCCGGCCAGCTGGTGCCGGTCGACTCCGAGCACTCCGCGCTGGCCCAGTGCCTGCGCGGCGGCCGGGCCGACGAGGTAGCCAGGCTCGTGCTCACCGCCTCCGGCGGCCCGTTCCGCGGCCGCTCCCGCGCCGAGCTGGCCGGCGTCACCGCGGCCCAGGCCATGGCCCACCCGACCTGGTCCATGGGGCCGGTCATCACGATCAACTCGTCCACCCTGGTCAACAAGGGCCTGGAGCTGATCGAGGCGCACCTGCTGTTCGGCGTGCCCTACGACCGCATCGACGTGGTCGTGCACCCGCAGTCGGTCGTGCACTCCATGGTGACCTTCGTCGACGGCTCCACCCTCGCCCAGGCCAGCCCGCCGGACATGCGCCTGCCCATTGCCCTCGCCCTGGGTTGGCCCGAGCGCGTCCCCGGCGCCGCCGCCGCGTGTACCTTCGACGTGGCGACCGCCTGGACGTTCGAACCGCTGGACGACGAGACGTTCCCGGCGGTGCGGCTGGCCAGGCAGGCGGGCTCCGGCGGGGGCTGCCTCCCGGCCGTCTACAACGCCGCCAACGAGGAGGCGGTCGACGCCTTCCTCACCGGTGACACCCCCTTCACCTCCATCGTGGACACTGTGGAACGGGTGCTGGCGGAAGCGGGCGGCTGGTCGCGGGAACCGGCTGACGTGGCCGAGGTGCTCGCGGCGGAGGAGTGGGCCCGGGCACGGGCACGGGAACTCGTGGCCACCTCGGTGGGCCCCGGGAAGGACTGACAGTGGTCTACTTTTTGGGCATCCTGCTGTTCGCCCTGCTCATCGGCATCTCCATCGCCCTGCACGAGCTGGGGCACCTGGGTACCGCGAAGATGTTCGGGATGAAGGTCACCCGGTACTTCATCGGGTTCGGCCCGAAGATCTGGTCGTTCCGGCGCGGCGAGACCGAGTACGGCCTCAAGGCCATCCCGGCGGGCGGGTTCTGCGAGATCACCGGCATGACCTCGCTGGAGGAGGTCCGCCCCGAGGACCAGGCCCGCGCGTTCTACCGGCAGAAGACCTGGAAGCGCGTCGTCGTGCTCTCCGCGGGCTCCATCACGCACTTCATCCTCGGGTTCGTCATCCTCTACCTGATGGCCTTCACCCTCGGCCTGCCGAACCTGCGCAACACGCCCGTGGTCGAGGAGGTCTCCGCCTGCGTGCAGAGCAGCGTCGAGGCCGACTGCGCCCCCGGCGCGCCCGCGCCGGCCAGGGACGCGGGCTTCCTGGCCGGTGACGAGATCGTCGCCGTGGCCGGCACCGCGACGCCGACCTGGACCGACGTGCTGAAGGCCACCCGCGAGCGGTCCGGCGACACCGAGTTCACCGTGCTGCGCGACGGGCGGGAGCTGCGCCTGGACGTGGACGTGGCCCGGGTCGAGCGGGAGCTCGTGCGGGAGGACGGCTCGACCTACAAGGACGAGGTCGGCGCGATCGGCATCATCCACCAGCGCAACTTCGAGTACAACGCGCTGACCGCCCTCGGCGGCGCGGGCGACTTCACCGGCGACATGTTCGTCAACACCTGGCACGGCCTGCTCCGGTTCCCGGAGAAGATCCCGGCCGTCGTCGAGGCCATCGCGGGCGGCGAGCGCGACGTGGACAGCCCGGTCAGCGTGGTGGGCGCGAGCCGGCTCGGCGGCGAGGCGGTCGAGCAGGGCCTGTGGCAGTTCTTCTGGATGATGCTCGCGGGCCTGAACTTCTTCGTCGGTGTGTTCAACCTCCTGCCCTTGCTGCCGCTTGACGGTGGTCACATCGCCGTCAACCTCTACGAGCGGGTGCGAAACTGGGTGAGGAAGCTCCGCGGCCTGCCCGTCGGCGCGCCGGTGAACTACCTGAAGCTGCTCCCGCTGACCTACTTCGTGATCTTCGTCGGCGGTGCCATCACGCTGCTGACGGTCACCGCGGACATCGTCAACCCGATCCGACTCCAGTGAGAGGTGTTCAACCGATGAGCGACGGCGTCATGCTCGGGATCCCGGCGATGCCGCCCCCGGTGTTGTCCGAGCGGCGCAAGACCCGGCAGCTCATGGTGGGCTCGGTGGGGGTCGGCTCGGAGTTCCCGGTGTCGGTGCAGTCGATGACCACCACCCTGACCTCGGACGTCAACGCGACGCTCCAGCAGATCGCGGAGCTGACCGCGGCGGGCTGCGACATCGTGCGGGTGGCGTGCCCGTCGCAGGACGACGCGGACGCGTTGGCGGCGATCGCGCGCAAGTCGCAGATCCCGGTGATCGCGGACATCCACTTCCAGCCGAAGTACGTGTTCGCGGCCATCGAGGCCGGGTGCGCGGCGGTGCGGGTCAACCCGGGCAACATCCGGAAGTTCGACGACAAGGTCAAGGAGATCGCCGCGGCGGCCCGCGACCACAACACGCCGATCCGCATCGGCGTCAACGCCGGGTCGCTGGACCCGCGGTTGATGGCGAAGTACGGCAAGGCGACGCCGGAGGCGTTGGCGGAGTCGGCGCTGTGGGAGGCGTCGCTGTTCGCCGAGCACGACTTCCACGACCTGAAGATCTCGGTCAAGCACAACGACCCGGTGGTGATGATCCGGGCCTACGAGATCCTGGCCGAGCAGTGCGACTACCCGCTGCACCTCGGGGTGACCGAGGCGGGCCCGGCGTTCCAGGGCACGATCAAGTCCGCGGTGGCCTTCGGCGCGCTGCTGCGCCAGGGCATCGGCGACACGATCCGGGTCTCGCTGTCGGCGCCACCGGTGGAGGAGGTCAAGGTCGGCCACCAGATCCTCCAGTCGCTCAACCTGCGGCCGCGCAAGCTGGAGATCGTGTCCTGCCCGTCGTGCGGCCGGGCCCAGGTGGACGTCTACACCCTCGCCGAGCAGGTCACGGCCGGTCTGGAGGGCATGGAGGTGCCGCTGCGCGTGGCCGTCATGGGCTGCGTCGTCAACGGCCCCGGCGAGGCCCGCGAGGCCGACCTGGGCGTGGCCTCGGGCAACGGCAAGGGCCAGATCTTCGTCAAGGGCCAGGTGATCAAGACCGTGCCCGAGCACCAGATCGTGGAGACCCTCATCGAGGAGGCCATGCGCCTCGCCGAGGAGATCGGCGAGTCCGCCCCGGGCGAGCCGGTCGTGACGGTCGGCTGAGCGGGTGGCCGACGCGCGCGACCAGCCGTCCATCTGGCACGCTTGACGCGTGTTGAGGCTCGCTGGCGCGCGGATGCTCGACGAGCGGGACCTGCCCGAGGTCCTCGCGGTGCTCGCGGCCGACCCGGTGGCGTCCTGCATGGTCGCCGCGCGGGTCGAGGTCGCCGGGCTCGACCCGTGGCGGCTGGGCGGTGAGCTGTGGGCCTACGACCAGCGCTCGCTGCGCGGCGGCCGGATCGACGCGCTGTGCTTCGCGGGGCCCAACCTGATCCCGCTGTGCGGCAGCCCGGCGGCGCTGCGCAGCTTCGCCGACCGGGCCCGCCGCCGGGGCCGGATGTGCTCGTCGCTCGTCGGGCCCGCCGAGCAGGTGCTCGGCCTGTGGGAGGAGCTGACCCCGGACTGGGGTCCCGCCCGCGAGGTGCGCCCCGAGCAGCCGCTGATGGCGCTGGGCGGCAGCCCGGAGGTCCGGGCCGACCCGCTGGTGCGCCCGGTGCGGCCCGACGAGCTGGACCGGTACCTGCCCGCGGCGATCGCCATGTTCGTCGAGGAGGTCGGCGTCGACCCCTGCGCCGACGACGGCGGCGCGTCCTACCGGGCGCGGGTGGCCGAGCTGATCGCGGGCGGGCGGGCGTTCGCCCGGTTCGAGGGCGGCGAGGTCGTGTTCAAGGCCGAGATCGGCGCCATGTCGAGCAAGGTCGGCCAGATCCAGGGTGTGTGGGTGCGGCCGGACCGGCGCGGGCACGGCCTGGGCGCGACCGGCACCGCGGCCGTGTCCGAACGCCTGGTCAGGGGCCTGGGCCGGACCGCCTCGCTGTACGTGAACTCCTACAACGACGTCGCCCGGTCCGCCTACCGCAAGATCGGCTTCACCCAGGTCGGCCAGTACGCGACCGTGCTGTTCTGACCCCGGCCCCGAACCGGTCGAACCCCGGTGGCCGCAGACCGGCATACTCGGGGTCGTGATCCCGCGCACGGTGGCCCTCTCCGGGGCCGTGCTGCTGCTCGTCAGCGGCTGTGGCCTGTTCTCCTCCCGACCGGGTCCCGACGAGGTGGCGAACGACTTCCTGACCCGGGTCGCGAACGGGGACCTCGACGGCGCGGCGGCCGCCACCGACGACCCCGCCGGTGCCCGGGAGCTGCTGGGCAGGGTGCGCGAGGTGCTCAAGCCCGCCGGCCTGCGCACCACCGTGGACCAGGTCCGCTCGTCGGGGGAGTCCGCGGTCGCCGAGGCCGAGGTGCGCTACGACTGGGACCTCGGGCACGGCCACTCGTGGGGCTACCAGGCGGGGCTGGGGCTGCGCCGCGAGGAGGACGACTGGAAGGTGCGCTGGGCGCCGTCGGTCGTGCACCCGAAGCTGGGCGCGCAGCAGGTGCTCGGCATGGTCGAGGTGAAGCCCGACCCGGCGCCCGTGCTGGACCGCGAGGGCGTGCCGCTGCTCTCGCCCGAGGTCGTCGTGTCCGTGCTGCTCGACCCCCGCGAGGCGGGGGACCTGGAGGCGGTCGCCGGGTCGCTGGCGGCGGCGCTGTCCCCGATCGACGCCGGGATCACGCCCGCGTCCGTCGTGGAGGGCGCCTCGGCCGTGCCCTCCGGGCAGGTCTACCAGGTGGCCGCCCTGCGCGATGCCGACTACCAGACCGTCAAGCCCGCCATCTACGAGCTGCCGGGCGTGCGGTTCACCACGCAGAAGTCGCTGCTCGCGCCGTCGCGGACGTTCGGCTCGCAGGTGCTGCCCGCGGTGCGGCGGTTCGTGGAGGAGGACATCGCGGGCCGCTCCGGCCTGCGGGTCTACACCGTCAACGCGACCGGCGAGGAGGTGGAGACCCTGCACGACGTGCCGCCCCAGCACGCGGAGGCGATCCGGACCGTGCTCAGCCGGTCGGTGATGACGGCGGCCGAGGACGCGGTGGAGCCGGTGCCCGGGGCGGCGATGCTGGTGGCGGTGTCCGCGTCGACCGGCGACCTGCTGGCCGTGGCGCAGAACGAGCCCGCCGACAAGGAGGGCGCGGTGGCGCTGACCGGCCAGTACCCGCCCGGGTCGACGTTCAAGGTGGTGTCCGCGGCGGCGGCCCTGGGTGCCGGGCAGGTGACCGCGGAGAGCCCCGTGCCGTGCCCCGGGAGGACCACCATCGACGGGCGGCGGATCGTGCCGAACGACCGCGAGTTCGACAAGGGCACCATCCCGCTGCGCACGGCGTTCGCGGTGTCGTGCAACACGACGTTCGCGCAGCTCGCGGCCGGCATGGCGCCCGACGCGCTGACCAAGGCCGCCGACTCGTTCGGCCTGGGGGTGGACTTCGGCATCCCGGCCGTCACCACGATCACCGGCTCGGTCCCGCCCGCGACCGACGTGGTGGAGCGCGCGGAGGACGGGTTCGGCCAGGGGAAGGTGCTGGCCAGCCCGTTCGGCATGGCGCTGGTGGCGGCCACGGCGGCGTCGGGTGAGGTGCCGGTGCCGTCGGTGCTGGCCGATCGGGAGACCGAGGTGGACCACGTGCCGGCCCCGCCGTCCCCGGCGGTCCTGGAGCCGCTGCGGGCGATGATGCGCGAGGTGGTCGAGTCGGGGTCCGCGCCGCAGCTCAAGCCGTTCGGGGACGTGCGGGGGAAGACGGGCACGGCGCAGTTCGGGGACGGCACCAACTCCCACGGCTGGTTCATCGGGTACCGGGGTGATGTCGCCTTCGCCACGCTGCTGCTGGGCACGAACTCGTCGGGGCCGGCGGTGGAGGCTTCGGCGCGGTTCCTGGGCGCGTTGGGCTGAATGGTCCAGCTCGCATGTGATACCTTGTATTACATGGATCAGGTGGGACTGCGCGACCTGCGGCATCACACGAGCGATTACGTGCGCCGAGCCCAGGCCGGGGAGCGGATCGCGGTGACCGATCACGGGCGCGTGGTGGCCGAACTCGGTCCGCCCGGCGAGGACGCGTCCACCCTCCGCGATCAACTCGTCCTCAGCGGCGAGCTGCTCCGCGGTCGAGGCCGGGAGTTCCCCGAGCCGCTGCCCCCCGTCTCCGGCACGCCGATCTCGGAGGTGCTGCGCCGACTGCGCGAGGACGAGCGCTGGTGATCTACCTCGACACCTCCGCCCTGGCCAAGTTGGTGCAGACCGAAGTCGAGACGCCGGCGCTGCGCGAGTGGCTCGACGCCCGACCCGGCGTACGGCGGATCAGCAGCTCCCTCGCGCGGGTCGAGCTGATCCGGGCCGTCCGGGCCGAGGGGGAGGCGGCGATCCGGGTCGCCACCCTCATCCTGGTCGAGATCGACCAGATGCCGATGACCATGGACCTGCTCGACGCCGCCGGCGCACTCCCGCTCCCGCTGAAGTCGCTCGACGCGATCCACCTCGCGTCCGCCCTGCGGCTGCGCGGCGACCTCGACGCGTTCGTGGCCTACGACAAGCGGTTGCTCACCGCCGCCGACGAGATGGGGCTGCCGGTCGCGGCCCCGGGAACGGCGGAAGAGGCCGCCTGATCGGCACGTCCGCCGGCGTTGACCACGTGGTGGTCGCCCGGCGCGCGTCCCGCCGTAACCTGGGGGGCATGTCCGTGCGTGCCGTCCTCCAGCCAGGTGTGCAGTCCCCGCGTCGCCCCGTGCCCGCCCACATCGTGCGGCCCGAGTACGTCGACCGGCCCGAACCCCAGCGCAACACCGATCCCTGGGTGCAGCCGCCGGAGGTCGTGGAGGCGATGCGGGTGGCCGGGCGGCTCGCCGCGCAGGCCCTCCAGGAGGCGGGCAAGGTCATCGTGCCCGGGGTCACCACCGACGAGATCGACGCGGTCGCCCACGAGTTCCTGTGCGACAACGGCGCGTACCCCTCGACGCTGGGCTACCGCGGGTTCCCGAAGTCCTGCTGCACCTCGCTGAACGAGGTCATCTGCCACGGCATCCCCGACTCGACCGTGGTCGAGGACGGCGACATCGTCAACGTCGACGTCACCGCCTACCTCGGCGGGGTGCACGGCGACACCAACGCCACCTTCCTCGCCGGCGACGTCCGCGAGGACGTGCGGCTGCTCGTCGAGCGCACGCACGAGGCCACCACGCGCGCCATCAAGGCGGTCAAGCCGGGCCGCCGGCTCAACGTCGTGGGCCGGGTCATCGAGGCGTACGCCAACCGCTTCGGCTACGGCGTGGTCCGCGACTTCACCGGCCACGGCATCGGCCGCACCTTCCACAGCGGCCTGGTCGTGCTGCACTACGACGCGCCGCACGTCCCGACAGTCATCGAGCCGGGCATGACGTTCACCATCGAGCCGATGATCACCCTCGGCGGCATCGAGCACGACATGTGGGACGACGGCTGGACGGTCACCACCCGCGACAAGAGCTGGACCGCCCAGTTCGAGCACACCATCGTGGTGACCGAGGACGGCGCGGAGATCCTCACCGTCTGCTGAGCAGCGGCACCAGCGCCGCCGCGACCCGGTCGGGCGCGGTGGCGGCGGCCAGGTGGTGCGCGTCGAGCGACACCACCGGCCAGCCGAGCGACCGGGCGGCCTCGGCCGCGCCGTCGTAGGTCCCGCTCAGCCGCAGGTACGAGCACGCCCCGGTCCACGGCACGGTGGGCCGGGGCTCCTTGAGGAACGCCAGCGGCACCTCGGGCGCCTCGGCGACGATCTCCTCCAGCAGCCGCACGTCGGGCACCATCGCGGACAGCGCCTCGGGCGCGAACCACAGGTCCCAGCGCGGCATCAGGCCGTCCCGCGAGATGGCCTTCAGCCGGGTCATGCGCTCCGCGGGCGCGCCCTCGCGCCAGCTGCGGCCGGGCGTGGGCAGCTCGGCGTCGAGGAACACCAGCCCGCGCACGGGCGTCTCCAGGGCGTCGGCGAACGCGGGCAGCAGCGGACCGGCCCCGCTGTGCCCGACGAGCACCAGCTCGCCCTCGACCCCGGCGTCCTCCACCGCGTCGGCGAACACGCCGATCAGGCGCTGGTGCACGGGCGCGGCGTTGACCGTGACCCGCAGGTCGAGCAGGAGCACGGGGTGACCCAGCTCCGCCAGCGCCCCGGCGAGGGGCCGGAGGCTGGCCGGTCCGAGGTAGGGGCTGTGCACCAGGACTGCGGTGGCGGGCTGGTCGACCATGACGTGGATGATGTCAGCCTGGACCGACACAGGGGGCGTTCGTGCGAGGTGCGTTGCTGGTGGCGGGGACCACCTCGGACGCCGGGAAGAGCGTGCTGACCGCCGGTTTGTGCCGGTGGCTGACCCGGCAGGGCGTGCGGACGGCGCCGTTCAAGGCGCAGAACATGTCCAACAACTCGGTGGTCACCCGGGACGGCGGCGAGATCGGCCGCGCGCAGGCGCTCCAGGCCGCCGCGTGCGGGCTGGAGCCGAGCGTGCGGTTCAACCCGGTGCTGCTCAAGCCGGGCGGTGACCGCAGCTCGCAGGTCGTGGTGCTGGGCCGGGCGGTCGGCGAGGTGTCCGCGCTGTCCTACCGCGAGCGCAAGGCCGAGCTGTTCACCACCGTGCTGGCCACGCTGGAGGGGCTGCGCGCCGACCACGACGTGGTGGTCTGCGAGGGCGCGGGCTCGCCCGCCGAGATCAACCTGAGGGCGAACGACATCGCCAACATGGGCCTGGCGCGGGCGGCGGACCTGCCGGTGCTGGTGGTCGGCGACATCGACCGCGGCGGGGTGTTCGCGCACCTGTTCGGCACCCTGGCCCTGCTCGACCCGGCGGACCAGGCGCTGGTCGGCGGGTTCGTGGTGAACAAGTTCCGCGGCGACCCGGAGCTGCTGCGGCCCGGCCTCGACCAGCTGCGCGCCCTCACCGGGCGGCCCGTGCTCGGGGTGCTGCCGTGGCGCGAGGAGCTGTGGCTGGACGCCGAGGACTCGCTGTCCTACGCCGCCGACGGCGTCATCGGCCGCCCGGAGCCGCCTCGCGGCGACCAGTGGCTGCGGGTGGCCGTGGTGCGGTTGCCGCGGATCTCCAACGCCACCGACGTGGAGGCGCTGGCCTGCGAGCCGGGCGTGTCGGTGAGGTTCGTCACCGAGCCGTCCCGGCTGGCCGACGCGGACCTGGTGGTCGTGCCGGGCTCCAAGGCGACCGTGACCGACCTGGCCTGGTTGCGCGCCACCGGCCTGGCCGACGCGATCACCGCGCACCCCGGCCCGGTGCTCGGGATCTGCGGCGGGTTCCAGATGCTCGGCGCGCGGGTGTCGGACGAGGTCGAGTCGCGGCGGGGCGACGTGCCCGGCCTGGGCCTGCTCGACGTAGACGTGCGGTTCGAGCCGGACAAGACCCTGGAGCAGCCGCGCGGCACGGCGCTCGGCGAACCCGTCACCGGCTACGAGATCCACCACGGGCGGGTGGTGCGCACCGCCGAGGAGGGCCTGGTCACCCTGCCGGACGGCACGTCGGAGGGCGCGCTGCGCGGCCGGGTCGCCGGCACCCACTGGCACGGCCTGCTGGAGAACGACGCCTTCCGCCGCGCGTTCCTGCGCTGGGCCGCGGGGCACGCGGACCGCGGCGGCTTCGAGCCCGCGCCGGACACCTGCTTCGCGGGCCGCCGGGCGGCGCAGCTCGACCTGCTCGGGGACCTGGTGGCCGACCACCTGGACACGGACGCGGTGCGGGCGCTGGTGGAGCGCGGCGCGCCGGCCGGGCTCCCGGTGGTCCCCCCGGCGGGCGCGCCACCCGTGGGGTGAGGCGGTCGGGGGACTCCGCGGGCCGGGATGCCCGGCGGGGGCGCCCGACCGGCGGGTCCGGGAGTGGAAAGGATCGTGGGCGATGCGCGCGACGAGGTGAGCGGGACCGTGTCGGGGCCGCTGATCCAGGCCCGCGACGTCGCCTCCGCCGCGCCACCCCGCCCGCCGCGCCGGCCGGCCTGCCGCCGGTGGACCTGTTCACCGGGCGCACCACCGACCTGGCCGTGCCGGCGGCCGCCCTGCGTCCCGACCCGGCCGCCGCCCCCGTGGTGATCTCGGCGGTCGCGGGGCTCGCCGGGGTCGGCAAGACCACCCTCGCGGTGCGCGCCGCGCACGAGGCCGTCGAGGAGGACTGGTTCCCCGGCGGCGTGCTGTTCATCGACCTCCGGGGGTACGACCCGCCTGAACGTGCCGGCCGAGGCCGAGGCGGTGAGCCTGCTCGACAGCGCGGTGCACGCGGCCCGCCCGGACGACGACCGCGTGGCGGCCGACCCGGCGGCGGCCGGTGAGCTGGTCCGGCTGTGCGGGTGCCTGCCACCGGCGCTGGGCATCGTGGCGGCGCTCCTGGTGGCCGATCCCGGGCAGCCGATCGAGGACCTGGTGGCCGCGCCGGGGGAGGCGTCGACCAGGTTGGGCGAGCTGGCGTTCGGGGACAGCTCCGGCGTGCACGCCGCGTTCGACCTGTCCTGCAACCGGCTCGCGCCCGCCGAGGCGCGGCTGTTCCGGCTGCGTACGAGATGGCGGTGGACGCGGGCGACCGCGCCGGCGAGGCCGGCGCCGTGCACCGGCTCGCCCGGCCGGCCCGCGAGATGCGCGAGCACCAACGGGCGCGTCGGCTGTACGAGGAGTTCCTGGGGCTGAGCCGGGAGGCGGGGGACCTGCCCGCCGTGGCGCAGGCGCTGCACAACCTCGGTTCGATCGCCCGCCGCAGCGGGGACCTCACGGCGGCGCTGGGCCACTACGACGAGGCGCTGGACCGCTACCGGCAGCCGGGTGACCGGCGCGGCGAGGCCGACATCGTGTTCAACCTCGGCACGGTCGCGACGAGGAGGCCGCCGCCCGCTACGCCGAGGCCGTGCGGCTCGTCGTGGCGCACGGCGACCGGCTGCGCGAGGCGCGGGTGCTGGCGCGCCTCGGCATCCTGGCCAGGCGCCGCCGGGACCACGACGCCGCCCGGCACCGGTGGGTGCGCGCGATGAACCCCTACGCGGCCCTGGGGCACGAGGACGTGGTCCGCGGCATCCGCAAGCGGCTGGTGGGGCTGCGCCGACGCAGGCGCTGAGGAGGGGGTTTCCGGTCATCCCGCCCGGGAAGGGCAGCCCGTCGCCTGGCGGAACCCGGTGGCCGCGTGCGACCACCAAGCCGCTCTGGTCACCGGTGCCGCGTGGGCGACCGGTCCCCGACCGGAGAGGGTGCCCGACCACCAAGTCGGGCGGAGCACCGCGCCGGGAACCGTCGGGCCGCTGTGCCGCGGACGAGACGGGTGGAATCCGCTGTGGACGCCTGTTCAGCGTCCGGGAAACCGCTGAGGCGCGAACAGTTCCGGTACCGCATGTCGCACCTCCGCTCCGGTTCGGGCCTACACCCTGAAGGTACCGAGGACGGCCCAGGGGATACGTCGCCCGATAGGGCCAAGGGCGGTCACGATCCGTGCACGAGAGCGGCCCAGTCGGGACCGTCGGCGCGCTCCACCCACCCGTCGGGCCACTTCCGCCGCACGTCGCGGGTCCGCGTGCGGGCTCCGGTCAGCGTCGCGTCGGTGTGCACGCCGAAGTCGGTCTCGCCCTCGAACACCGCGCCGCGGAACGCCGACTCCCCGAACCCGACCCGCCGGAAGTCCGCCAGGCCGCGGAAGCGCGCCTCGCGGAAGTCGGCGCCCCGGGTGAAGGTCGTGCCCCGGAACGTCGCCGGCCCGGTGAACGTGGTGCCGACGAACGAGGCCGTGCGCACCTGCGCGCGCGTCAGCACCAGCTTCACCAGGGTCGCGTTGGACAGGTCGAGCGCGATGTCCGCCCAGAACGCCTCCGCCCGGTCCGGCCGCAGGTGCTCGGCCAGCAGCCCGGTGGCGGTCCGCCTGACCTCCAGCTCCTCGAACCGGTGCGCGTCGCGCGGCCCCACCCGCACCTCGGGCGGCGGCGTGAACGGCATCCGCAGGTAGGCGCAGACCAGGTTCACGATCGTCTGCCGGTGCGCGGGGTGGTGCTGCGCGAGCCGCTCCAGGGCGTACAGCCCGGCCAGCCGCACCGGCGCCTTGTCGCTGCCCAGTTGGTCGGCCGCCTTGCCGTACATCTCGGTGACCCGCCGCTCGGTGGCGTCGTGGTCCTTCTGCCGCAGGTCCAGCTCGGTGGAGCGCTGGCGGCGGGCGGTCAGCAGCAGCGCGGCGCCGCCGCCCGTGCCGAGCACGATGCCGGAGGCGGTGCGCACGACGTCGAGCCGCACCCCGTCCCGGGGTTCGCCGGAGCCGAGGGCGATCAGCAGCACCGCGGTCGAACCGGCGGCCACGACCGCCAGCCCGATCGCCCAGAGCGTGATCGCCCTGGTCGACAGCACCCGGTGCTCCACCCGTCCAGCTCAGCGAACCCCCGCGGCCGCGTCAACCACCCGTGCGGGGGTCCCGGGCGCCCGTCGCCGCACCGTGGCCGCGGCCATGCCCAGCACCACCAGGCCCGCCCCGGCCAGGCGCACCGCCGTGGTGGTCTCGCCGAGCAGCAGCCACCCGGACAGCATCCCGGTCACCGGCACCAGCAGCGCGAACGGCACCACCGCGCTCGCCTCGTACCGGCGCAGCAGGAAGTTCCACAGCCCGAAGCCGAGCAGCGTCGACACCCACGCGATGAACAGGACCGCGCCCACGCCCGTCCAGGTCAGCGCCCGCAGCGCGGCCAGGTCCGCCGCCGCGCCCTCGAACACCAGCGACAGGCCCAGCAGCGGCGGCACGGCCAGCGCGCTCACCCACACGATGAAGTTCAGCTGGTCCGGCGGCTGCGCGCGGCGGGTGGCCACGTTCGCCAGGCCCCACGCCACCGCGCCCAGCACCACGAGCAGGAACGCCGACAGCGGGCCGCCCACCCCGTAGTCCAGGGCGATGACCACGATGCCGACCGCCGCCACGGTCATCCCGACCAGCTGCGCGGGCCGCGGCCGCTCGCGCAGCAGCACGGCCGCGAACAGCACGGTGAAGAACACCTGGCTCTGGAGCACCAGCGACGACAGGCCGGCCGGCATCCCGGCGGCCATGCCCAGGAACAGCAGCCCGAACTTGGTCACGCCCAGCGCCAGCGCCACCGCCACGACCCAGCGCCACGCCACCTTGGGCGCGCCGACGAACAGCAGCGCGGGCACGGCGGCGACCAGGAACCGCAGCGCGGAGAAGAACAGCGGCGGGAAATTCCACAGGCCCACCTTGATGACGACGAAGTTGATCCCCCAGATGGTGACGACGAGGACCGCGAGGGCGACGTGGCGTGGCTTCACACCGCTCACCCTCGACGCCACGACCGTTAAGCACCAGCAATTAATCCTCACGCTTGTCGTTTAGCATCGCTGCATGTTGGATCTCGGCAGGCTGCGCGCCCTGCACGCGGTGGCCACCCACGGCTCGGTCGGCGCGGCGGCCACCGCGCTCAACTGCACGCCCTCGGCGGTGTCCCAGCAGATCGCCAAGCTGGAGCGGGAGACCCGCACCACGCTGCTGGAGCGCCGGGGCCGGGGCGTCGCCCTCACCGACGCGGCCCACCTGCTGGCCGGCACCGCCCGCCAGGTGCTGGCGCTGGTCGAGCACGCGGAGGTGGCGCTGGAGGAGCAGCGCGGCGAGGCGGTGGGCCAACTGCGCGTCGGCGCGTTCCCCACGGCCGCGCGCGGCCTGCTGCCCGCCGCGCTGGAGGCGCTGTCCCGGGACCACCCGCGGCTGGACGTGCGCGCGGTCGAGCTGGACCCGCCGGACGGGCTGGACGCGGTGGCGCGCGGCGAGCTGGACCTCGCCGTCACGCACGACTGGGTCAACGCGCCGCTGCCCGTGCCCGAGCCGGTGTCGCGGACGCGCCTGGGTGAGGACGTCGCGGACGTGCTGCTGCCCGCTTCGCACCCGCTGGCCGACCGGGCGGCGGTGACCCCCGAGGACCTGGCCGGGGAGCGGTGGATCTGCCAGCCGGAGGGCACGATCTGCCACGACTGGCTGGTCAACACCTTCCGGAGCGCGGGGCGGGAGCCCGACCTGGCGCACCGGGTCGCGGAGTACGAGACGCAGCTGGCCCTGCTGACCAGGGGGATCGGCGTGGCGCTGCTGCCGCGGCTGGGTCGGAGCGCGCTGCCGGGCACGGTGCGCGCGGTGCCGTTCGTGCCCACGCCGACCCGCCGGGTGTTCGCCGTCTGGCGCACCCGGGCGGGCCGCCGACCCGCCGTCACGGCCGCCCTCACGGCCCTGCGCGCGTGCTGGGAGCAGCGCGACACGGCGTAGAGGCGGCGTGAGGCCGTCGAGCCGGGCCGGAGCCGGTTCCGGGGCCGCCGGTCCTTCCCCGCGGCCCCGTCACGCCGGGAGTTCGGCCCCGTCACGCCGGGAGTTCGGCCTCGTCGCACCGGGAGCGCGGTCCCGTCGCGCCGGGACCGCGACCTCATCGGGTCGGCCCGCGGTCAGCCCCTGTGGCGTTCGAGCAGGTCCTCCAGGAACCCGCCCGCCTCGGCGGCGGCCCGCGCGGCGTCGCGGTCGCGCACGGCGTCGAGCAGGCCGGCGTGCGAGACGTGCTCGTCCTCGTGATCGGTCTCCACGGTGGCCGTGATGCTGGCCCGGACCGCCTCGGTCAGGCCCTGGTACAGCTCGGCGAGCAGGGTGTTGTGCGAGCACTGCACCAGCAGCACGTGGAACGCGGTGTCGCGCTCGACCAGCCGGGCCCAGTCCTTCGCGGCCAGCGCCTCGTCCCGCTGGGCCAGCAGCTCCGCCAACCGGCCGAGCTCCTCCCCGGTCCGGTGGACGGCGGCCAGGCGGGCGCCCTCGACCTCCAGCGTCCGGCGCACCTGGAGCACCTCGCGCAGCTCCGTCCCGCACATCCGGCGGACCGCGCCGGACAGCTCGCTGGTGGCGCGGACGAACGTGCCGTCACCCTGGCGGACCTCCAGCAGCCCGGCGTGGGACAGCGCGCGCACGGCTTCCCGCACGGTGTTGCGGCCCACGCCCAGGGCGGTCACCAACTCGGGTTCGGGCGGGATGCGGCGACCGACCGGCCATTCACCGGCGGTGATCGCTCCCCTCATCTGGTCGATCACCTGGTCGACGAGCCCGGCCCGCCGAGTAGTGGCCAATGGCACAGGTCCATCCTTTCATCCGAACATCCCATGTCTGCAATAGTAAGCCGCGTGACGCTCCAGCAGACCCAGCCCGACCTGTCACCGTCGATGGTCCACAGTGCCACCGAACACGGTGCCGAGGCGACGATCGCGGCCCATCCTGCTGGTGATGCTGCCGGTCCCGGGGGCCGGAGCAGGCGGGTTGCCCTGGTCGGCAGCACCCTGTTGGCGATCGGCGTAGCGCTGGCCGCCGCCAACCTCCGCCCCGCGGTCACCAGCCTGGCCTCCGTGCTCGGCGACGTGCGCGCCTCGCTGGGCGTCTCCACGGCCTGGACCAGCCTGCTGACGGCCGTGCCGACGCTGTGCTTCGGCGTCGCCGCGTTCCTCGCGCCGTGGCTCGGCCGCCGCCTGGGCATGGCCCGCGCGGTCGGCCTCTCCCTGGCCGTGCTGACCCTCGGCCTGGTGCTGCGCGTGGTCAACGGCCCGTCGACGGTGCTCGGCGGCACGTTCATCGCGTGCGCGGGCATCGCGGTCTGCAACGTGCTGATCCCGGTGGTGGTGAAGGACTCGTTCCCGACCCGCGTGGGCCTGGTGACCGGCGTCTACACCGCCGCCCTGGCCGCCGGCGCGGCGCTCGGGGCCGCCCTCACCCCCGGCCTGGAGTCCCTGCTCGGCTCGTGGCGGCTCGCCGCGGGCGCCTGGGCGACCCTGTCGCTGGCCGCCCTGCTGATCTGGCTGGCCGGCGCCCGGCACGGCCGCGAGGTCCGCGCCGCCGCCGCGCCCGCCGCGGTCGGCCGGTCCCTGCTGCGCAGCCCGCTGGCCTGGGTGATCACCGTGTTCTTCGGCCTCCAGTCGCTGCTGGCCTACACGGTGATGGGGTGGTTGCCGCAGATCCTGGTCGACGCCGCCGGCGTGGACCGCGCCACGGCCGGACTGCTGCTGGCCGTCACCATGGTGCTGGGCGTGCCGGTGAGCCTGGTCGTGCCGCCGCTGGCCGCCCGCCGGCCCGGTCAGTCCGGCCTGGTGGCGGTGCTCGGCGCGCTGTCGGTGCTCGGCGTGCTCGGCCTGGCCGTGGCCCCCGCCGCCGCGCCCGCCCTGTGGGTGGTGCTGATCGGCGTGGGCATGGGCATGTTCCCGCTCGCGCTGGTGATGATCTCGCTGCGCACCTCGTCCGGCGCGGACACCGCGCGGCTGTCGGCGATGGCCCAGAGCATCGGCTACCTGATCTCCGCGGCGGGCCCGTTCGCGTTCGGGGTGCTGCGCGGGGCGACCGGCACGTGGACGACCTCGATGCTCGTCCTGGTCGGCCTGCTGGTCCTGCTGACCGCCCTGGGCTGGGTCGCGGGCCGGCCGCGCACGCTCTAGGTGATAACGCCCCACCCGGCACGCGCGATGTGCCGGTGACGGGGGAGAGGCGGAGAGCCCGGCCGTTCGAGGGGTCTGGCCGGGCTTCCGCTCCTCAGTACTCCAGCGGCAGGTTGAGCAGCGCGTTCTCGACCACCTCGGGCATACCCGGGTGGATCCAGTACTGACCGCGCGCCACCGACCTGGCGTCCTGGCCGAAGCTCATCGCCTGGATCAGCGGCTGGATCACCGTCGGCGCCTGCGGCCCGATGACGTGCGCGCCCAGGATCTCCCCGGTGCCCGGGTCGGCCAGCACCTTCGCGAACCCGGTCGTGTCCTCCATCGCCCACCCGTACGCGATCGACGCGTACGCCTGCGACCCCACCACGTACCGCACGCCGCGCTCGGCCGCCTGCTCCTCGGTCAACCCGACCGAGGCGATCTGCGGCGAGGTGAACACCGCCGCCGGCACGTGCCGGTGGTCGGCGGCGATCGGCTCGTCCGGGTGCAGCAGGTTGTGCTGCACGACGCGCGCCTCGTGGTTGGCCACGTGCTTGAGCTGGTGCTCGTTGCTGATGTCGCCCAGCGCGTAGACGCCCGCCGCGGAGGTCCGCTGGTGCTCGTCCACGACCACCCGGCCGTCCGGGTGCAGCTCGACCCCTGCGGAGGCCAGGTCCAGCAGGTCCGAGTTGGGCGTGCGGCCGACCGCGACCAGCAGCTCCTCACCGTCCACGGACACCGAGCCCTCAGGCCCCTCCAGGTGCAGCCGCACCACGCCGTCCACGCGCTCGGCCCGCACCGCCTTGTGGCTCAGCCGCACGTCCCACTTCTCCGACGCGAGCCGGGTGAACCGCTGGGCGACCTCCCGGTCCTCGCGCCGCAGCAGCAGGTCAGACCGGGCGATCAGGGTCACCCGCACCCCGAACGACGAGAACACGTGCGCGAACTCCGCGGCCACGAAACCGCTGCCCAGGATGGTCAGCCGGGGCGGCAGGGCGTCGAGGCGCATGATCGTGTCGCTGGTGTGGTAGCCGACCGACTCCAGGTCGGCCACGTCCGGCACCACCGGGCGGCTCCCGGCCGCCAGCACGAAGCGGTCGGCCGTGATGGTCTCCCCGGTGCCCGTGTCGAGGGTCCGGGGGCCGACGAACCTGGCCGTGCCCGCGAACACGGTGACGTTGGCGTTCTCCTCCGCCCGCCACCGCCGGCCGCCCTCGGAGATCGGGTCGATGCGCCCGAAGATCCGGTCGCGCACGTCGGTCCAGCGCACCCCGTCCAGGTGGGCGTCGACGCCCAGCCGCGCGCCGGAGGCGGGCGCGGCGGCCACGTCCGCGGTGTGCACGAACATCTTGGTGGGGATGCACCCGACGTTCAGGCAGGTGCCGCCGAAGACGCCCTTCTCGACGATCGCGACCCGCTGGTCGGCGAACCTCTCGTCGAGGATGGAGTTGCCGGAGCCGGAACCGATGATGACCAGGTCGAAGTGCCTCACGTCGTGCTCCAACCCGCGGCGCGGGGGACTTGTTCCCGGCCCGTCAGTGCGCGTAGGTCGGCACGAGCAGCGCCCGCGCGAGGGTGTGGAAGGCCAGGTTGAAGCTCACCACGGCGGGCGAGGCGTCGCCGTCCACGTCCAGCCGCTCCACGTCCACCGCGTGCACGACGAAGCAGTACCGGTGCACCTGGTCGCCGGGCGGCGGGGCGGCGCCGTCGAACGCGCGCGTGCCGTAGTCGTTGCGCACGTGGAACGCGCCGTCGGGCAGCGTGTCGTCGGACTCGCCCGCCCCGGTGTCCAGGGACGTCACGGACGCGGGGATGTTCACCGCGACCCAGTGCCAGAAACCCGAGGGGGTCGGGGCGTCCGGGTCGAAGCAGGTGACCACGAAGCTCCTGGTCCCCTCCGGGAACCCGGTCCAGCTCAGCTGCGGCGAGGTGTTGCCGCCCTCGTGCACCTGGGCCTGCGGCAACGCCTGCCCGTCCTCGACGTCGGTCGAGGAGACGGTGAACGACGGCACCCGCGGCAGCAGGGCGTAGGGGTCGGGGGTGACAGGGCGCTCGAGGCTCATCGGGTCCTCCCACACGTGATCTTGTCGGACCGCACGACCCTATCCCCGCGCGAACGGCCGCGCAGGCGGCGGCCGGTCAGCCGGGTGACGCAGAACACGCGCCGGCCCCGGGCCGACGCCGGCGGGCCCGCCCCATCCCCCCTCGTCCTTACCGGTCGGTGAAGTGGTGGTGAACCCCTGGCGATCGCCGGAACACCGCCGGATCCCCGACCGAGAACCCGGTGTGGAGAAGCTGAGGTCCGCGCTGGACTTCCTCGGCGGCCCCGGGCCTGTGGCGCCGGCGATCGCGCTGCTGTTCGCGGCGCCGGTCATCGACCGGCTGTTCGTGCGCCGCAAGCGGCTCGGGTACCGCGTGCTGTACAACTCGAAGATCGGCCTCGGCCCGGAGCAGCTGCACGACGGCTCCGACCCGAACCCGCCGCAGCTGCGCGAGCTGGTCCGGGTGCTGGACCGGATGAGCATCGTGGTCATCCGGATCCGCAACACCGGCAGCTACCCGGTCCACGGCGGCGACTTCACCACGCCGCTGACGTTCACCTTCGGCGACCGGGTGGTGTGGAACGCCAGGGTGTCCGAGGCCGGCAGCGAGGAGCGGAAGGCGGAGATCCGGCGCACGCTCCAGTTCTTCGGCACGGAGGCGAGCCCGGTGCGCGCGTCGCTGCCGACCGTGCGCGAGCGGATGGCGCAGCTGGTGGCGAAGTGGGGTCGGCTGCCGGTGACCGCGGAGGTGCCAGGGGAGCCGGTCTGGCACGGCGTGCGGCTGGAGAAGCTGTCGCTGGGGCGCAAGGAGAAGTTCAAGCTGCTGGTGGTGCTGCGCGAGCCGGACGGCAACCCGGACGGCGAGCTGGGCAAGGAGGTCGAGGTCGTCGGCGACCTCGGCGGCGCCGGGATCGTGCACGACGAGCGGCCGGAGCGGCTGGTGACGCTGCCCCGGCTCACCGGCGGGCTCGCGACGGTGCTGGCGGCCGTGCTGGTGCTCGTGCTGGCGTGGCCGCCGTCGTCGACGGACGCGTCCGTGGCGTGCGGGTCGGGGACGCTGCGGGTGGAGGGGTCGAGCGTGTTCATGCCGACCGTGCGGACCATCGCCGACCGGTACCAGCGGGCGTGCCCGGACGCGCGGGTCGTCACCCGGGCGACGGGCAGCATCCAGGGCGTCCGCGAGGTGGCCGGCGGCGACGCGGACCTGGTGGTGCTGTCCGACGGCAGGCAGGACGTGCCGGGCGTGCACGCGCAGCAGTTGGCGATCGTGGTCTACCACGTGGTGGTGCACGCGTCCGTCGGGGTGGACGCGATCAGCCTGGAGCAGCTGCGCGGCGTCTACTCCGGCGCGTACACGGACTGGAGCCAGCTGCGGGGCGGCGACCCGCTGCCCATCCGGGTCGTCGGGCGCGGTGGCGAGTCGGGGACGCGGGAGCTGTTCGAGCGTCGGGTGCTCGGCGCGAGCGAGAGCGCGCTGTCGTCCAACGACTGCCGGGTGAAGGACCGGGCGCCCGACGCGCCGGTGATCCGGTGCGAGCGGGACGACAACGCCGACGTGGTGCGGGAGATCGGCGCGGTGGAGGGCGCGATCGGGTACGCCGACGCCCCGTCGGTCGCCGAGGCCCGCAAGACCGACCGGCTGACGGCCCTGTCCCTGGACGGCAAGGTCTTCGACGCCGCCGCGGGCGTGGAGGCCGGCTACCCGTTCTGGACCGTCGAGTACCTCTACACCCGCACCGAGCCCGCCCCCGGTTCCGCCGCCGCCCGCTTCATCACCTACGTCCGCCAACACGAAGCCCCGCGCCTGCACCTCAAGGACGCGGGCTACCTCCCCTGCCACACCCCCGACAACCTCCCCCTCCCCCTCTGCACCCACCGCTGACCCCGCGCGAGTCGTACGTCCAGACCCCGCGAGTCGTACGTCCAGGTCGCGCGAGTCGTACGTCCAGGTCGCGCGAGTCGTACGTTCCGGACCCCCGAGTTACACGTCCAGGACCCCCGGGCTGCACGTTCGGGGGGTCCTGAACGCTGAACTCGGGGGTCCTGGACGTACGACACGACGGGTCTGGACGTACGACTCGCGCTTGGGGTTTAGGCGGCGGTGACGGTGGTGGTGGCTGTGGTGGTGGGTTCTAGGGCCAGGGTCAGGACTTCGCTCACGTCGTGGACCAGGTGGACGGTCAGGGCGTCGCGCACCTGCTCCGGCACGTCGTCCAGGTCCGGCTCGTTGCGCTGCGGCAGCAGCACGGTGGTGATGCCCGCGCGGTGCGCGGCCAGCAGCTTCTGCTTGACCCCGCCGATCGGCAGCACCCGCCCGGTGAGCGAGACCTCACCCGTCATCGCCACGTCGGAGCGCACCGGGCGACCCGACAGCAGCGACGCCAGCGCCGTCGTCATCGTCACGCCCGCGGACGGCCCGTCCTTCGGCACCGCGCCCGCCGGCACGTGGATGTGCACCCCGCGCTCGGCCAGCTCCTCCGCGCCCGCGTCGTGCGACTTCAGGTACGACAGCGCGATCTGCGCCGACTCCTTCATCACCTCGCCCAGCTGCCCGGTCAGCACGACCCCGGCCGACCCGGTGCCCTTCGGCGCCAGCGACGCCTCCACGAACAGCACGTCGCCGCCCGCGCCGGTCACCGCCAGCCCCGTGGCCACGCCCGGCACGGCGGTCCGCTCAGCCGACTCCGGCGTGTGCTTGGGCGAGCCCAGGTACCCGCGCAGCTCCGGCACGTCCACCGCCACCGGCAGCGCCGCCTCGTCCAGCGCCACCCGGGCCGTCACCTTCCGCAGCACCCGCGCCAGCGAGCGCTCCAGCTGCCGCACGCCCGCCTCGCGGGTGTACTCGCCGGCCAGCTTCCGCAGCGCCGCCTCGCTGATCGAGACGTCCTCCGGCGCCAGCCCGGCGCGCTCGACCTGCCGGGGCAGCAGGTGGTCACGGGCGATGGTGACCTTCTCATCCTCGGTGTACCCGTCGAGCCGGACCAGCTCCATGCGGTCCAGCAGCGGGCCCGGGATGGACTCCAGCACGTTGGCCGTGGCCAGGAACACCACGTCCGACAGGTCCAGCTCGACCTCCAGGTAGTGGTCCCGGAACGTGTGGTTCTGCGCCGGGTCCAGCACCTCCAGCAGCGCGGCGGTCGGGTCGCCCCGGTAGTCCGCGCCCACCTTGTCGATCTCGTCCAGCAGCACGACCGGGTTCATCGAGCCCGCCTCGGAGATGGCGCGCACGATCCGGCCCGGCAGCGCGCCCACGTAGGTGCGCCGGTGGCCGCGGATCTCGGCCTCGTCGCGCACGCCGCCCAGGGCGACCCGGACGAACTCGCGCCCCATGGCCCGCGCGACCGACTCGCCGAGCGAGGTCTTGCCGACCCCGGGCGGGCCCACCAGGGCCAGCACCGCGCCGGACCGCCGCCCGCCGACGACGCCCATGCCGCGGTCGGCGCGCCTGCGCCGCACGGCCAGGTACTCGACGATGCGCTCCTTCACGTCGTCCAGGCCGGCGTGGTCGGCGTCCAGCACGGCCCGCGCGCCCGCGATGTCGTAGGAGTCCTCGGTGCGCTCGTTCCACGGGATGCCCAGCACCGTGTCCAGCCACGTGCGGATCCAGCCGACCTCGGGGGACTGCTCGGAGGTCCGCTCCAGCTTGTCGACCTCGGTCAGCGCGGCCTGCCGCACGTGCTCCGGCAGGTCGGCGCCCTCGACGCGGGCCCGGTAGTCCTGCTCCTCGGTGGCGGGCTTGCCGTCCAGCTCGGCCAGCTCCTTGCGGATCGCGGCGAGCTGCTGGCGCAGCAGGAACTCGCGCTGCTGCTTCTCCACGCCCTCCTTGACGTCCTTGCGGATCGTCTCGGCCACGTCCAGCTCGGTCAGGTGCTCCCGGCCCCACTCGATCAGCCGCTCCAGCCGCCGCGTGGTGTCGGGCGTCTCCAGCAGCCACACCTTCTGCTCGTCGCCCAGGTACGAGGCGTACCCGGCGAGGTCGGCCAGCGCCGACGGCTCGTCGACCTGCCGCACCGAGTCGACCACCTGCCACGCGCCGCGCTGCTGGAGGATCGACGTGACCAGCGCGCGGTACTCGCGGGCCAGCTCGTGCGTGCGCTCGTCGGCGGGCGGCACGTCGGCGATCGTCGCCTCGACCCACAGCGCCGCGCCGGGACCGGTCGTGCCGGTGCCGATGCGCACCCGCTCGGTGCCGCGCACCACGGCCGCGCGCTCGCCGCCGGACAGCCTGCCCACCTGCTCTATCACGCCCAGTGTGCCGACCTTGGCGTACTTCCCGTCCAACCGCGGCACCAGCAGCACCTTGGACTGACCACCGGCGGCGGTCGCGGCCTCGACGGCGGCGCGGGCCTCGGCGCCGGCGTCCACGCCGCTGAGCCGGATCGGCACGACCATGCCCGGCAGCACGACCACGTCGTCCAGCGGCAGGACCGGCAGCGCCAACGTCTCGCCCATGATTCCTCCAAAGTTGAGTCTGACTGGCTCAACCAAGGTGAGCGGGGAATTGTTTCCGCCGGCTGTTCGCCCAGAGCGAGCAGGCGGAGAGGGGGCAGGGGGAGGGAGAGGGAGGAGAGGGGGAAGGGCGGCGCGGGGGAAGCGGCGCGGGAAGGCGGCATGGGGGAGGGGCGGCACGGGGGAGGCGGTGAGGAGGGCAGGCGGCGGAGGTAGGCGGAGGCGGAGGCAGGCGACGAGGGAGCCGAGGTGGGACGGCCTGCGGCGGGGGCAGGCCCGAGGGCGCGGCCTGCGACGGGACGGGCCCCGAGGGCGGTGCTGCGGCTTTCGGGTGCACTTCTCCGGTTGTGATCGTGTTCACCCGCCGTCACCGGCACGATGCACGGTGTGGCTACGACGGCCGGCGGCCCGGGTTCGGCGGTGCACCGCACGATCGTGGTGGTCGACGTGGAGGGCTTCGGCGACCCGCGCCGCACCCTGCCCCACCAGCTGGGCACGCGCGCCGGGCTGTACCGGGTCGTCGAGGAGGCCCTGCGGGCGGCCGGGGTGGCGTGGGAGGACTGCTACCACGAGGACCGCGGCGACTGCGTGTTCGTCCTCGTGCCGCCGGACTTCCCCAAGGGCCCGCTGGTGGAGGTGGTGCCCGGCGCGCTGGTGGCGGCGCTGCGCACCCACAACGACGCCTGCCCGCCCGAGCAGCGGGTCCGGTTGCGGGTGGCCGTGCACGCCGGTGAGGTCGCCTTCGACGGCCACGGCGCCACCTCCACCGCGCTGACCACCGCGTTCCGGCTGATCGACGCGGCGCCGCTGAAGCGGGCCCTGGCCGGTTCGCCCGGTGTGCTGGCGCTGGTGGTGTCCCGCTGGGTCTTCGACGAGGTGGTCCGCAACTCCGCGGTGCTCGACCCGACCACGTTCCGGCCCGCGCCGGTGAGCGTGAAGGAGACCCGCGACACCGCCTGGATCGCCCTGCCCGACCACCCCTACCCGGCCGACCGGGCCGCCGCGGACCACGCCGCGCCCGACCCGGCGTCCGCGCCCCACCAGCTGCCCGCCCCGCCCTCGCCGTTCGTCGGCCGCCGGGAGGAGCTGGACCGCCTGGACGCCGCCGTGGCGAACAGCTCCACGGTGGTCGTCTCCGCGATCGCCGGCGCCGGGGGCATCGGCAAGACCTGGTTGGCGCTGAACTGGTCCCACCGCGACCTCGGGCGGTTCCCGGACGGCCAGCTGTTCGTGGACCTGCGCGGGTTCAGCCCCGACGGCGAGCCGATGGACCCCGCGGTGGCGGTGCGCGGCTTCCTCGACGCCCTGGGCGTCGACCCCGGCCGCATCCCCGTCGACCCGCACGCCCAGGCCGCGCTGTTCCGCGGCCTGGTCGGCGACCGGCGGATGCTGCTGGTGCTGGACAACGCCGCCGACACCGCCCAGGTCACCCCGCTGCTGCCCGGCGGCGACACCTGCACCGTGCTGGTCACCAGCCGCAGGCGGCTGGCCGGGCTGATCACCGCCCACGACGCCCACCACCTGCCGCTGGACGTGCTGGCCGACGACGAGGCCCGCGCCCTGCTGACCCACCGGCTCGACCCCGGCCGCCTCGCCGCCGAGCCCGCCGCCGTCGCCGAGCTGATCGCCCTGTGCGGCGGGTTCCCGCTGGCGCTGAGCATCGTCGCCGCCCACGCCCACACCCGTCCCCAGCTCACCCTGACCGCCCTGGCCGCCGAGCTGCGCGACCTCGGCCTGGACGCCCTGGACGACGACGACCCGACGGCCAGCCTGCCCACCGTGCTGTCGTGGTCCCTGCGCTCCCTGACCCCCGACCAGGCCACCGCCCTCGCCCTGCTCGGCATCGCGCCGGGCCCGGACATCGGCCTGCCCGCCGCCGCGAGCCTCACCGGCCTGCCGCCCGGCACGGCCAGGGCGGTGCTGCGCGGCCTGGTGCAGGCTTCGCTGATCGGCGAGGACGCCCGCGGTCACCACCGGATGCACGACCTGATCCGCCGGCACGCCGCCGACACCGCGGCCACCCTGCCCCGGCGGACCCGGGACGAGGCCCTGCGCCGGGTGGTCGACCACTACCTGCACACCGCCCACGCCGCCGACCGGCACCTGATGGCCGACCGCGTGCCCGCCGAGCTCGACCCGCCCGAACCCGGCACCCACCTGAACCCGCCGACCGACTACGCCGCCGCCCTGGCGTGGTTTGACGCCGAGCACCCCAACCTGCTCGTGGCCCAGCGCACCGCCGCCGCCACCGGCCGGCACCGGGCCGCATGGGGCCTGGCCTGGGCCCTGACCACCTTCCACCACCGGCGGGGGCACCTGCACGACCGGCTCGCCGTGTGGCGGATCGGGCTGGCCGCGGCCGAGTGCCTGCCCGACCCCGTCGCCCGCACCCTGGCCCACCGGTACAGCGGCCGCGCCTGCGCCGACCTGGGGCGCTACGACGAGGCGGAGGAGCACCTGCGCCAGGTCCTGGTGCTGGCCGAACGCGCCGGGGACGCCGATCGGCAGGCACGGGCCCACCAGGAGTTCACCCGGCTCTGGGCGCTGCGGGGCGACAACGCGAAGGCGCTGGAGCACGCCACCCACGCCCTGCGGCTGCAACGCGCCCTGGACGACCGGGTGGGGGAGGCGCTGTCGCTCAACCTCGTGGGCTGGTACGAGGCCCTGCTGGGCGATTACGACCGGGCCCGCGAGCACTGCCGGGCCGCGCTCGCCCTCCAGCGCGAGCACCACGCCCGCGAGGGCGAGGCGATGAGCCTGGACAGCCTGGGCTACGTCGACCACCGCACCGGCCACCACGACCGGGCCGTGGAGCACTACCGCCAGGCCCTCGCCGTGTTCCGGGAACTCGGCCACAGCTACGCCGAGGCCGACAGCCTGGAGGGCCTGGGCCACCCGTACGCCGCCCTGGGCCGGGTCGACCGGGCCCGCGAGGTGTGGCGGCAGGCGTGGGAGCTGTACCGGGGCCAGGGTCGCGACGCCGAGGCCGAGGGGGTGCGGCGGCGGCTCGACGGGCTCGACCACCCGGACGGCCCGGACGGCCACGACGACCCGGACGGCCACGACTCAGCCCACCACGGCGACCCCGACGACCAGTGCGCGCCGAGGTGAGCCGCGGACCCATCCGCTAGGTTGCCGCGAAACGGGCACGAGCGTCCGTTAGGGGTTGTGCCCGTTCGGGCGACCCACGACGATCACGCCTTCGGCTGACGAGGAGATGTGCGCATGGAGCAGGCGAGCTGGGTTCCGTCCTCGGTGGACCTGAACCGGCCGAGCGCGGCCCGGATGTACGACTACTACCTGGGTGGTTCGCACAACTTCGCGGTGGACCGCGAGGCCGCGAAGTCCGTCGAGCAGATCTTCCCGGGCATGTCGGGCGCGGCGCGGGCCAACCGCTCGTTCCTGCGCCGCGCGGTGCGCCACCTGCTGGGGCAGGGCATCGACCAGTTCCTGGACCTGGGCTCGGGCATCCCGACCGTCGGCAACGTGCACGAGATCGCCCACCAGACCAACCCGGCGGTCAAGGTCGTCTACGCCGACGTGGAGCCGGTGGCGGTCGCGCACAGCACGGCGCTGCTCGCGGACAACCCGCTGGCCTGCGCCATCCAGGCCGACCTGCGCGACCCGGACTCCGTGCTGGGCAACGAGGACGTCCGCCGGATGATCGACTTCGACCGGCCCCTGGGCCTGCTGATGGTCGCGGTGCTGCACTTCGTGCCGGACGCCGACGAGCCGCACAAGGCCGTCGCGCGCTACCGGGAGGCCCTGGCGCCGGGCAGCTACCTGGCCCTCTCGCACGCCAGCTGGGACGGGATCTCGGCGGAGGGCATCGAGGGTGGCGAGCAGGTCAACGCGATCTACCGCAAGACCGACAGCCCGCTGGTGCTGCGGCCGGGCGACGAGATCGCCTCCTTCCTCACTGGGTTCGAGGTGGTCGAACCCGGTGTCGTGCCGCTGTCGGAGTGGCACCCCGACTCCGACGACGCCTACATCAGCGCGTACGCCGGGGTCGGCCGCAAGCCCTGATCGGCGGGGACCGGGCGGGGTCACTCCGGGAGGGGCCCGGTCGGTGCCACTCCGGTCGGTGCCACCCGGGTCGGTGCCACTCCGGGCTGGGTCACACCGGGCCGGGTCACTCCGGCGGGGTCAGGCGCAAATCCGGGTCGATCGGCGGCTCGCCGTCGAACGGGCCCCTCGGCAGGCCGCCCAGCGCGTCCAGGGTGATCGCGATCTCCCGGGCGTGCGGGTCGGTGCCGGTCGGCGGCACGGTGAACCAGTCCCGCAGGTCGGCCGGGACCCGGTAGCGCTCGGCCAGCTCCCGGTAGAGCGGGCCGCGCTGCTCGGCCTGCTCGGCCAGCTGCTGGTACTCGCGCATGGCCAGCCGCATCCGGATCCAGCGGTACCGGTCGGTCCGGGCGTCCTGGGTGAACCGGGTGCGCAGCAGCCTGCCCGCCTCCTCGCCCCGCCGCGCCAGGGCGAGGATCGTCTCCGGCCGCATGAACAGGTTGGTGCCGCCCTCGTCCGGCCGGACGCGGACGTGCGCGATCCGGCCCCGGTAACCGGGCAGCGCGGACTGCGCGGTGTCGCGCCAGCCGAGCAGGGTGTCCAGGATCGCGGACGCGAAGTGCTGCACGAGCCCGATGCCGCGCCACGGCGCGCCGCTGGTGGAGGCGTCCTGCTCGGGCAGCCACACGTCCCGGTCGTCGCCCGGCGGGTACGGCTGGAGGCTCAGGCCGAACGTCGGCCAGCGGGGCAGCAGCTGGTCGAAGAAGTGGATGGGGAAGTTGCTGGTGATGCCGCCGTCGGAGAACCAGTGCACGCGGGGCTCCGGCTCGGCGCGCACCAGCGGCACGGCGGCGATCAGGCCGGGCAGCGGCGTGCTCATCCGGACCGCGAGCGCCACGGGCAGGTCGCGCGGCAGGACGTGGACCGGTTCGTCCGGGTGCCGCGGGCAGCGGTGCCCGGACTCCTCGCGGCCCAGGACCTCCACGGTCCGCCGGGGCAGCACCACGCCCAGGCACGTGCGGCAGAACAGCCACGCGTCGGCCGGCTCGGTGAACGGCAGCCGGTAGGGGCGGCCCTCGGACAGGTCCGTGGTCATCAGCACCAGGGTGGTGTTCAGGTCGGCGAAGGTCAGGTCCGGCACGCCGGACAGGTCGTCGAGCCGGTCGGCGATCCAGTCGCCCAGCGGCGGCACGCCGGTCGATCTCGGCACCCCGCAGCGGCGGTCCCAGAAGTTCGCCTCGAACCGGCCGGTGCCGGGCACCAGCCCGAAGTGGACGGTGGCCGCCCTCCGGTCGAGGAACCGCTTGGCGCTCAGGCCGAAGGTGAGCGCGATGACGCTGACCAGGGCGAAGCCCAGCACGAGCCAGCACACCGCGGCGGTGGCCGCGCTCGCCAGGCTCGGGGCGGTCCACCGGGTGGCGAGCGCGACCGGCGCGAGCGGGGCCAGGAGCAGCAGCGCGGTGCCCGCGCGCCGCAGCCGGGAACCCCCGCCCCGCACCGACAGGAGCACCACCACGACCGTCACGACGACCAGCGCCGCGGCGGCGATCGCGACCAGCACCCACGTCGGCGTCGAGCCCCACCGCACGACGCGGGACCACAGCGCGGGCCCGATCAGCCACAGGACCAGCGCCAGGGCCGGCAGCAGCCGCGCCCGCCAACCGACCGCGCCGAGCAGCGCGAGCAGCAGGCAGGTCACCGGGCTGCGCCCGGTGGTGTCCCGCCGCTGCATGGAGGCCACGACGATGCGGAACAGCTTGCGCGTGTCCTCGCCGGGTTGGAACAGCTGGGCCATCCGCCAGCCCGGCGCGGCGAACCAGTCGACCAGGTCGTGGAGCTTGCGGAACCCGCCCTGCTCGCGCCCCCGCTCGGCGGCGGCGGTGAAGGCGGCCCCGATGGCGCCGGCGGACGCGCCGCCCAGCGACCGGAAGCGGTAGTGCTCGGCCAGCTCCACCACCGCCCACGGGTACACCACGCCGCTGGTGGTGCCGCCCCGCATGGTCAGGTCGCAGTACCGGTCGTGCTCCTCCGCCATGCCCCCATGATCCACCCGCCGGGGGGACGGGGCGCTAGGCCGATCGGTGGTGCTCGGCGGCGATGCGCTCGACCTCGGCCGGCGTGCCGGTCATGATCGTGCGGGCGTGCTCGGTGATCAGCTCCACCGGCCAGTCCCACCACCGGGCGCGCAGCAGGCGGGCCACGTCCTCGTCCGGGAAGCGCCGCTTCAGCACGCGCCCGGGGTTCCCGCCGACCACCGAGTACGGCGGCACGTCCGACACCACCACGGCCCCGGCCGCGATGATCGCCCCGTCGCCGATGGTGACGCCCGGCATGACCAGGCAGTCGTAGCCGAACCACACGTCGTTGCCCACGACGGTGTCCCCGCGCGTCCCCATGTCCGCGAACAGGTCGGCCGTGTGCTCCTGCCAGGCCCCGCCGAAGATCGTGAACGGGAACGTCGACACGCCGGTGTCGAGGTGGTTCGCGCCGGCCATGATGAACCGGGTGCCGCTGGCGAGGGCGCAGAACTTCCCGATGACCAGCTTCTCCGGCCCGTACCCGTAGAGCACGTTGCGCGTCTCGAACTCGGTGGCGTGCTCGGGGTCGTCGTAGTAGGTGTACTCGCCGACCTCGACGGTCGGCGCGGTCACCAGCGGCTTGAGCAGCACCACGCGGTCGGTGTGCGCCAGCGGGTGCAGGGTGGTCGGGTCGGGGACGAAGGTCAAAGAGAACTCCTTGTCGCAACTCGTGTTGCGTTAGAGTGGCACGCACGCACCCTCAACGCAACTGGAGTCGCACTTGAGCACACGACCCGGCGGCCGGTCGGCCCGCATCCGCGACGCCGTGCTGGAGGCCGTGCACGCCGAGCTCGTCGACCGCGGCTACCTCGGGATGACCGTCGAGAACGTCGCCGACCGCGCGGGCGTCCACAAGACCACCGTCTACCGCCGCTGGGGCACCGTGGACGTGCTCATCGCCGACGCCCTGGACCGCGGCCGCGACGTCGCCTGGACCGCGCCCGACACCGGTTCCGCCGAGGGCGACCTGATCGCGCTCGCCCACGAGGTCGTCGACACCTTCACCGACCCCGTGCGCAGCCGCGTCCCCATCGCCCTGGTCGCCGCCGCCCTCCAGTCGAGCCGCGCCCGGCAGGCCAAGCACGACTACTACGCCGCCCGGCACGCCGCCGCCGCGGGCATCGTGGAGAGGGCCGTCGAGCGCGGCGAGCTGCCGCCCCGCACCGACCCCGCCGAGCTGGTGCGGCAGACCTGCGCCCCGCTGTTCTACCGGGTGTTCGTGTCCGGTGAACCGCTCGACCGCGCCACCGGCGAGCGCGCGGCGCGGGCGGCGCTCGCCGCTGCCCGCGCCGGGGTGCTCTGAGGATCGTCGGGTGCCCCGAGGACCGGGAACGGGTGTTCCGAGGGGCGGGGGACGGGGTGTTCCGAGGGGTGGCGCCGGGGTGCTCCGGGGACCGGTGGCGGAGTTCCGCAACGATCCGGCCCCGCCGCGCGATGATCGGTTGTGTCGAGGACGTTGCGGACCAACGTGGTCAAGGTGCTGGGGGCGCTGGCGTCCGCCGGCGCGCTGTGCTGGGTCTTCCTCCCGCCGGCCGTGGACGTGATCGACCGGCCCCGGACCGTGGCCGAGGGCAGCCGGCCCCTGCTGGTCTTCTCCACCGAGGGCGGCGAGACCGACCACGAGCTGCACGCGCACTTCACCGGTGACGTCGGTGGCGACATCACCGCGTGGTTCGGGGTCCGGACCGTCGACGCGGACGCCACCGAGTACGAGCAGCTCGGCGTGCGCGTCACGTTCTTCGGCCCGGACCTCCCCGGCGAGGTGACCTGTCAGGGCAAACCCGTCCCGACGGCGGCGTGGGACGACCTCGGCGCCGGGGCGAGGAGCGCGTTCGCCGCGGACCGGACGAGCCGGAAGCGGGGCGCCCACCCCCGCGGCGCGCTCGCGGAGGACCCGGTCTCCGCCTCCTTCCCCCAGTGGGCGGGCACCGTGAACACGGCGGTCAAGAGGAACACCGCGGAGGACCGGAACGCCGCGGCGCTGCACTGCGTGGTGCCCGCGGCCTGGGTCTGGACCCGGACCCCGAGGCGCCTCACCGCACTGCTGCCCCAGGTCAACTACAACGGGGTCCAGGACCGGACCGACCACCAGAGCGACCTGCTGGGCAGCGTGGCGCTGAACCGGGACCCGGACTGGGTGCTGTCCGAGTCCTACCCCGAGGCGGGCGTGGACGCCTTCTCGGTGAACCAGGAGCTCACGCAGCACTGGGTGGGCAAGAAGGGGCAGGAGCACAACTTCGGCTACCTGACGCAGCCCGACCTGCTGTTCGCCGCCCGCGGTACCGACCAGGACGACGTGCGGGCGCTGACGATCGCGGGCATCGTGCTCGGCATCGCCGGGAGCCTGGTCGTGTCGGCCCTCGCCCGGCTGGTGGACGTCGTGGCGGAACTCGTCGCCCCGGAGCGCCCCACCGGCACCTGAGGCGCGAGGGCACCTGAAGGCGCGCGCCCGGGTCGGGACGAGCCAGGACCGGTCAGGTCAGAGCGCGTCCAGGAACCCGTCCACCTCGGCCAGCGCCCGCTCGCGCACCGGCCCGGCCGACAGGAACAGGTCGTGCATCCCGTTCTCCACCGTCACCACCCGCACCCGCCGCCCGATCCTCGGCGCCCACTTCCGCATGTGCGCCACGTCCAGCACGGTGTCGGCGGTCATCGCCTCGGGCGCCCACCGCTTGGCGCGCAGGTGGCTGCGGCTCGCGCACAGCACCAGCACCGGCACCCGCACGTCCAACCCCCGGTGCAGCCGGGCGTGACCGCGGCGGACCGCGCGCAGCCACCCGGCGTGCACCGGGAACGCCTCGATCGGCTTCCACGCGACGTCGAAGTCCCACTCGCCGTGGTGGTCGCGGTGGATGCTGTGGCCGTACACCGGGCCCAGGCCGGGCTTGAGCACCAGCCGGGGCGCGATCCGGCCGACGCCCCGGACCACCGCCGTACCGACCGTGCGCAACAGCCACGACTCCGCCAGGTCGAGCCACGGGCTGTTGAGCACCAGGGCGTCGAGCACGTCGTCGTCCCGCCGCTCGTGCGCCCACAGGCTGGTGATCAGCCCGCCGGTGGAGTGGCCGACCACGACCAACCGCCGGTGGCCGTCCTCCTCGCGGATCACCCGCACCGCGGCGTCGACCTCCTCGAAGTGCTGCGTGAGGTCGGTGACGAAGTTCGCCGCCTGCCCCGGTCGCAGCGAGCGGCCGTAGGCGCGCAGGTCGAGGGCGTAGAAGTCGAAGCCCCGCGCGGTGAAGTGCTCGGCCACGTGGGTCTGGAAGAAGTAGTCCGCGAACCCGTGCACGTACAGCACCGCGCCCCGGGTCGCGGGCTCGGCGCGCCGGCGCACCAGCACCGCGCCCACGTCGCCGCCCAGCGGCAGCCCGCGTGCCTCGTAGCCGCTGCCGAGCACGTCCGCCTGCTGGGCGGCCCGGCCGCCGGTCTCGTCCACGCCGCCAGTGTGCCCGGCGGTTGTCCCGTTCGGGAACGCCGACCCGTGGCACCGTGGCACCCTGGGCCGATGGGCGAGGAAATCGAGCGGTCCACCGCACGCGTGCGCTTCCCGGGCATCAGCCCCCGGGCGTACGAGCACCCGGTGGACCGGGGGGCGTTGGCGGTCCTGCGGGCGGTGCCGGGCATCGGTCCGGTGCTCCAGGCGGTGGCGGGCGCGTTCACCGAGCGCGGTGAGCGGCTGGGCCACCTGGCGTCGAGCATCCGGGTGGGGCCGAAGCAGTACCCGGCGCTGGACCGGCTGCGCCTGGAGACCGCGGCGACGCTGGACGTCGACCCGGTGCCGGAGCTGTTCGTGCGGCGCGACCCGCTGCCCCACGCGATGACCATCGGCATCGACAAGCCGTTCATCGTGCTCACCACGGGACTGGTGGAGCTGCTCGACCAGGACGGCCTGCGCTTCACCATCGGGCACGAGATGGGGCACGTGCTGTCCGGGCACGCCCTGTACCGGACGATCCTCCAGCGCCTGGTGCAGGTGCAGTACGGGATGGGCTGGATGCCCGTCGGGTACTGGGCGATCCGCGCGGTGATCGCGGCGCTGGGCGAGTGGTACCGCAAGACCGAGCTGACCTGCGACCGCGCCGGCCTGCTGTGCGTGCAGGACCCGGCCGCCGGCCTGCGGGCGCACGTGGCGATGGCGGGCGGCATGGACCTCAGCGAGGTCGACACGGCCGAGTTCCTCAACCAGGCCCGGGAGTACGAGCAGGTCGAGGACGTGCGCGACTCGGTGCTCAAGCTGATCCGCACCTGGCCGCTGACCCACCCGCTGGCGGTGGTGCGCGCGGCCGAGCTCCAGAGGTGGGCGGCGAGCGAGGAGTACCGCACCATCCTGACCGGCGACTACGCGCGCCGCGAGGACGACCGGCCGACCACGTCGTTCACCGAGGACCTCAGGGCGGCGGCCCGCTCGTACAGGGAGTCGGCGGCCCAGTCCGAGGACCCCCTGATGAAGGTCTTCAACGAACTCGGCGACGTCGTGGTGGGCACGGCGGACAAGGTCCGTAGCAAGTTCGGTGGAAATAAGGCCGAACAGTCCAACTGACTCGCCCGTTCGGGCTAACTTCCTCCTGGGTGTCCTTGACCAGGAGGAGGGGCGATGCGGCTGGCCGCGTTGTTGATGACGTTGATGATGGCACTGGCGGGCGCCGCCACGGCGGAGGAGCTGACGCCGGGCGAGCGCGTGGTGGGCGGCGGGCGGGTGGCCATCGCGGACCACCCGTGGGTGGTCTACCTGGCCGATTCCAACGGTTACCAGTTCTGCGGCGGCACCCTGGTGGCGCCGGACAAGGTGGTCACCGCGGCGCACTGCGCGGTGAACATGACGCCGCGCAACGCGCGGGTCGTGGTGGGTCGAGAGGACAAGGAGAGCAGGCAGGGGCGGGTGGTCCGGCTGAACGAGGTCTGGGTCCACCCGGACTACGTGGCGGCGGACCGGGGCGCGGACGTCGCCGTGCTGACCCTGCGCGAGCGGGTGCCCAACCAGCCGCTGCCGCTGGCCGGTCCGGAGGACGACGAGCTGTACGCGCCGGGCACCGAGGCGCTGGTGCTGGGTTGGGGCCGCACGAGCGAGCAGGGCGCCCCGTCGCGGTACCTGCTGGCGGCGTCCGTGCCGGTGATGTCCGACGAGGACTGCGAGGCCGCCTACTTCCAGTACGACGCGGGCGAGATGACCTGCGCGGGCTTCCCGGAGGGCGGCATCGACACCTGCCAGGGCGACTCCGGCGGTCCCATGGTGGCGGGCGGGAAGCTGATCGGCGTCACGTCGTGGGGTGAGGGGTGCGCGCGCCGGGGCAAGCCCGGCGTCTACGGCCGGATCGCCACCCACTTCGACGCGCTGACCGAGCAGTTGACCGGGCAGCCCGCCGGCGCGGCGGGGCCTGCGGGGCCGGCGGGTGCTGCGGGGCCTGCGGGTGCTGCGGGGGTCGGAGGGCGCGAGGCGCGTCCGACGTTCCCGGCGGGGCCCGGCCGGCACCGGGCCCGCGCGTCAGACCACCAGGCCGATCGACATGGCCAGGAACACCGCCGCGCACACCGCGTCCAGCGCCGTGGTCACGCCGGGCCGGCGCAGCGGACCCGCGACCCGCGCCGCGGCGACCACGATGGTCAGCTCCCACAGCGCGGCCAGGCCGAGGAACACCGCGGCGAGCAGGGTGAGCTGGGGCGCGGGGTCGCCCGAGCCGATGAACTGCGGCAGGAACGCCAGCGAGAACAGCAGCATCTTCGGGTTGGTGATGTTGGTCAGGAACCCCTGCCGGAACGGTCGGGGCGCGACCGCCGACTCCCCCTCGGACGTGGGCCGCAGCAGGCCGCGCGTGATCGACACGGCCAGGTAGAGCAGGTAGGCGGCGCCGATCCAGCGCAGCGCGGTCAGCGCCGCCGGGTAGCGGGCGATCACCGCGCCGACGCCCGAGATCACCAGCGCGACCTGGAGGAGCGCCGCGGTGTGGATGCCCGCGAGCGCCAGCAGGCCGGCGCGCGTCCCGGCCCGCACCGAGGTGCGCAGCAGCAGGAAGGCGTCCACGCCCGGGGTCAGGACCACCACCGCGCAGGCGATGAGGAACGCGGGCAGTTGGGTGAGATCCAGGTGCATGGAACCTCCCTCATGTTCCGGACAGATGCTCGTGATCTGTCTCACTGGCCGTGGAATCTTCGGTATCAGGGGATTCTAACAACAGATTTTCCGGTTCCCATACCCGGATAGGGAAGTCGTGCGCGCTCCGCTACGGTCTGTGCCCGTTCATCCACGTGACGTAGGGGAGTGGTCCATGCGCATCAGCGCGCCGGTGTTCGCCGTGCTCGTCCTGCTCTTCTCCGGGCTCCCCGCGGCCGCGGTCGTC
The DNA here is from genome assembly GCF_042658445.1 of Saccharothrix lopnurensis. Classification (NCBI taxonomy): domain Bacteria; kingdom Bacillati; phylum Actinomycetota; class Actinomycetes; order Pseudonocardiales; family Pseudonocardiaceae; genus Saccharothrix; species Saccharothrix lopnurensis. The sequence goes on along the minus strand of NZ_JBHSQO010000035.1, from coordinate 34,006 downwards.
GGCGGCCGGGAGGCCCCGCCCGCGCCGTGGGTGGTGGCCCTGTTCGACCAGGCGGGCAACTTCTTCTGCGGCGGGGCGCTGATCGCGCCGGACAAGGTCGTCACCGCCGCCCACTGCACGGTCGAGCGCTCCGCCGTGGGCCGGCGCGACCGGCGGGCGGAGGAGCTGACCGCCGTCGCGGGCCGGGCCGACCTGGACAGTCGGGCGGGTCGCGGCAGCCGGGTCGCGGCGATCTGGCGGCACCCCGACTTCACCGCGGTCACCGCGGGCGACGACGTGGCGACCCTGACCCTGGTCGACCCGCTGCCCTACCAGCCGGTCCGGGTCGCCGAGCCCGGCACCGGGCCCGCCGTGGTCCGCGGCTGGGGCCGCACCGGCGAGCTGCGGCCGCCTAGCCGCGTCCTGCGCGAGGTCGACGTGCCGATCCGCGCGGACGCCGAGTGCGCGGACCTGGTGCGGGGCTACCGACCGGGCGCGATGCTGTGCGCGGGCTACCCCGAGGGCGGCAAGGACGCGTGCGAGGGCGATTCGGGCGGTCCGCTCACCGCGGCCGGCGAACTCGTCGGCGTGGTGTCCTTCGGCCACGGCTGCGCCCGCGCCGACCACCCCGGTGTCTACACCGCCCTGGCCCGGTACCGGGAGTGGCTCTGATGCGGGGTCGGTGCCGGTCGTGGCGCTGATGCTGTGGTACCACGGTGCCGTGCGCTCACCCCAGTACCCGGCGACCCTGCGTCGCCGGTGGTCGGCCGACCTGACGCCGGACCAGCTCTACCGCCTGCTCAAGCTGCGCTGCGACGTGTTCGTGGTGGAGCAGAAGGCCGTGTACCAGGACCTGGACGGCCGCGACCTGGAGCCGGGCACCCGACACCTGTGGCTGGAGGCCGACGGCTCACCGGAGCCGGTGGCCTACCTGAGGCTGCTGGAGGAGCCCGGCGGCGGGTTCCGCATCGGCCGGGTCTGCACGGCCCGCGCCGCCCGCGGCCGCGGCTACAGCCGCCGGCTGGTGGACGCGGCGCTGGCCGAGGTGGGCCGGGCCGACTGCGTGCTGGACGCGCAGACCTACGTGGTCGACTTCTACGCCTCGTTCGGCTTCGAGCCGCAGGGCGCGGAGTTCACGGACGAGGACGGGATACCGCACCGGCGGATGCGCCGGTCTCCGTGATCACCCGCACGGCCCGCTCGACGTCGGCCCCGGTGAGGTCGGCGCGGGCGGTCAGCCGCAGCCGGGAGACGCCGTCCGGCACCGAGGGCGGCCGGAAGCAGCCCACGGACACGCCCCGGGCCCGGCACTCCTCGGCCCAGCCGAACGCCGCCTCGGGCGAGGGCGCCCGCACCGACACCACCGCCGCGGTCGGCGTGCTGACCGACAGCCCCGCCTCGCGCAGCCGGAACGCCAGGTCCTGGGCCACGTCCAGGGCCCGCGCGGGCCGGTCCGGCTCCTCGCGCAGCACCTTCAGCGCGGTCAGCGCCGCCGCCGCGCCGGACGGGGCCAGGCCGGTGTCGAAGATGAACGTGCGCGCGGTGTCCACCAGGTGCTTGACCACCCGGCTCGGCCCGAGCACCGCCCCGCCCTGCGCGCCCAGCGACTTCGACAGCGTCAGCGTGGTCACCACGTCCGGCGCCTTGGCCAGGCCCGCCGCGTGCACCGCGCCGCGCCCGCCCTCGCCGAGCACGCCCAGGCCGTGCGCGTCGTCCACGACCAGGGCCGAGTCGTGCTCGCGGCAGGCCGCCAGCAGCTCGGCCAGCGGCGCGAGGTCGCCGTCCACGGAGAACACCGAGTCGGTCACCACCAGCGCCCGCCGCTTGCCGCGGGTGGCCAGCGCGTGGGCGACCTGCGGCACGTCGCAGTGCCCGGCGACCACCACGTCGGCCTTGGACAGCCGCGTGCCGTCGATCAGCGAGGCGTGGATGTGCTGGTCGGCGACGATCGCGGTGCCCGGTCCGGACAGCGCGGCCAGCGCGCCGAGGTTGGCCAGGTAGCCGGAGGAGAACACCAGGGCCGACTGGGCGCCGCAGAAGTTCGCCAGCTCGTACTCCAGCTCGGTGTGCAGCTCGGTGGACCCGGTGACCAGGCGGGACCCGGTGGACCCCGCGCCCCAGCGCAGCGCGGCCGCGGCCGCCGCCCCGGTGACCCGCTTGTCGCGGGCCAGGCCCAGGTAGTCGTTCGAGGCCAGGTCGAGGTCCGCGGATTCGGCGGGGCGGGGCCGGACGCGGCGCGCGAGGCCGGCCTTGGCGCGGGCCCCGGCGCGCGTGTCGATCCAGTCGAACACCGACTCACCTGTGCGCACACTCACGCCGGCAGTGTCGCACCCGGCGGCTACCGTGCCGGCGTGGACCTCTTCCAGCCCGGACCGGCCGACCTGCGGTCGCTGCGCGAGCGGGCGCCGGTGCACCGGGACGGGCGCACCGGGCTGTGGTTGGTCAGCCGGTACGACGACGTGCGCGCGGTGCTGGCCGACCCGCGCCGGTTCCGCCCGGACAACGCGCTGACCGCGGTGGTCCCGATCCCCGGCCCGGTGCTGCGGGAGCTGGCCCGCGCCGGGTTCTCGCTGCCGCCGACGCTGGCCAACAACGGGACCCCGACCCACGCCGCCCTGCGCCGGCTGGTCGCCCGCTTCCTCACGCCCGCGCGGGTGGCGGCGGCGGGGCCGCGGATCGCGGAGCTGACCGCGGCGCGGCTGGCCGGGCTGACCGGGGTGGTGGACCTGCACCCGGCGCTGGCCCGCGACCTGCCGGCGGTGGTGCTGCTGGAGGTGCTGGGCATCCGCGACGTGGACGTGGCCGCGCTGAAGGCGTGGAGCACCGCGTCGCTGGAGCTGTTCTGGGGCGACGTCTCGCCGGCGCGGCAGCGGGAGCTGGCCGGGCCGGCCGCCGCGTTCCACCGGTGGCTGACCGGGCGCATCGAGGTCGCCGACCCGCGCGGCGACGACCTGTTCGGCGCGCTGCGGGCCCGGGGCGTGCCGCTGCGGGAGGCGGCCGGGCTGTGCTACTTCCTGCTGATCGCGGGCCAGGAGACGACGACGCAGCTGCTGTGCGCGGCGTTCCACGCGGTGCTGCGGCACGGCGACCTGTGGTCGCGGCTGCCCGAACCCGGCCTGGCGGCCGCGTGCGTCGAGGAGGTGCTGCGCCGGGAACCACCGGTCACCACCTGGCGGCGGGTCGCGGCCGAGCCGGTCGTGCTGTCCGGCGTCGAGGTCCCGGCGGGCGCGCCGCTGCTGCTGATGCTCGCGGGCGCGGGCTCGGACCCCGGCGCGTTCGAGGACCCCGAGCGGTTCTGCCCCGGTCGCCCGAACGCCCGCGCGCACCTGGCGTTCGGCCACGGCAGGCACTTCTGCCTCGGCGCGGGCCTGGCCCGGCTGGAGGCGGAGGTGGTGCTGCGGGAGACCGCGCTGCGGTTCCCGCGCCTGCGGCTGGCCTCGGCGGACCCGCCGCCGGTGCTGGGCCTGCTGTCGTTCCGGGCGCCGCTGACCGTCGAGGTGGACCTGGGGGACCGGGACGGGCCCGCCGGCGAGGCGGCCGCCCGGCGGCTCGTGGCCCCGGGCGGGGTCGGCCGGCGGTAGCGCGTCGACAGCGCGTCGACGTCCCGGGACGCCTCCACCGGCCTGGTCCGCGGCGGTGCCGGGGGCGTGCGGCCGGTCCCGGTGTGATCGCGCTCGCGTCCCCGGGGCTTGGAGCCGCCGGCCGCAGGTGCGACGATGCCGGGGCTGTAGGGGTGCGCGAGGAAGCCGGTGCGAATCCGGCGCGGTCCCGCCACTGTGACCGGTTCACCCCGGGAGCCAGGAACTCGCCCCCCGACGTCATCGCTACCGGACCCGGGCGTGGACACCCGAGGAAGGACACCGCCGCATGGGCGCGCGTTTCCCCTTTTCCGCCGTCGTCGGACAGGACGACCTCCGCACGGCGCTGCTGCTCAACGCCGTGCACCCCGGTATCGGCGGGGTGCTCGTCCGAGGTGAGAAGGGCACCGCGAAGTCGACCGCGGTCCGCGCGCTGGCCGCGCTGCTGCCCGGCCTGGACGTGGTGCCGGGCTGCCGGTTCGGCTGCGACCCGGCGGTGGCGACCGACTGCCCGGACGGACCGCACGCGGCGGGGTCCGAGCGGCGGCCCGCGCGGCTGGTCGAACTGCCGGTCGGCGCGACCGAGGACCGGCTGATCGGCTCGCTGGACCTGGAGCGCGCCCTCACCGAGGGCGTGCGCGCCTACCAGCCGGGCCTGCTGGCCGCCGCCCACCGGGGCGTGCTGTACGTGGACGAGGTCAACCTGCTGCACGACCACCTCGTGGACCTGCTGCTCGACGCCGCCGCCATGGGCCGCGCGCACGTGGAGCGCGAGGGCGTGTCCGTGTCGCACGCCGCGTCGTTCCTGCTGGTGGGCACCATGAACCCGGAGGAGGGCGAGCTGCGCCCGCAGCTGCTGGACCGGTTCGGCCTGACGGTCACCGTCCGGGCCGCCCGGGACGTGCCCACGCGCACCGAGGTGGTCCGGCGGCGGCTGGCCTACGAGGCGGACCAGGACGGGTTCGCCGCGCGCTGGGCCGAGCAGGACGCCGCGCTGGCCGCGCGGATCGTCGGGGCCCGCGCCCGGCTGGCGGCGGTCGTGCTGCCGGACGCCGAGCTGCGCCGCATCTCCGCGATCTGCGCCGCGTTCGAGGTGGACGGGATGCGCGCGGACCTCGTGGTCGCCCGCACCGCGACCGCGCACGCCGCCTGGCGCGGCGCCGACGAGGTGGCGGAGGAGGACGTGGAGGCGGCCGTGCGGCTCGCCCTGCCGCACCGCAAGCGCCGCGACCCGTTCGACGAGCCGGGGCTGGAGGAGGAGCAGCTGGACGACGCACTCCGGCAGGGCGAGGAGGCCGCCCGGGAGCCGGACGGGCCCGACGGCGGCCCCCAGGACGGCCCTGACGGCGATCCCGACGACGAGGGACCCGACGACGGCGGCGGCGGCCCCGGCGGCGGTCCGGGGGACGACGTGCCCGACGGTGATGGTGCGGAGCTGCCGGGTCGCCCGCCCGAGCAGCCCGCCGGGAACGGCGGCGGCCCCTCCGCCGAGCGCACGCACACCCCCGCCCCCGCCTTCCGCGCCCGCCTGCTCCAGGTGCCCGGCGTCGGCGACGGCGCGCCCGGCAAGCGCTCCCGGGCCCGCGCCCGCACCGGCCGCGTGGTCCGACCCTCCACAGTGGACGGATCGGGTCTGCACCTGCTCGGCACGCTCGCCGCGGCCGCGCCCCACCAGGCCGCCCGGGGCCGCGGCGGTCCCGGCCTGGAGCTGCGCGGATCGGACCTGCGCCGGTCGGTGCGCGAGGGCCGGGAGGGCAACCTCGTGCTGTTCGTGGTCGACACCTCCGGGTCGATGGCCGCGCGGCAGCGGATGTCCGCGGTCAGCGGCGCGGTGGTCTCCCTGCTGCGCGACGCCTACCAGCGGCGCGACAAGGTCGGCGTGGTGACGTTCCGGGGCCGGGAGGCCACCGTCGCCCTGCCGCCGACCCACTCGGTGGACGCCGCGGCGGCCCGGCTGCGCGCCCTGCGCACCGGCGGCCGCACCCCGCTGGCCGACGGCCTGCTGCGCGCCCGGCGCGTGCTGGGGACCGAGCGCGTGCGCGACCCGCGCCGCCGCGCGCTGCTGGTGCTGCTGACCGACGGGCGCGCGACCGCCTCCGGCACGGGCGGCGACCCGCTGCGCGACGCCCTGCGCGCCGCGGGCCTGCTGGCCGCCGACCGGGTGGCCGCGGTGGTCGTGGACTGCGAGCACGGCCCGATCAGGCTCGGCCTGGCCGGGCGGGTGGCGGGCGCGCTGGACGCCGCGTGCCTGCGCCTCGAAGAGCTGTCCGCCGACCAGGTCGCCGGCGTGGTCCGCGCCGCCCGAGCCGCGTAGGAGCCGAAGATGCCCCAAGGCCAACCGTCCGCCGTGCCCGTCGACGGGCTCACCACCCGGCAGCGCCGCAACCGGCCCCTGGTCGTCCTGCACACCGGGGAGATGAAGGGCAAGTCCACCGCCGCCTTCGGCCTCGCCCTGCGCGGGTGGAACCAGGGCTGGTCCATCGGTGTCTTCCAGTTCGTCAAGTCCGCCAAGTGGAAGGTCGGCGAGGAGTCGGCCTTCCGCGCCCTGGGCCGCCTGCACGAGCAGACCGGCGAGGGCGGCCCCGTCGAGTGGCACAAGATGGGCGAGGGCTGGTCCTGGTCCCGCAAGCAGGGCACCGAGGACGACCACGCCGCCGCCGCGCGGGAGGGCTGGCAGGAGATCGCCCGCCGGATCCGGGACGGGCGGCACGGGCTGTACGTGCTCGACGAGTTCACCTACCCGGTGCACTGGGGCTGGGTGGACGTGGCCGAGGTGGTCGAGACCCTCCGCGACCGGCCCGGCCACCAGCACGTCGTCATCACCGGCAGGCACGCGCCCGCCGCGCTGGTCGAGGCCGCCGACCTGGTGGTGGAGATGACCAAGGTCAAGCACCCGATGGACGCGGGGCAGAAGGGCCAGAAGGGGATCGAGTGGTGAACCGGCTGGTGGTCGCCGCCCCCGCCTCCGGCAGCGGCAAGACCACCGTGGCCACCGGCCTGATGGCGGCGCTGCGCCGGGCGGGCGACCGGGTGGCCCCGTTCAAGGTCGGCCCCGACTACATCGACCCCGGCTACCACGCGGTGGCCACCGGCCGGCCGGGCCGCAACCTCGACCCGGTCATGGTCGGCGAGCACCGGGTGCCCGCCCTGTTCGCGCACGGCGCGCGCGGCTGCGACCTGGCCGTGGTCGAGGGCGTGATGGGCCTGTTCGACGGGCGGGTGGACACCGAGGGCCTGGGGTCCACCGCGCACGTCGCCAAGCTGCTGTCCGCGCCCGTGCTGTTCGTGGTCGACGCCCGGGGCCAGAGCCGCAGCCTGGCCGCCCTGCTGCACGGCTTCCGCGGCTACGACCCGACCGTGCGGCTGGGTGGCGTGGTGCTCAACCAGGTCGGCTCCCCGCGCCACGAGCAGGTGCTGCGCGGCGCCTGCGCCGAGGTCGGCCTGGAGGTGCTGGGCGCGCTGCCGCGCGACGACCGGTTCCGGCTGCCCTCCCGCCACCTCGGCCTGGTCACCGCCGCCGAGCACGGCCCGGCGGCGGTCGAGGCGGTGGAGGCCATCGCGGACTCCGTGGCCCGGCACGTCGACCTGGACGGGGTGCGCCGGCTCGCCGCCGAGGCCCCCGCGGTGACCGCGACCGCCTGGGACCCCCGGGAGGAGGCGGGCCCGGCTCACGCCCACGGCTCACCGGTGATCGCGGTCGCGGGCGGCGCGGCGTTCACCTTCGGCTACGCCGAGCACGTCGAGCTGCTGGCGGCGGCGGGGGCGGAGGTGGTCGTGCTCGACCCGCTGCGCGACGAGGCCCTGCCCGCGGGCACGGCGGGCCTGGTGCTGCCCGGCGGGTTCCCCGAGCAGCACGCGGCCGAGCTGAGCGCCAACGAGCGGCTGCGCGAGGACGTCACCCGGCTGGCCCGCGCCGGCGCGCCCGTGCACGCCGAGTGCGGCGGCCTGCTGTACCTGGCCAAGTCCCTCGACGGCGCGCCGATGTGCGGGGTGCTCGACGCGGACGGCGCGATGACGCCCCGGCTCACCCTGGGCTACCGCGACGCGGTCGCGCCGCACGACTCGGTGCTCGCCCGGCCGGGCGCCCGGATCACCGGCCACGAGTTCCACCGCACCGCGCTGAGCGTCCCGCACGGCGCGAAACCCGCCTGGCGGTGGCGCGGGCACGACCTGCGCCCGGTGGCCGAGGGGTTCGTGCTCGGCGGCGTGCACGCGTCGTACCTGCACACCCACCCGGCGTCCGCGCCGGGGGCCGTGGCGCGCTTCGTGCGGGCCTGCGCGGCCGGGGCGGCACCCGTTGAGGCCACTCGATAGTGGAACCCCCGAACGCGGTACGGTCCATGCCCACCAGCCGAACGCGTCATGGGGAGCAGTGGTGATGACTGGTCGGGTCTCCTTCGTGGGCGCCGGTCCCGGCGCCGCCGATCTGATCACCGTGCGCGGCGCCAGGCGGATAGCCGAGGCGGACGTGGTGCTCTGGGCGCCCGCCGTGGTCGAGGCCGAGTGCGTGCGCGAGCACGCCCGCCCCGACGCCGAGCTGGTCGACTTCTCCCGGGTGCCCGAGCCCGAGGTGGTGGAGCTGTACCGCCGCGCCGCGGCGGGCCGGCTCAGGGTGGTGCGCCTGCACGCGGGCGACCCGGCGCTGTGGGGCGGGCTCAACGAGCAGCGGGACGTCTGCCGGCGGCTCGGCCTCGACACCGAGGTGGTGCCCGGCGTGTCCCAGGTCTCCGCGGCGGCCGCGTCGGTCGGCCGCGAGCTGACCGCGTCGGACGTGGCGCAGTCGCTGGTGCTGGTCGGCCCCGAGACCGCCGAGCACGTCGAGGCGTTCGCCGCGCACGGCACCACGATGGCGATCTCCGCGTCCGGCGCGCGGGCCGGCCAGGTGGTCGAGCGGCTGCGCGCCGGCGGCTACCCCGACGACACGCCCGTCGTGGTCGCCTACAAGGTGTCCCTGCCGGACGAGACGGTCGTGCGGACCACGGTCGGCGGGCTGGAGGCGTGCGTCAAGGAGCACAAGCTCTACCGCACCACGCTGCTCCTGGTCGGCAAGGTGCTCGCGCCGCCCGCGCCCCGCGGCCGGTCCGCCGCGGTGGTGGTCGAGGGCGACGAGCCGGTGCGCCGGTCGCGGCCGTCGCGGTGGGCGCTGCGCGCCGGCCGGTCGGCGGGCGAGCGGTCGGGTGAGCGGACGGCCGAGCGGTCGACGGGTGACTCGCCGTCGGCGGCCGCGTGGTCGGCGGTGCACGACTGGCAGGAGACCGCGCGCAGCAAGCGCGCCGCGGCCAGGGTGCGGGACGAGCCGGTGCTGGACCTGGTGATCGGCACGGGTGAGCCGGAGGACCGGGAGGACCGGGAGGACCCGGCCGGCCCCGTCGACACCCGGGACCCCGCCGAGGACCCTACCGAGGACCCCACCGAGGACCCCGCCGTCCCGGCCGAGGACGTGGACACCGCCACCGTCGCCGGCGAGCCCAGGCCGAAGCCGGTGGTCGCCGCCGCCGCGAAGCCCAAGCCGACCACGGTCCGCGCCAGCACGACGCCGCGCACGCCGCGGACCAAGAAGAGCAAGCGCGCCCACTGACGTGGACGTCGTCGCGCTGCACCGGTTCGTGACCGGGGCGGGTCGGTCCTGGGCGGACGTGACCGCCGTCGACGCCGCCGCCGTCGGCGAGCGGCACGCGCTGAACGTGTGCCGGGCGCGCCCCGCCGTCGTGGTCTCCGGCGCCGACCCCGCCGCGCTCGGGCGCGGCCTGGCCGGGTGGCGGCCCACATCGGTGGTCGACCCGGCCGCCGGCGCCGCCACCGTGGACCCGGCGGACGCCGTGGTGCGCCGCTGGGAATCGCCGGGCGCGGTGCTCTGCCTGGCGGAGCAGGACTTCGCGCCCGCGCCCGGTGGCTGGGCGCTGCCCGACGACGAGTTCGCGCACCGCGCCGGCACGGTCGCCGCGGTCGAGGTGCGGGCCCTGGCGCTGGCCCGGCTCGCCCCGCGCCCCGGCGTGCTGGTCTGGGACGTCGGCGCGGGCCCCGGCGCGGTCGGCGTGGAGTGCGCCCGGCTGGGCGCGGCGGTCGTGGTGGTGGAGCGGGACCCGGTGCAGTGCGTGCGGATCATCGCCAACGCCTCCGCGCACGGCGTGGACGTGCGGGTGGTCGAGGCGGAGCTGGGCGAGGCGGGCGAGCTGCCGACCCCGGACGCGGTGTTCGTCGGCGGCGGTGGCCCGGAGGTGGTGCGCCGGGTCGCCCGGTCGGGCGCCCGGCGGGTCGTGGTGGCCACCCCGCGCCTGGACCGCGTGGTGCCCGCCCGGGACGCGCTGGCCGGGGCCGGCTACGAGGTCGAGGGCAGCCAGCTGTCCGCCGCCCGGCTGGTCGGCGGCTCGCTGCTGGCCACCAACCCGGTGACCGTGCTGTGGGGGAGGAAAGAACCGTGATCGGGATCTTCGCCGCGGGTGCGGCCGGCCGGCGCGCCGCGGTCGAGCTGGCCGGGTTCCTCGGCCCCGACGCGGTGGTGCCGGACGGTCCGGTCGGGCCCGCGCTGCGCCGCCTGTGGCCGCTGCTGGGCTCGGCGGTGTTCTTCCTCGGCACGGGCGCCGCCGTGCGGCTGGTCGCGCCGCTGGTGCGCGACGAGCGGTCCGACCCCGGCGTGGTGTGCGTGGACGGCGGGTTCGCCGTGGCGCTGCTGGGCGGCGCGGACGCGCTGGCCGAGCGGGTCGCGGACGTGCTGGGCCTCCAGGCGGTGGTGACCTCCGCGACCGCGGACTCCCCGCTGGACGAGCTGGTGGAGCTGCTCGACGCCACCGTGGAGGGCGACGTCGCCGGGTGCGGCGAGGCGATCCGGCGCGGTGAGCCGGTGCTGCTGGCCAACCCGCTGGGCTTCCCGCTGCCCGCGATGCCGGACAACGTCGCCGGGACCGGGACCGGCGACCACGGCCACGACCACGACCGGGCGTGGACCGTGCTGGTGGACGACCGGGTGCCCAAGGGCCCGCCGAGGGAGCGCGTGGTGCGGGTGGTGCCGCGCACCCTCGTCGTCGGCGTCGGGTCGAGCACCGGGGTGCCCGCGTCGGCCGTGTCGGCGGCGCTGGCGCGGCTCCAGGAGGAGGGCGGCCTGGACCTGCGGGCGATCCGGGCGTTCGCCACGCTCGACCGCAAGGTGGCCGAGCAGGGCATCGCGGACGCCCTGGAGGACTGGGGCTTCTGGCACGACTCGACCACCGCGCCGCTGCTGACCTACCCCGGCGCGGAGCTGGCGGTGATCCCGGTGCCCAACCCGGCGGAGCTGGCCATCGGCATCCCGAGCGTGGCCGAGGCGGCGGCGCTGCGCGGCGCGGCGGAGCTGTCCGGCGGCGGGCGGGTGGAGATCGCCGCGGAGAAGGCCAAGGGCGCCGGGGTGACGGTGGCCGCGGCGCGCGTGCTGCCGCGCGGCCGGCTGGCGCTGGTGGGCCTGGGTCCCGGCGACGCGGACGAGCGCACGCCCCGGGCCGAGGCCGAGCTGCGGCGGGCGTCGGTGGTGGTCGGCAGCGAGGAGTGCGTGGCGCGGGTGCGGCACCTGCTGCGGCCCGGCACGCGGGTCCGCGCGGACGGCGCGGTGCGGCTGGCCGAGGCCGGTGCGGCGGTGGCGTTCGTGGACGTGGGCGCCGGCCCGGTCGTTACCGGCCCGGTTCGGGCGGATGTCGTGCGTGTGACGGGTGTCACCGGTCAACTGTGAAGTCTCCGGTCCCCTTCGAAAGTTGGTTGTCCGCTTCGCCGTCTTGGTCCTAGCTGTGAGGGGTGCGCCACACCAGGCGCACCCCTGCTCGGAAGGATCGACATGGCGAAAACCCTGCATCGCCTGATCACGTCGTTGGTCGCGGCCGTGGCCGCGGTGGGCCTGATGACCACGGCCCCCGCCGCGGCGTCCACGTCCGACGGCGTCTCCCCCTACGTCGTCGGTGGGTCCCGCGTGTCCACCAGCACCTACCCGTGGGTGATCTACCTGGCCACCAGCAGCGGCGGCCAGTTCTGCGGCGGCACCCTGGTGGGCGCCACCAAGGTCGTCACCGCGGCGCACTGCGTCAGCGGCCGCTCGGCGTCCAGCACCCGCGTGGTGCACCGCCGGGACGACAAGCAGAGCACGGCGGGCACCGTCGCCACGGTGTCGCGGATCTGGGTGCACCCCAGCTACCGCACCGCCAGCTCCGGCTACGACGTGGCGGTGCTGACCCTGGGCACCAGCCTGCCCGCGCCGTACCTGCCGCTGGCCACCCCGTCGGACACCGCCCTGTACGCGGCGGGCACGAACGCGACCATCCTCGGCTGGGGCACCACGTCCTCGGGCGGCTCGGCCTCGCGGTACCTGCTCGGCGCGACCGTGCCGGTGACGTCCGACGCGACGTGCCGCACGGCGTACTCCAACTACAGCTCCACCGCCATGGTGTGCGCCGGTTACCCGCAGGGCGGCGTGGACACCTGCCAGGGCGACTCGGGCGGCCCGCTGGTGGCCGGTGGCAAGCTCATCGGCGCGACCTCGTTCGGTCGCGGCTGCGCGCTGGCCGGCTACCCGGGCGTGTACGCGCGGATCGGCGCCTACTACTCGGCGATCGCCGCGCAGCTGTAGGCGGCACCACCACCGCCGCCGGGCTGTAGGCGGCACCACCACGACGTGCCCACGACCGGGTTGCCTCCCGGTCGTGGGCACGTCGTTCGTGTTCGATGCGCGGGTGCGTCCCCCGCTGCTGGTGCTCCCCCTGCTGCTCCTGCTCCCCTTCCCGCTCCTGGCCGCCACCGCGGCGTCCGCCTCGCCGGGACCGGGCTCGCGCCCGGCCGGCCTGCACTCGTGCGGCGCCTCGGTGCGGGGCGACTCCGGCACCGGCTGGTGTTCCGGCTCGGGCGCCTTCCGCCTGGTGGTGGCCTGCGACGACGGGGAGTTCGCGCGCAGCGCCTGGCTCGACGTCCACGGCGACCGGGGCACGGTCGGCGTCTCGTGCGTGGCCGGTTCCCCGGCGGTCGGCGCGGAGATCGAGCACGGCGAACCGTGATGTGACGCACGCCCGTTGGACACCACCTGCCTGGCGTGGATGCTTCTACCCATGCACGGTGAACAGCACTACCTGGTGGGCCTGGACCTGACCGGACGCCGGGTCGTCGTCGTGGGCGGCGGCACGGTCGCCCAGCGCCGCCTGCCCAGGCTGGTCGCGGCGGGGGCCGCGGTCGAGGTCGTCTCGCCCGCGGTCACCCCGGCCGTCCAGGGCATGGTGGACGGCGGCGAGGTGGCCTGGCAGCCCCGCGAGTACGCCGACGGCGACCTGGACGGCGCCTGGTACGTGCTGGCCTGCACCTCGGACCCCGTGGTCAACGCCCGCGTCACGGCCGACGCCGAGGCGCGCCGGGTGTTCTGCGTGCGCGCGGACGTGGCGGTGAAGGGCACCGCGGTGACGCCCGCCGCCGGCGAGCACGACGGGCTGCTGCTGGGCGTGCTGGCGGGCGGTCAGCACCGCCGGTCCGCGAGCGTGCGCGACGGGCTGCTGGCCGCGCTGCGCGACGGTTCCCTGGCCGACCACCACGACCAGCCCGCGGGCGTGGCCCTGGTCGGCGGCGGACCCGGCGACCCGGACCTGATCACGGTGCGCGGCCGGCGGCTGCTGGCGCGGGCGGACGTGGTGGTGGCGGACCGGTTGGGGCCCCGGGAGCTGCTGGACGAGCTGCCGCCGCACGTGGAGGTCGTGGACGCGGCCAAGATCCCCTACGGCCGGGCCGCGACGCAGGACTTCATCAACTCGACGCTGGTGGACAACGCCAAGGCGGGCAGGTTCGTGGTGCGCCTCAAGGGCGGCGACCCGTACGTGTTCGGGCGCGGGTTCGAGGAGCTGATCGCGTGCGCCGAGGCGGGCGTGCCGGTCACCGTCGTACCGGGCGTGACCAGCGCGTTCGGCGTGCCGGCGCTGGCCGACGTGCCGGTCACGCACCGGGGCGTGGCGCACGAGGTGGTGGTGGTGTCCGGCCACGTCGCCCCGGACGACCCGAGGTCGCTGGTGGACTGGGACGCCCTGGGCCGCCTGAGCGGCACCGTGGTGATCCTGATGGGCGTGGAGCGGGCGGGGGCGTTCGCGGCGGCGCTGCGGGCGAGGCGGCCCGGCGACACCCCGGTGTCGGTGGTCCAGGAGGGCAGCACCCGGTCGCAGCGCGTCCTGTCGTCCACATTGGACTCCCTGGGCGAGGACGTGGTGGCGCACGGCGTCCGCCCGCCCGCGATCATCGTCGTGGGACCGGTCGCCGGGCTGGCGCGCGAGCTGCCGTTCCGCTCCTGAGCGACACCGCCCCGGCGGCCCGCCTAGTCTGCACGGCGTGGCGGTGTGGGTGGGGCTGGCCAGGGTGAGGTTCGCGTACTCACCGGTGTTCGAGACGGTCATGGCGGTGGACGGCCTGCGCACGCCCGGCGCGCACGCCGTGCACCTGCCGTGGGCGCACCAGGGCCCGGCTGCCGGCGCTGCTGGAGGCCCCGCGCGGCACGGCGGACCTGGCGGCGGCGCTGGCCGTGACGGCGGGGGCGGTGTCGCAGCACATCGCGGTGCTGCGCGCGGCGCGGCTGGTGACGACCAGGCGGGAGGGCCGGCACGTGTTCCACGTGCGCACCACCCGCGCCGACGCGCTGCTGGGGTGAGCGGCTAGGCGGGCGCCCCGCCCTCGGCCAGCTCACCGCCCTCCAGCCGCAGCCACCGCCGCACGCCGATCCCGGCCAGGAACCGGTCGTCGTGGCTGACGACCACGAAGGCGCCCCGGTAGGCGTTCAGCGCGCTCGTCAGCTGCTCCACGCTGACCAGGTCCAGGTTGTTCGTCGGCTCGTCCAGCAGCAGCAGCTGCGGCGCGGGTTCGGCGCACAGCACGCACAGCAGCGTCGCCCGCAACCGCTCCCCGCCCGACAGCACGCCGACCGGGAGGTGCGCCCGGTCGCCCCGGAACAGGAACCTCGCCAGCAGGTGCATCACCTCCGAGTCCGCCAGGCCCGGCGCGGACGACCGCAGGTTCTCGGCCGTGCCGCGGTCGAGGTCGAGCAGGTCCAGGCGCTGCGACAGGTGGGCCACCCGGCCCCCGGGCCGGCTCATCACCCCGCTGTCGGGGTCCTGGAGCCCGGCCACCAGCCGCAGCAGGGTGCTCTTGCCCGTGCCGTTGGCCCCGGTCAGCGCGATCCGCTCCGGACCGCGGACGACCAGGTCGACCCCGGCGCCCGCGAACAGCTCCCGCCCGCCCACCGCGACCCGCAGCCGCTGGCCGTGGAACACCGTGCGGCCGGCGGGGACCTCGGTGCCGGGCAGGGACAGCGCGATCACCGGGTCCTCGCGCGCGGCGCGGTCGGCCTCGTCGAGCCGGGTCCGGGCGGCGTCCACGCGCTGGGCGTGCTGGTCCTCGGCCCGCCCGGCGGACGCCTGCGCCCACCGCTTCAGGTTGCCCTGCGCGATGCGCGGGATGTCGGCGCCGGCCCGCGCCCCGGTGCTCGCGCGGCGGGCGGCCCGTTCCCGGGCCTGCTGCATCTCGCGCTTCTCCCGCTTCAGCTCCTGCTCGGCGTTGCGCAGGTTCTTCTCCGCGACCTCGCGCGACGCCTGCTTCGCGGCCTCGTAGGAGGAGAAGTCGCCGCCGTGCAGGCGCAGCTGCCCCGGGCTCAGCTCGGCGACGCGGTCCACCCGGTCGAGCAGCGACCGGTCGTGGCTGACCAGCAGCAGGCAGCCGCGCCAGTCGCCCACCACGGTCTCCAGCCGCCGGCGGGCGTCCCGGTCGAGGTTGTTGGTGGGCTCGTCGAGCAGCAGCACGTCCGGCCGCCGGAGCAACTGGGCGGCGAGGCCCAGGGAGACGACCTGGCCGCCGCTGAGCGTGCCCAGGCGCCGGTCCAGCGCGACGTCGCCGAGGCCGAGCCGGTCGAGTTCGGCGCGGGCGCGCTCCTCGACGTCCCAGTCGCCGCCGACGGCGGCGAAGTGCTCCTCGCTCGCGTCGCCGGACTCGATCGCGGCCAGCGCGCGGACGACCGGGGCGATGCCCAGCACCTCGGCCGCGGTCAGGTCGGCGGTCAGCGGGAGCGACTGCGGCAGGTAGCCCAGCACGCCGTCGACGACGACCGCGCCCGCGGTGGGCGCGAGTTCGCCCGCGACGAGCTTGAGCAGCGTGCTCTTGCCCGCGCCGTTGGGCGCGACCAGCCCGGTGCGGCCGGGGCCGGCGGTGAAGGTCAGGTCCCGGAAGACGGGCGTGCCGTCGGGCCAGGAGAAGGACAGGGAGGTGGCGGTGATGGAGTTCTTGGACACGTGTGGGAGCCCTCGTGCGCGGTACGGGCGGCCGCCCGTCGGGTGGAAGGGTGGACGACGGGAGCACGACCGGTAGCGGTGTCACCGCACTGCGCGGGCACCGCCGGTCGTGGTTCCGGGTATCACCCGGAGACGTCGTCTTCCGCCACCAACAAGGGCGCGAACTCCCTGGAGAACTCGTTCGGGCTGCCGAGCCTAGCAGCGCCGGCACGGCGAACGGCCGGTCCTCACCTGGGTGAGAACCGGCCGTTTCACTCGTTCGTGTAGACCCTCAGTGCTGGACTCTCAGTGCTGGACTCTCAGCGCTGGACTTCTCAGCACTGGACCCTCAGTGCTGGGCCACCCGGCGCGGGCGACCGCCCGTGCGGTCCCGGTCACGGCCCTGGTCGGAGCGACCGCCGCGGAAGCCGCCGGCGCGGCGCGGTCCGCCGACACCGCCGCCGCCACCACTGCCACCGCGACGACCCCGGACGGGGATGATCTCGGGCTCCGCCACCGGAACACCGCTGGGCACCTGGGCGCCCGTGATCCGGATCAGGTCCTCGTCACCCGGGCGCACCTTGGTCGAGGCGGGCCGGACGCCGGCGCGGGCGGTCAGGCCCTGGACGGCGCGCCGCTGGTCGTGCGTCACCATGGTGACCACGGTGCCCGACTGGCCGGCGCGGGCGGTGCGGCCCGCCCGGTGCAGGTAGTCCTTCGGGTCGGCGGGCGGGTCCACGTGCACGACCAGGCTCACGTCGTCCACGTGGATACCGCGCGCGGCGACGTCCGTGGCGATGAGCACCGGCGTGCTGCCGTCGCGGAACTGGGCCAGCACCCGCGTGCGCGCGCTCTGGGCCTTGCCGCCGTGCAGCGCGCCCGCCCGCACGCCGACCGACCGCAGCTTTTTGGCCAGGCGGTCCACGTGGTGCTTGGTGCGCACGAACATGATCGTCCGGCCCTCGCGGGCGGCGACCTCGGTCACCACGGACTGCTTGTCGTCGGCGGAGACGAACAGCAGGTGGTGCTCCATCGTGGTGACGCTGCCGGTCGGCGGCGCGACCGAGTGGACCACCGGGTCGTGCAGGTACTGGCGGACCAGCTTGTCCACGTCGCCGTCGAGCGTCGCGGAGAACAGCATCCGCTGGCCGTCCTGCGGGGTCAGGTCGAGGATGGCGCGCACCTGGGGCATGAAGCCCATGTCGGCCATCTGGTCGGCCTCGTCCAGCGCGGTGAACATGACCTCGGACAGGTCGGCCGTCCCCTGCCGCACGTGGTCGGAGAGCCGACCGGGCGTGGCGATCAGGAGGTCGACGCCGCGGCGCAGCGCGTCGACCTGGCGGGGGAACGACGTGCCGCCGACGACCGTGCGGCACCACAGGCCCAGGGACCGCGCGAACGGCGACAGGGCCTCCTCGACCTGCATGGCCAGCTCGCGCGTCGGCACGAGCACCAGCCCGCGCGGCTTGAGCGGCTTGGCCCGGCCACCGGCCAGGCGGGACAGCAGCGCCAGGCCGAACGCGAGCGTCTTGCCCGAGCCGGTCTGGCCGCGACCCAGGAGGTCACGGCCGGCCAGCGCGTCCGGCAGCGTGGCGGCCTGGATGGGGAACGGGTCGGTGATGCCCGCCTGGGCCAGGGCGCGCAGCAGCTCGTCGGCCAGGCCCAGTTCGGCGAACGAGGGCAGCGGGCCCTCGGGGAGGGTGCTCTCGACGTGTTCTGGAACGGTGGTCGTCAGCTCCGCGACGGGAGCCGGACGACGGTTGCCCTGGCCAGGGCGCCTGCTGCGGGAACCACCGCGGTACTGCGGGCGCTCGGAACGGCCTTGGGACGTATGCGGCAAAACAAACCTCCGGGACACGGCACGTCTCGGCGGATTGCTCTGCACGGGTTGAGCAGGCGCGATCGCGGGACGGGCCCGGCGCGCGGTCCGCGCCGATAGTGGTTGGGAGCACCACCGGCCACTCTGGCGGCCTGGGGCGCTTCGTGGCGCCACCGGGCGGTGCACTACCCAGTGTAGCTGATCACGGCGGGCTCCGGGGCACGACGTCCGTCCGGCGTGCTCACGGGGGTTCGGGGTCACCCGATCGGGGCGGCGGCGCACCCCACCGGGCGCACGCGCCCGACGAGGTGCGCCGGGGCGTGGCGCGCGGCCGGAACCCGCCGCGCGCCACGCGGTTCAGCGCAGGCCGGCGAGGTCCAGCAGCTCCCGGGTGACCTCGACCGGCTCGGCCAGCTCGGGCGGCAGCCCGCGCCCGGTGAACCAGCCGGTGACGTTGCGCACGTCGCGCTCCAGGAACTCCGGGCCGTGCGGGTTGGCCGCCAGGTCCACCACCTGCGGCAGGTCGATCACGACCAGCCGCCCGTCGTCGACCATCAGGTTGAACGCGGACAGGTCGCCGTGCGCCAGGCCCGCCGAGGCCAGCACGCCCAGCGCGTCCACCAGCTGCCGCCACAGGTCCAGCAGCTCGTCCGGCTCCGGCCGCAGCTGCGCGAGCCGGGGCGCGGCCGCGCCGTCGGAACCGACGAACTCCAGCAGCAGCTCGGTGCCGTCCCGCTGCACCGGGTAGGGCACCGGCGCGCCCAGCTGCCACAGCCGGGTCAGCGCGGCGAACTCGGCCACCACCCACCGCTCCGCGATGAGGTTGCGGCCGAACGCGCTGCGGTTGGCCATCGCGCGCATCTCGCGGGAGCGCCGCATCCGGCGGCCCTCCAGGTAGCCCGCGTCGCGGTGGAACATCCGGTGGTCGTTGCTGCGGTACCGCTTGGCGGCCAGCAGGCACGACCGGTCGGCGCCGGGCGTGGCGCGCTCCAGCAGGAAGACGTCCGCCTCCTTGCCGGTCTTGAGCACGCCCAGCTCGCGGTCCACCGCGGCCAGGTCGGTGACCAGCCACGACGGGTGCGGCTTGGGCCCCTGCTCGGCATCGCCCCAGGTGGACCACCGGTCGCCGTCCGGCGGGACGTCCGCGACCTGCGCGTCCGCCCGCATCTGGACGAGGCGGTCCTTGGCCTCCTCGGTGAGCCGGCCGCGGCGCTCCGGCGCGACCCCGTCGTCCCGGCGGGACCGTCGACGGGTCTTCCCGGTCCGCCAACGCACGTCGTCGGCGTGGTCGAACCCGGTTTCGAACTCGCTGTACTGATCGTGCTCGCGCACTGGTGATCGCTCCAGGTGAAGGGGGTGATCGCCCCACCCGGCGCGCGGCGTTGCCGGTTCGCGTCAGGCGGGCGGGGCGAGCGGACGGGTCGGTGCCACGTCCCGGACGGCAATGGCCATCTGGCACCTCCTCTGGTCCGCCGTGGTCTTGCCACCACCGGCGCTTCACGCGTTCACGCACAGGTTGCCCGGCCGCTCGGCGCGGGCGCAACCGGTTTTACCGCCGGTCCACCCGGTAGCCGGCGCGGTTGCCCCGCCACGCCTCGCCCAGCTCGCCGATCACCTTCGAGTCGTGCCGCAGCACGCGCTCGTCGTGCCACTGGGTGGCCAGCGGCGCGGCGGCGAGCATCCGGCGGCGGGCCGTGGTGCTGAACCCCACCAGCGCGGCCACCGCCTCGTCCACCTCGTCCCCGGCCAGCGGTGGCGGCGCGTCGTCGTCGGGCAGGCGCAGCGCGGTGTCCGCGAACGTGGCGGTGGTGCCGAGGTCGCGGGCGAGCTGGTGCTCCACCGACGCGGCGTTGCCCTGCCGCCGGTGCCACGTCTGGTCCGCCAGGGCCAGCCGCAGGCCGAGCAGCCGGGCCAGGCACAGCCCCGACCAGACCCGCTTCAACGCCTCGGGGGCGTCGAGCGCGGCGGCCTCCAGGTCCTGCGTGTGGTTCCTGAGGAGGGCCGGAGTCACCACGTCGGCGGGTGTGTCGGGGCTCACGCGGCCATTCTGGCATTCCCGTCACGAGAGGTGACAGGTCACTGCGCTCTGTCACACTTATGGCCGCTCGCCCGGAGCGGGGAGGACCGCCGGTGCTCCGTGGGCGGAATCCGCGCCGCGGCGGTGGAGTGCCGGCGCGGCACCGCCGCCGGACCACCCGCTACACCACCAGGTCGGCCGTCCGCGGCCCGGTCGGCTCCAGCCGGAACCCGGCCCTCGTCACCACCCGCGCCAACCCCCTGAGGTCGGCCG
Source organism: Saccharothrix lopnurensis (assembly GCF_042658445.1). NCBI lineage: Bacteria > Bacillati > Actinomycetota > Actinomycetes > Pseudonocardiales > Pseudonocardiaceae > Saccharothrix > Saccharothrix lopnurensis. The sequence continues at coordinate 14,101 of NZ_JBHSQO010000035.1, read as the reverse complement.
GCTCGGCCCGCGACCGCACCAGCGCGCGGGCGAGCCGTCCCTTGTGCGCCTTGTTGAAGTGGCTCACCGCGTTCCGCCGCCCCCTCTCGTCCTCGGTCACCACCCGCACCACCACCGCTCCCGGCACCCGCGCGAACGAGGTGTAGGGACTGGACCGCAGGTCCACCACGAAGTCGTCGGCGACCGCGAGCAGCGGCTCCAGCGCCGGTCGCCACAGCGCGGCGAACGGACCGGTGGCCGGCAGCGCGCTCCCGCCGGACAGCCGGTACGCCGGCACCGGGTCACCACCGCCCAGCAGCCCGAACAGCGCCGACGCGACGGCCAGCCGCCGGAACGCCCGCTCCCGCTCCACCCGCGTGAACGACCCCGGGGCGAGCGCGTCGTAGAGCACGCCGGTGTAGCGCGCCAGCGCTGGCAGGGTGGGGGAGCGGCGCAGTTCGGCGTTGCGCGCCACCTCGCCGGACTGGCGCTCGGACAACCCGAGCGCGACCAGGCTGGCGGGGACGTCGGCGGCGAGGTCGACCAGCGCGTCCACCAGCCCGTCGCGCACCGGGTTCAGCTCCGGGTGCGACAGCAGGTCGAGGTCGAGCGGCGCGCCGGACCCGCCCTCGGCCTTGGTCTCCGACGGTGGCAGCAGTACGAGCACGACGGGCGAGCCTAGTGCGGCGGCTCGGGGAGCACCCGCAGCCGGGTCACCACGGCGTAGTGGTCGGACGGCACCGTGCCGCGCACCGCCGACACCCCGGCCAGCTCGCAGCTGTCCACCTCGAACCAGCCCATCCGCTTCTCCCGCACCAGACCCGGGTCGGGCAGGCCGATCAGCACGTAGTCCAACCGCCGGCGCGGCCACGGCGTGCACGCGGCGTACGGGTTGGCGTGGTCCCACGTGTACCCGGGCTGCCCGCTGCGGGCCTGCTCCCAGCAGTCGACGAACACCGGCCCCGGCGGTTCGTCGGCCCGCAGCCCGGTGAACGCGCGCAGCTCGTCGGAGGTGGGCTCGGCGTTCAGGTCGCCCATGACGACCGGCGGCAGCGCGGCCGGCTCCCGCGACCCCAGGTGCTCCCGGATCGCGCGCACCTGCCGCAGCCGCGTCCCGCCCTCCTCCGGGCGCCACGACAGGTGCGTGCTGACGACCGGCGCCGCGCCCCACGGCGTCTCGACGTCGGCCACCACCGCCGAGCGCGGGTCGGCCGGGTCCCGGTTGAGCTCCAGCGCCCGCCACCGGCTGATGGGCCACCGGCTCAGCACCGCGTTGCCCTGCTCCAGCCCCGTGTCGCCGAGCGGCTGGGTCCAGCCCGCGCTGTGCATCCCGAGCGCGTCGGCCACGATCCGCAGCTGCGAGGTGCCGTCGCCGGCCGCCCACACCTCCTGGATCGCCAGCACGTCCGGGTCGACCACCCGCACCGTGTCGATGATGGCGGCCTCGCGCTCCCGCCACGGCCCGAAGCGCCCCCACAGGTTCCACGTCATCAACCGCAAGTCCGCGCTCCGTCCCGTGAATCGCCTCCCCGCATGGTGGCGGAAGTCCCGCCACCACGCGCAACGGGCGGGTCAGCCGGTCCGGGCCGGGCAGGACCGGTGAAGTCCCCGTGGTCCCGGGTGTCGGAGGCGATCACGCCGATCGCGGCGGTCATGCCCGGACGCGGGCGGCGACCACCGACAGGACCCGGCCGCACGGGGGCCCACCAGCGGCGCGGCCGGTCGCCGCCGGCGGAACCCGGGAGCGCGAACCGCGCCGCGTTCACTACCCTTGCCGCCAAACCCGCGCCACGAGGAGCACCCACCGTGATCACCAGGATGTCGTCGCTGTTCCTGCGCACCCTGCGCGAGGACCCGGCCGACGCCGAGGTACCCAGCCACAAGCTGCTGGTCCGCGCCGGCTACGTGCGCCGCGTCGCGCCGGGCGGGTACTCGTGGCTGCCGCTGGGCCTGCGGGTGCTGCGCAACGTCGAGCGGGTCGTGCGCGAGGAGATGGACGCCATCGGCGCGCAGGAGATCCAGTTCCCCGCGCTGCTGCCCAAGGAGCCCTACGAGGCCACGAACCGGTGGACCGAGTACGGCCCCAACCTGTTCCGCCTCAAGGACCGCAAGGGCGCGGACTACCTGCTCGGCCCCACCCACGAGGAGCTGTTCGCGCTCACCGTGAAGGGCGAGTACTCCTCCTACAAGGACTACCCGGTCACGTTGTACCAGATCCAGACCAAGTACCGGGACGAGGCGCGCCCCCGCGCGGGCATCCTGCGCGGCCGCGAGTTCGTGATGAAGGACTCCTACTCCTTCGACCTCGCCGACGAGGGCCTGGCCGAGTCCTACCGGCGGCACCGCGAGGCGTACGTCCGCATCTTCGACCGGCTGGGCCTGGACTACGTGGTCGTCTCCGCCACGTCCGGCGCGATGGGCGGTTCGGCGTCGGAGGAGTTCCTGGCCGTCGCGGAGACCGGCGAGGACACCTTCGTGCGCAGCACGGAGTCCGACTACGCGGCCAACGTCGAGGCGGTCGCCACGCCCGCGCCCGCGGAGCAGCCGGTGGAGGACAAGCCCGCGGCGCGGGTGCACCACACGCCGAACACGCCCACCATCGCCTCGCTGGTCGACTTCCTCAACGCGGCCGACCTGGGCCGCGCCTTCACCGCGGCCGACACCCTGAAGAACGTCCTGGTCAAGACCCGGGTTCCGGGTGCGGCGGAGTGGACCCTGCTGGCCGTCGGCGTGCCCGGTGACCGCGAGGTCGACCTCAAGCGCCTGGAGGCCGCGCTCGCGCCGGCCGAGGTGGCGATGCTGGAGGAGGCCGACTTCGCCCGCAACGCGTTCCTGGTCAAGGGCTACATCGGCCCGGGTGCGCTCCAGGCCAACGGCGTGGAGTACCTCGTCGACCCGCGCGTGGTGCGCGGCACGGCGTGGGTGACCGGCGCGGACGAGGCCGACCACCACGTGGTGGACCTGGTCTCGGGCCGCGACTTCACGCCCGACGGCGTGATCGACGTGGCCGAGGTCCGCGAGGGCGACCCGTCGCCGGACGGCAAGGGCGTGCTGGTCGCCGCGCGCGGCATCGAGATCGGGCACATCTTCCAGCTGGGCCGCAAGTACTCCGACGCGTTCGGGCTGGACGCCCTGGGCCCCGACGGCAAGCCCGTCCGGATCACCATGGGCTCCTACGGCGTCGGCGTGTCCCGCCTGGTCGCGGTGATCGCCGAGCAGAGCCACGACGGGCGCGGCCTGATCTGGCCCCGCAACGTCGCGCCGTTCGACGTGCACCTGGTGGTGGCGGGCAAGGACGAGGCGCTGCTGGCGGGCGGCGAGAAGCTGGCGGGCGAGCTGTCCGCGGCCGGCGTGGACGTGCTGCTGGACGACCGCAAGGCCAGCCCCGGCGTGAAGTTCGCCGACGCCGAGCTGGTCGGCGTGCCGACCATCGTGGTGGTGGGCCGCGGCCTGGCCAACGGCCTGGTCGAGGTCAAGGACCGCCGCTCGGGCGAGCGCGTCGAGGTCGCGGTGGACGACGTGGTGGCGCACCTGACCGGCTTGGTCAGGGGTTAGGGCGGTCGAGCACGGCGGCCAGCACGGCCGCCGTGTCGGAGAGGTCGGCGAGCACGGTGTGCGCGCCGGCCTCCCGCAGCTCCTCGGCGCTGCTGCGGCCCGTGGCCACGCCGACCGCGACGGCGCCGTGGCGCAGCGCGGCCTCCACGTCGTGCGGGGTGTCGCCGACGACCGCGGCGCGGAACTCGCGGGCGTGCTTGGCCGTGGCCAGCCGCACCGCCTCCAGCACCAGCTCGGGCCGGTGCTCGGACAGCTGCCCGTAGCCGCCGACCTCGAGGTCCAGGTGCCGGTCCAGGTCGAACGCGGCGAGCTTGAACCGGGCGATCTCGGGCAGGTTCCCGGTCACCAGGGACTGCACCACGTCGTCCCGCCGCGCCAGCGCCTCCACCGCGGCCCGCGCGCCGGGCAGGGCGCGGCCCAGCTCGGGCAGCCGCGCGTGCTCCCGGCCGGCGGCCGCGACCAGCTCGACGTGCAGCCGCGCCACCAGCTCCTCGGTGGGCGCGAGGTCGTGCAGGGCCAGCAGCTCCAGGGTGATCCAGCGCTCCGTGCGGCCGCCGAACGGCGGTGTGCGCGCCAGGTCCAGCCCGGTGGCCGCGCGCAGCGCCGCGCGGTACCAGTCGACCCCGACGGGTCCGGCGTCGACCAGGGTCCGGTCGATGTCCCACAGCACCAGCGTGTTCACGGCAGCCGGACGCTCCCCAGGATGCGCCGCACCTCGTCCTCGGACGGGCCCTGCGCGACGTGCGGGCCGCCCCGGGCGACGTTGACGACGAGGACGGACGTCCGGGTGCCGTTGCGCAGCGCCACCGCGGTGATCGTGGCCTTGGGCGCGTAGCAGGCGTTGGCGGCCCGGGGCGTCACCTCGACGCTGAGCACCACCCGGTCCTCGGACGAGGACTCGACGCGTGGTTCGCCCACCTCCGGCGGCGCGCCCTCGACCGTGTAGCTGTTGCGGGCCAGTTGGCCCACCAGTTCGGCGGCGACGCCCTCGGGGTCGTCGTCGACGACCGCCCCGGACACCGACTGGGCCTGCACCATGTCGCGCCCCTGGCACTCGAACGGCCGCGACACGTGGGACCCGGTGACCCGGAGGCGGCCCACCGCGCCCTTGCCCGAGCTCTCCCAGGACGGCGGCAGTTCGTAGCGCACGCCCGCCGAGTCGTCCTCCACGACCGGCCAGTCCGGTTCGGCCGGGCTCGACGTGGCCGGCGTGGCGCGGCCGTCCTCGTCGCCCCCGAGCAGCGCGAACGCCACCCCGCCGCCGACCGCGAGCACACCCGCGGCGGCGAGCGCGAGCCACAGCGGGGCCCGGTCGGGCCGCCGCGGCGGCGGGTGCGGCGGGTACGCGCCCAGCCCGGAGTAGCTCATCAGCCCAGCGGCCGGACGGAGTCGACCATGGCCTGGAGGTCCGCCTCGGCGACCGGCTTCGGCTGGGCGGGCCCGCCCTCCAGGTCGCCGTTGGCGAAGAACACGTGGTACCCGCGGTCGCCCTTGAGGACCAGGACCTTGACCATGCCCTTGGTGGCCAGGCACTCGTCGCCGGAGGTGGTGGCGGTGGAGTCGACCTGCACGCCCTCGATGTCACCGATCTTGACGGCCTTCGGCTCCCCGAGCGCGACCTCCGACCGCGGCGCGGAGCGGTAGAACTGGGTGCCGAGCTTCTGGGCGAAGTCCTTGGCCACCGCGGTCAGGTCGCTCTGCCCCACGACCACGCCGCCCGCGCCGCCGCGGGTGAAGTTCTTGCCGCCGCAGTCGTAGGCGTCGACCAGGGACAGCCCGGTCAGCCGCACGTCGGCCATGCCCTCGACCGAGGCGCCCGCCGAGGTGGGGGACCAGCCCTTGGGCAGGTCGTAGCTGTAGGACAGCGCGGGCACCGGCAGGCAGTTCCACCCCGCCTTGACGGGGTCGCAGCCGACCTCTTCGTCGGTGGGCGTGGTGGTGGTCGTCGGCCTGGGGCTGCTCGACGTGGTGGGTGGTCGTGACGAGCTGGTGGGCTGGGCGGTGGGTGAGCCGTCGTCCCTGGTGAGCAGGAACGCGGTGACGCCGCCGCCGACGAGCAGCAGCACGACCACGCCGATGGCCAGCCAGACCTTGGTCCTGCCGCCCCCGGGCGGCTCGCCGCCGCCGGAGAACACGCCGAGGCCGCCGTAGGACCCGCCGTAGTTCTGCTGCCCGTAGCCCTGGCCGTAACCCGGCTGCCCGCCCGGTTGGCCGCCCGGTTGGCCGTAGCCCTGCTCGGGGGCGCCGTAGGCGGGCTGCCCGTAACCGGGGTAACCCTGGTCGGGTCCGCCGTAACCGGGTTGGCCGTAACCGGGTTGGCCGTGCTCGGGACCGCCGAGGCCCGGCTGCGGTTGGCCACCCTGTCCCTGCGGGCCCCAGCCGCCCTGGTTGGGCCGGCCGTCCCAGCCGCTCTGCCCGTCACCTGGGTAAGTCACGGGCGAACCGTACCCTGCCGCATCCGCCGATCGGGTGGTGCGAGCCAATTCATCACGCGTTGACTTCTGGGTCCGCCGAGTCGTAGCCTTCAATTCAACACTTGATGAACAAGGGGGAACCATGATCGCGCCGCACGATCGGCCACCCGCGGTCCTCGCGGTGGCCACCGCCGTCGCGGGCGCGCTCGTCGCGCTGGTGCTCGGCCTGCTCACCTTCGGCGTCCAGGCGACGGCGCACCCGGACGGGGTGCCGCTGGCGGTCGCGGTCGGGGCCGACGCCCCGCCGCGGCTGCGCGGGATCGCCGACCGGGTGGCGAACGCGGGGTCGGCGGAGGTCTCGTGGCGGGTCTCCACGCCCGACCGGACCCGTGACCTGCTGTCCCGCCAGGAGGTCTACGGGGTGCTCGAACTCGCGCCCGGCAGCGCGACCGTCGTGCTGTCCGGCGCGGTGAACCCGTCCGGCACGCAGGCCGCCCAGCAGGTGCTGGGCGCCGTCGCGCAGGGTGCCGGCCTCCAGGCCCGGGTCGTGGTGCTCGACCCGGCGTCGGCGGCCGGGCGGACCGCGCCGTTGGCGGCGAGCGCGCTGCTGTGGATCGGCGGGCTGGTGGCCGGGGCGGCGTTCACGCGGCTCGCGCGCCGGCCGGACGTGCCGAGCCGGCTGGTGGGCATCGCGGCGGCGACCGCGCTGGGCGTCGGCGTGGTGGCGGGCCTGGTCGCGCTGTGGGACCCGGCCCTGCCGCTCGGCTGGGCCGTGCTCGGCTACCTGGCGCTGGTCGGCGCGGCGTTCGCGCTGGTCCAGGGCGCGCTGCTGCGGCTGCTCGGGCTGCGGGCGATGGCCGTGCTCGCGCCGCTGTACCTGGTGGCGCCCGCCGTGGCGGGGCAGGCGCCCGAACTGCTCGACCCGGGGTACCGGGTGCTGCTGTGGTCGTGGACGCCGTTCCGGTTCTCCACCGAGGGGCTGCGCGCGCTGTTCCAGGGCGGCGCGCCGGACGCCGCCCAGCTGTGGGTGCCCGCGGCGCTGGCCGCGGTCGGGCTGGTGGCGCTGCTGCTACCCCGCCAGGAAGCTCAGCCGGACCTTGCGGACGGGGTTGTCGACGTTGGTGTCGACGAGGCAGACCGACTGCCAGGTGCCCAGCGCGAGCACACCGCCTAGCACCGGGATCGTCGCGTGCGGCGGCACCAGCGCGGGGAGCACGTGGTCACGACCGTGGCCGGGCGTCCCGTGGCGGTGCCGCCAGCGGTCGTCCGCGGGCAGGAGGTCCTTCAGCGCGGCCAGGAGGTCGTCGTCGCTGCCCGCGCCGGTCTCCAGCACGGCCACGCCCGCCGTGGCGTGGGGGACCCAGACGTGCAGCAGCCCGTCGCCCTCCACGTCGGCGAGGAAGTCCTCGCAGTGGCGGGTCAGGTCGTGGACGACCTCTTCGGAACCGGTGCGGACCTGGATCTCTTCGCTGCGCACGAGGGGCATTGTGCCGGTAAAGGCGGTGCGCCCGCGCGCGGTGATCCGGCACGATGCCCCGTGTGATCCACACCGCCATCGTCACCGGGGCCAACCAGGGCATCGGCGCCGCGACCGCCAAGGCGCTGGCGGCCCAGGGGGTCCAGGTCCTCGTCACCTACCTGAGGTTCGTGCCCGCGCCCGACCCCAGCCTGCCGAGGGCGTACTTCACCGCCCGCGAGTCCGGCGCGGAGGAGGTCGTGGCCGCCATCACCGAGGCGGGCGGCCGGGCGCACGCCGTCGAGGCCGACCTCGCGGACGTCGGCACGCCCGCGCGGCTGTTCGACACCGCCGAGCGGGTCCTCGGTCCGGTGGACATCCTGGTCAACAACGCCTCCGGCTGGGTGCAGGACACGTTCCTGGCCACCGAGACCGACCGGTTCGGCCGGGTGCTGAGCGGGGTGACGGCGCAGACGTTCGACGCGCAGTTCGCCGTGGACGCGCGGGGGTCCGCGCTGATGATCGCCGAGTTCGCCCGGCGGCACCTCGCGCGCGGCGGCAACTGGGGCCGCGTCGTCGGGCTGACCTCCGGCGGGCCGCTCGGGTTCCCCGGCGAGGTCACCTACGGCGCGGCCAAGGCGGCGATGGACAACTACACCCTGGCGGCGGCGCACGAACTGTGGCCGCACGGCGTGACGGCGAACGTGGTCAAGCCGGGGGTCGTGGACACCGGCTGGGTCAACGACGCGGTGCGCGCCGCGCACGACGTGTCGCAGCCCGAGGACCCGGCCGGCGTGGTCGCGTTCCTGTGCTCGGACGCGGCGGCGAGGGTGACCCGGAACGTGATCACCATGTCCTGAAATTACCCATGGGTAACATGTGGCTCATGAAGGCATCGCGTCTCCGCCGGGGCATGAACCTCTGGCCGCCGTTCCTGTTCGCGGGCATCCGCGTGGTCGAGCTGTCCGACGACTACCGCTACGCGCGGGTGCGGCTGCGGATGCGCCCGTGGAACCGCAACTACGTGGGCACCCACTTCGGCGGCTCGCTGTTCGCCATGACCGACCCGTTCTGGATGCTCCTGCTGCTGCACCACCTCAAGCGCGACCACGTGGTGTGGGACAAGGCCGGCGAGATCGAGTTCGTCAAGCCGGGGCGCGGCACCGTGCACGCGGAGTTCCGGCTCACCGACGAGCACCTGGCCGAGGTCAGGTCGCTGGCCGAGGACGGCGGCAAGGCGCTGGTGTGGTTCACCGCCGACGTGGTGGACGCGGCCGGCGAGGTGGTCGCCCGCACCCGCAAGCAGGTCTACGCCCGCCGCAAGAAGTCCTTGGACGGCGGGGCGCTCCGGGCGGTGTGATGGCCCCATGAGATCGGCTTTCGGCACGACCTTCGACGTTCCGTCCGGCTACCTGAACACCGCGAGCATCGGCGTGCCGCCCACGCCGACCGCCGCGGCCGTGACCGCCGCCGCGGGGCGGTGGGCGAGCGGGCGGGACGGGCCCGACGCGGTGGACGCGTCGATCGCGGTGGCGCGGGGGGCGTTCGGCCGGCTGGTCGGCGTGCCGGTGGACCGGGTGGCCATGGGCGCCTCCGGCTCGCAGCTGGTGTCGCTGGTCGCGGCCTCCCTGCCCGAGGGCGCGTCGGTGCTGGTGGCGCGCGGCGAGTTCACCAGCCTGACCTTCCCGTTCGCGGCCCGGGGGCTGCGGGTGGTCGAGGTGGACCTGGACGAGGTGCCGGCCGCCGCCGCCGGGCACGACCTGGTCGCGGTGAGCGTGGTGCAGTCGGCGGACGGCCGCCTCGTCGACCTGGGTGCGCTGCGCGCGGCCGGGGTGCCGGTGCTGCTGGACGCCTCACAGGCGGTCGGGTGGCTGCCGCTGGACCTCGGGTGGGCGGACTGGGTGGTGGCCGTCGGGTACAAGTTCCTGATGTCGCCGCGCGGGTGCGCGTGGCTGGCGTGCTCGCCGGGCGCGCTGGAGCGGACCGTGCCGGCGGCGGCGAACTGGTACGCCGGTGACGAGCCGTGGCGCACGGTCTACGGGCTGCCGCTGCGGCTCGCGCCGGACGCGCGCCGGCTCGACCTGTCGCCGGTGTGGCTGTCGCAGGTCGGGGCGGCGGTCTCGCTGCCGTACCTGGCCTCGCTGGACATGGCCGCGGTGCGGGACCACGGCGCCGGGCTGGCCGACGCCCTGCTGGTCGGGCTGGGCCTGCCGCCGCGCGGGAGCGCGATCGCGTCGCTGGACCTGCCCGTCGCCGCGGCGGACCGGCTGGCGGCGGCCGGCGTGCGGTCCAGCGTGCGCGCCGGACGGGTCCGGGTGGCGTTCCACCTGTACAACTCGGTGGCCGACGTCGAACTGGTGCTCGGGGCGCTGGGTTGAGCGGCTTCCGTTACCGTGGGTCTTTGTGTCGGTTCCTCCCGAATCACCTGAAGAGGTGACGCAACGGATCCCGCCGATCCGGCCCTCGGACACCGCGCCGCTGTGGCGCTCCGGGATCGGGCAGCTGGACTCGCTGATGAGCCCCGCCGAGCCCCCACCACCTGGGCCGACCCGCGCGCGGCGCGGCCTCCTGCTCAAGGGGCTGGGGCTGCTCGGCGTGGCGGTGCTGTCCGGCCTGGTGTGGGTGCTGGTGAAGCCCTCGGCCGAGACCACGACGACGCCCACGTCGACGTCGGCGCCCGCCGGTCAGTTCGTCTTCACGAAGTCACCGCAGGTGCCCGACCCGCTGCGGGACAGTGACTGCGCGTCACACGCGTACGGGAAGACCAGGGACTACCTGACCAGCACGCCGTGCCGGCAGCTCACTCGCGCCCTGTACACGACCACCACCCCGGACGGGGCAACTGTGTACACGTCCGTGTCAGTGGTCCAGATGAAGACGACCGAGGACGCCACCGCCCTCAAGGACCTGACCAACCGCAACGGCACCGGCAACGTGAACGACCTGATCAAGGACGGCGCGGTCCAGGTCCAGGGCATGACCACCCTGGGCAACGGCGGCTACGCCTCGGACCAGCGCGACCGCGAGGTGATCATCATCGAGTCGGACACCGCGACCCACGGCGCCAACGAGACCGAGCACAACCACCTGATGAAGAAGATCAGCTTCGACGCCCTGCGCCTGGCCACCACCCTGACCTGACCGCGAGTCGTACGTCCAGACCCGGCGTGTCGTACGTCCAGACCCGGCGAGTCGTACGTCCAGACCCCCCGAATTCAGTGCTGAACACTCAACTCGAGGGTCCTGAACACTCAACTCGGGGTCTTGGACGTACGACTCGCGAGGTCTGTACGTACGACTCGCGGGGGGTCAGCCCACGGCGGTGCCGGGGAAGGTGATGGACAGGGGTGTCAGGCCGGCGGCCTTGCGCCACCGGGTGGCGCGGACCGCCGAGGCGGTCAGGGCGTCGAGGGCCGACCTGCGCAGGTCGGCGTCCTCGGTGCGCTCCAGCACGCCCCGCCACCCCACGCAGCAGTCCGTCTCCACCGCGATCAGCGCCGCGATCGCCGAGGCCGCGCTGTCCACGGGCTGCGGCGGCAGGTAGGCCGGCGCGGGCGGCTCCGGCGCGGCCCCCTGGTCGCGCAGCCACCGCTCGGTGGTGTCCCGACGGGCCCGGTGGGCGTTCGCGCCCTCCGCCACCGCCGCGCCCTGCTGCGAGATGAACGCGCTGACCAGCCCGTACGTCCACACCGCCGCGTGCTCGGCCCCCAACGCGCCCTGCACCGCGTCCACGCTCACGACATCGCCTCCACCAGGCTCGCGCACCCGGCCGCCACCGCGGCCACCAACCCCACCCGGTACGTCGGCACCGACGCCACCAGACCCGCCGCCTGCTCCTGCGCCGCCCGCAACGCCGCCAGCAGCTCCTCCCGCGTCCCACCCGCGGGCGGCGCGGCGGACGGCGGCGTCGAGGGCGGTGCCGACGAGCCCGGCGCCGACGAGCCCGGCACGCGCGGCGTGGCGCGGTCGATCTCCGCCCGCAACCGGTCGGCGTGCTCGGTCCGCGCCGCGGCGGTCTCCGGCGCGCCGGCGGCGGTGGCCAGGGCGGCGTCCGACCGGGCCGACCTGACCAGCTCTTCCAGGACGTCCGGCGGCGGTGGGGGCGGCGGGGGTGTGGTGCACGCGACTGCCAGCGGCGCCGTGGCCGCCGCCAGCAGCACCCCTCGCCTGCTGAACGCGGTTCTACCGATCACGCGTCCCGATCCTGCCAGAGCCGCCGCGGCGCCCCGTGGGACGTGCGACCCCGCCCGGACCAGATACGCTGGGCGACCACGGCCGGCGAGTGCAGCGTCGACCGGGGTTGCCGTGCCCTCTGCACACCAGCACGGACGAACAGGGAGTCATCAACGTGTCCAGCCCGCCGCGCGGAGAACTCGCCGCGCAGCTAACGCCCGTCGTGCGCGAGGCGGTCGAGGCCATCGGCTACGACCTGGAGTCGCTCGACGTGAACCAGGCTGGGCGTCGCAGGCTGGTCAAGGTCGTCGTGGACGGCGACGAGGGGATCGGCCTGGACGAGGTCGCACGCGCCAGCCGCACCGTGTCCGCCACCCTGGACGCGCACGAGCACCTGCTCGCGGGCCCGTACACCCTCGAGGTCACCTCACCCGGCGCCGACCGCCCGCTCACCAGGCCGCGCCACTGGAGGCGCAACCGCTTGCGCCTGGTCAAGGTCAAGCAGCCCGACCAGGTCGAGTGGTTCGGCCGGGTCGGCGACGCCGACGACACGGGGGTCGTGCTCCTGGTCAAGGGCGAGCTGCGCCGCATCGAGTACGACTCGGTCGAGCGCGCCGTCGTGGAAGTGGAGTTCAAGCAGCCGCCGGTCGAGGAGCTCGCGCTACTCGACGGCCATTCCCCGGAGGAGGAGTCGGAGTGAACGTTGACATCGCCGCTCTCAGGGCGATCGAACGGGACAAGGACATCCCCTTCGACACGGTGCTCGAAGCGATCGAGACCGCCCTGCTCACCGCCTACAAGCACACCGACGGGCACCACCCGCACTCGCGCGTGGAGATCGACCGCAAGACGGGGACGGTCCGGGTCCTCGCGCAGGAGCTGAACCCCGACGGCTCGGTCGCCGAGGAGTGGGACGACACGCCGGAGGGCTTCGGCCGCATCGCCGCGACCACCGCCCGCCAGGTCATCCTCCAGCGCCTGCGCGACGCCGAGCACGAGCGCACCTTCGGCGAGTTCTCCGCCAAGGAGGGCGAGATCATCGGCGGCGTGGTGCAGCGCGACGCCCGCGCCAACGCCCGCGGCATGGTCGTCGTCCAGCTCGGGGACACCGAGGGTGTGCTGCCCCCGGCCGAGCAGGTGCCCGGCGAGTCCTACGAGCACGGCTCGCGCCTCAAGTGCTACGTCGTCGGCGTGTCGCGCGGCGCGCGCGGTCCCCAGATCACCCTCTCCCGCACCCACCCGAACCTCGTGCGCAAGCTCTTCGCGCTGGAGGTCCCGGAGATCGCGGACGGCACCGTGGAGATCCCCGCGGTGGCACGTGAGGCAGGTCACCGTTCGAAGATCGCGGTACGCTCGGGGGTGCCCGGGGTGAACGCCAAGGGCGCGTGCATCGGCCCGATGGGCGCTCGTGTCCGCAACGTCATGAGCGAGCTGGCGGGCGAGAAGATCGATATCATCGATCACTCGGACGACCCGGCCACGTTCGTCGGGAATGCCCTCTCGCCTGCGAAGGTTGTCTCCGTGAGGGTGCTCGACGAGCGAGCCAAGACGGCCCGCGTGGTGGTGCCGGACTTCCAGCTCTCCCTCGCCATCGGCAAGGAGGGCCAGAACGCCCGGCTGGCCGCCCGGCTGACCGGTTGGCGCATCGACATCCGGTCGGACGCGGACGCCGGCGGGTCCGCTCCGGCGGGCGCGGCGACATCCGGTTCGGCTGAATAAGCAACAGGGGATAGACTTCTCAGTGGTTCAACGTCGGGGATCGGATCTCAGGCACGGCGGCCCGGTTCGCACGTGCGTAGGATGCCGCGCCCGGACGTTGCCCTCCGAGCTGTTGCGCGTGGTGGTAGTGGACGGGGCCGTGGTCCCGGACACCCGCCGAAGGTTGCCCGGTCGGGGCGCGTGGCTGCACCCCGACCAGGACTGCCTCCGCAACGCCGAGAAGCGGCGCGCGTTCCCCCGGGCCTTCCGGGTCCAGGGACCGCTCGACGTCGAGGGCGTGCGCGGGCACTTGGCGCAACAGGGGAAGGAGGTCGCGGGATCGCCCCGCGGCCGACAGGAAGCAAGGAAGCAGGTCGACCCGTCATGAGTCAGCCGTGAAGCTGAAGACATGAACGCGCGACGTTAAGACGAGGTCGACGGGACTGCCGCCGGCCTCCATCGCCAGAGGAGTGCAGTGGCAGGTAAGGCCCGCGTGCACGAGCTCGCCAAGGAGCTCGGAGTCACGAGTAAAGAACTGCTCACGAAGCTCGCCGATCAGGGTGAGTACGTGAAGTCGGCGTCCAGCACCGTCGAGGCCCCCGTGGCCCGTCGGCTGCGTGACGCGTACGCCAAGAACGACGGCAAGTCGAAGTCGTCCGGCGCCCGTCCGGCGCCCCCCAGGCCCCAGGCCGCCGCGGCCGACAACCGCGGTGCCGAGCCCCGCGCCGAGGCCCCGCGCCCCGGCGCGCTCGGCCCCCGGCCCGGTCCGCGCCCGATGCCCGGCCCGAAGCCGCAGGCCCCGCAGCCGCCGCAGCCGCAGCAACCG
>NZ_JBHSQO010000034.1:0-84786 GCF_042658445.1 Saccharothrix lopnurensis | reverse complement strand
GGGCCTCGCGCGCCGCCGGCCGCCGCACCGCCGGGTTCGCGGGCACCGGCGCCGGCAGCGCCCGACCCGCCCACGCCCGACCCGCCCACGCCGGGCCGCGCGCGACGGCCCCCGGCGGTACCGGCATCCAGTCGATCATCGCGCCGGACGGGCGCGTGCAGGTCACCGGCACCACGGCCTACCCCGCCAGTGCCGACGTCTACGTCACCTACACCAGGCCGAACGGCTCCACGGGCTGGTGCACCGGCTGGCTGTACGCGGCGAACGCGGTCGCCACCGCCGGCCACTGCGCGCACTCCGGCGGCAGCGGCGGCGCGTGGAACACGAACTTCACCGTCCACCCGGGCCGCGACGGCGGCTCCTCGCCGTTCGGCAGCTGCGGCGTGAGCAACACCTTCAGCGTCACCGGGTGGACCCAGAACGCCAACGCCGAGTACGACTACGCGGGCTTCAAGCTCAACTGCTCCGTGGGCGACACCACCGGCTGGTACGGCATGAGCTGGACCACCGCGTCGCTCGACGGCACCGCGGTCGGCAGCTCGGGCTACCCGCAGGACAAGCCGGCCGGCACGCAGTGGTCCACCACCAGCTCGATCAGCGCCTCCCACCCCCGCCAGCTGGCCCACCACCTGGACACCGTGGGCGGGCAGGACGGCTCGGTCGTGCGGGCCGCCGGGTGCTCGACGTTCTGCGGCATCGCGGTGCACGCGTACGGCCACGGGGACCACAACCGGGGCACCCGGATCACCGAGGCGGTGTTCGCGAACTACCAGAACTGGAGGCTCTGAGCAGCCGCGACGGGCCCCCGGGGACTCACCCCGGGGGCCTGTTACCCTGGACGGGTTGCTGACGCGACGACCCTCCTGCCACGGAAAGCCCGTGGCCGCCGAGTCCACAGGAGGTGAGTGGTCTACATGCGTCATTACGAAGTGATGGTCATCCTCGACCCCAGTCTCGACGAGCGCACGATCGCGCCGTCCCTCGACACGTTCCTCAACGTCATCCGCACCACGGGTGGCAACGTGGAGAAGGTCGACGTCTGGGGCAAGCGCCGTCTCAGCTTCGAGATCAACAAGCAGAGCGAGGGCATCTACGCGATCCTCGACCTGACCTCGACGCCCGACGCGGTGAAGGAGCTGGACCGCCAGCTCGGTCTCCAGGAGACGATCCTGCGCACCAAGGTCCTGCGGCGCGAGCCCGCCAAGGCCGCCAAGGCCGCGGCCAAGGCTGCCGCGAGGGCGTCGGTCAAGTCGGCCAAGTCGGCCGCCAGGGCCCTGGCCAAGGCGTAGGGGCTACCCGGACCATGGCAGGCGAGACGACGATCACGGTGGTCGGGAACCTGACCGCCGACCCGGAACTGCGCTTCACCCAGTCCGGTGCCGCGGTGGCGAGCTTCACGGTCGCCTCCACGCCCCGGACCTTCGACCGCCAGAGCGGCGAGTGGAAGGACGGCGAAGCCCTCTTCCTGCGGTGCAACGTGTGGCGGCAGGTCGCGGAGAACGTGGCCGAGTCGCTCACCCGCGGCTCGCGCGTGCTCGTGACCGGGCGCCTGCGCCAGCGTTCCTTCGAGACGAAGGAAGGCGAGAAGCGCACGGTCATCGAACTGGAGGTCGACGAGATCGGCCCCTCCCTGCGCTACGCGACCGCGAAGGTCAACAAGGTGAGCCGGGGTGACGGCGGCGGCGGCTTCGGCGGCGGCGGCGGTCAGTCCCGCGGCGGTGGCGGCGGCGCACCGGCCGACGACCCGTGGGGCTCCGCGCCCCCGGCGGGTTCCGGTGGTTTCGCCGACGAGCCCCCCTTCTAGACCGCACCGCATCCACCACTCTTCCGCGTCACCAGGAGTACACACATGGCCAAGCCGCCTGTGCGCAAGCCCAAGAAGAAGGTCTGCGCGTTCTGCAAGGACCGCAACGCCAACATGATCGACTACAAGGACACCACCCTGCTCCGGAAGTACATCTCGGACCGGGGCAAGATCCGCGCCCGCCGGGTCACCGGCAACTGCAGCCAGCACCAGCGCGACGTCGCGGTCGCCGTCAAGAACGCCCGCGAGATGGCGCTGCTGCCCTACACCTCGACCGCTCGCTGAGAAAGGGGACGGCACAGTGAAGCTCATCCTCACCGCTGACGTGACCGGCCTCGGCGGTCCCGGCGACATCGTCGAGGTCAAGGACGGCTACGGCCGCAACTACCTGCTGCCCCGCGGCCTGGCGATCCTCGCCACCAAGGGCGCGGCCAAGCAGGTCGAGGTCATCCGCCGCGCCCAGGACACCCGCCGGGTGCGCGACCTGGACCACGCCAAGGAGCTCAAGGCTTCCCTGGAGGGTCTCGGCTCGATCACGCTGCGGGCCAAGGCCGCGTCGGGCTCGAAGAAGCTGTTCGGCTCGGTGACCTCGTCCGACGTGGTGTCGGCCGTGCGCGCCGCCGGCGGCCCCGCGCTGGACAAGCGGGCCGTCGAGCTGGCCGGCCACATCAAGACCGTCGGGCAGCACTCGGTCAACGTCCGGCTGCACCCGGAGGTCACCGTCGCGCTGGCCGTCGAGGTCTCGGCCGCGGGCTGAAAGCACCACCTGTTCGGCGTCGGAGGCGCCGTTCGACCGGGACTCCCGGTCGGGCGGCGCCTTCGCGCGTCCGGCTGTGGACAACTCTTGTGACGCCCGGTGCGCGACACGCCGAAGGGGCTGTTGCACGCGACACGCCGACGGTGTGACAAAGGACTTTTCCACAAATTTATCCACAGGTTCTGACCTGGGAAAACTTCCGTCACCGACCGAGTTGTACCCAGGTTGTCCACAGGTTTCCCCAGCGTTGTGGTCAGCTCGCGACAACCATCCCCAACCTGTCCACCGGGTTGTCCACAAGCTCGGTTGCCCGCGCCGTCCGGGGGGCTCTAGCGTCGCTGAATCCCTGGCGTGGTGCCCGGAAAATGTCGGACCCACGGGGTAGAACATCCTGCACGGCAGCAGATTGGGGTGAGTGCGCGGTGGCGCTGGTGGACGACCGGGGGATGATGGCCGAGCCCGGCTTCGAACGACAGCCGCCCCAGGACCTCGCCGCCGAGCAGTCGGTCCTGGGGGGGATGCTGCTGAGCAAGGACGCGATCGCCGACGTGGTCGAGGTCCTCGCGCCCAACGACTTCTACCGCCCGGCCCACCAGGCGGTGTACGACTGCGTGCTGGACCTCTACGGCCGCGGCGAGCCCGCCGACCCGATCACGGTGTCCGCGGAGCTGGAGCGGCGGGGCGAGCTGCTGCGCGTCGGCGGCGCCCCGTACCTGCACACGCTCATCGCCACGGTGCCCACCGCGGCCAACGCCTCCTACTACGCCGAGATCGTGGCCGAGAAGGCCGTGCTGCGGCGGCTGGTGGAGGCGGGCACGCGGATCGTGCAGCTGGGCTACAACGGCGCCGAGGGCGCGGACGTCGACGAGGTCGTCGACCGGGCCCAGGCGGCGATCTACGAGGTGACCGAGCGGCGCACCACCGAGGACTACTCGGCGCTGGAGGACCTGCTCCAGCCGACCATGGACGAGATCGACGCCATCGCCTCGCGCGGCGGCGCCTCCCTCGGCATCCCCACGGGCTTCGCGGACCTCGACGAGCTGACCAACGGCCTGCACCCCGGCCAGATGATCATCGTCGCGGCCCGTCCCGGCGTGGGCAAGGCCCTGGCGCTGGACACCCCGCTCGCCACGCCCACCGGGTGGACCACGATGGGTCGGGTGGCCGTGGGGGACCGGCTGCTCGACGCGGACGGGCGGCCCACGACGGTGGTCGCCGCGACCGACGTCCTGCACGGCCGGCCGTGCTACGAGGTCGAGTTCTCCGACGGTTCGGTGCTGGTGGCCGACGCCGAGCACCAGTGGCTGACCGACATCCCGGCGCACGACATCCCGGGGCCCGGGGCACCGGCCGGGCGCGGGACCGGGGTGCGCACCACCCGGGAGATCGCCGGGGACCTGCGTCGCGGGACGGCCCACGCGGTGGCCACCACCCGCCCCCTCGACCTGCCCGAGGCCGCGCTGCCGCTCGGCCCCTACACCCTCGGCGTCCGGCTCGGCGGTTCGCGGGACACCGATCCTTCGCGGGACACCGACCCGGAGTCGGTCTGGCACGTCGAGGCCGAGGGGTACCCGGGTCCGGCGGACGAGGCCGTCGAGGGCGTGCTGCGGGAGTGGGGCGTGCCGGGCGACGAGCACATCCCCGAGCGGTACCTCCGCGCCTCCGCCGCACAGCGGCGCGCCCTGCTCGCCGGCGTGCTCGACGCGGGCGGCACGGTGACCGGGGGTGGTTCCGTGCGGTTCGAGGCGACCACCGAGCGCCTGGCCGAGGACGTCCGCGAGCTGGTCGTGGGCCTGGGCCACCGGTGCGCCGCAGGTACCGGGCGCGTCGTGGTCCTCGACACCGGGGACGACGTCTTCCGCCTGGAGCACAAGCGGTTGGCGCTGAAGGAGCGGCGACGGGCGACGGGCGACGGGCGGACCGGTTCGCGGTTCGTCGTCGCCGTGCGGCCGGTCCCGAGCGTCCCGGTGCGCTGCGTGGAGGTGGACAACAGCGACCACCTCTACCTCGCGGGCCGGTCGATGATCCCCACCCACAACTCCACCCTGGGCCTGGACTTCGCCCGCTCCTGCTCGGTGAAGCACGGCCTGACCAGCGCCATCTTCTCGCTGGAGATGTCGCGCACCGAGATCGTCATGCGCATGCTGTCCGCCGAGGCCCGCATCCGGCTCGGCGACATGCGCAGCGGCCGGATGAGCGACGACGACTGGACGCGCCTGGCCCGGCGGATGAGCGAGATCAGCGAGGCCCCGCTGTTCGTGGACGACTCGCCGAACCTGACCATGATGGAGATCCGGGCCAAGGCCCGGCGGCTCAAGCAGCGCCACGACCTGCGGCTGCTGGTCGTGGACTACCTCCAGCTGATGTCGTCGGGCAAGCGCACCGAGTCGCGGCAGCAGGAGGTCTCGGAGTTCTCCCGGAACCTGAAGCTGATCGCCAAGGAACTGGAGATCCCGGTGATCGCGATCAGCCAGCTGAACCGAGGGCCGGAGCAGCGCACCGACAAGCGGCCGCAGCTGTCGGACCTGCGTGAGTCCGGGTCGCTGGAGCAGGACGCGGACATGGTGATCCTGATCAACCGGCCGGACGCCTGGGAGCGGGACGACCCGAGGGCCGGTGAGGCGGACCTGATCGTGGCCAAGCACCGCGCCGGCCCGACGGCCACCATCACGGTGGCGCACCAGCTGCACTACAGCCGCTTCGCCGACCTGGCCCAGGGCTGATCAGGGGCCGACCCGGCGGTTCCCCACCCGGCACCGGGTCCGGGTGCCGTTTCGCCGGCCGGCGTCCGAGCTCCCGGCCCCGGCTCACGCCGTGGCCGGCTCCGCCTCCGGTCGGCGCCGGGTGAGCACCAGGGGACCGTCCTCGGTGATGGCCACCGTGTGCTCGGAGTGGGCGGTGCGCGAGCCGTCGGCCGAGCGGATGGTCCAGCCGTCGGGGTCGTAGACGATCCGGTCGGTCGTGCGGGCGAACCAGGGTTCGAGCGCGAGGGTCAGCCCCGGTCGGAGCGTCAGGCCCCGGCCCGCCCGGCCCTTGTTGGAGACGTGCAGGTCCTCGTGCATGGTGCGGCCGATGCCGTGACCACCGAACTCGGTGTTGACCGGGTAGCCGTGGGCGCGGGCCACCGCCCAGATCGCCGCCGAGATGTCGCCCAGGCGGTTGCCCGGACGAGCCGCCTCGATCCCGGCCTCCAGCGCCTCCTCGGTGGCGCGGATGATCCGCAGGTCCTCCTCGGCGACGGTGCCGACGACGATCGTGCGCGCCGAGTCGGCCACCCAGCCGTCGATGCCGACCGCGAGGTCCGCGCTGAGCACGTCGCCGTCGCGCAGCACGTAGTCGTGCGGCAGGCCGTGCAGCACGGCGTCGTTGACCGACAGGCAGATGACGTTGCGGAACGGGCCCTTGCCGAAGGAGGGGGCGTAGTCCCAGTAGCAGGACTCCGCGCCGCGCCGCTCGATCATGCCGCGCACGTGGTGCTCCAGGTCCAGGAGGTTGACGCCCACGTCGGCGAGTTCGCCGACCTCGGTGAGGACCTCGGCGACGAAACGCCCGGCCACGTGCATGCGCTCGATCTCCGCAGGCGTCTTCAACTCGATCATGGTGCCCTCATCCGTCGTGCCTTGGTATAATAATACCAACTTAGCACTTGCCGGTATTAAAATACCAGCCGTACCCTGGTGGCGTGGTCCGCAACCCGCTCACGCCCGAACAGATCGAGGCCGGCCGACGTCTCGGGAGGCTGCTGCGCGAAGCGCGGGCGGACCGGGACCTGGGTGACGTGGCACGCGCGGCGGGCATGTCGCCGGAGACGTTGCGCAAGATCGAGACCGGCCGGCTCCCCACCCCCGCCTTCGGCACGATCGCCTGCCTCAGCGAGGTGCTCGACCTGCCGATCCAGGACCTGGCCGCCGCCTGGCGCAACGGCTCGCGGCTCGAAGAGGCGTCATGACGACCACCGCGGGCCGCACGCGCCGCTGACGGTGGAACACCCGAGGTCACGGCCCCGGCGCGACCGCTGCCGCCGGGTGAGCAGGGCTGCCGGAGTTGTGGCGCGATCGGCGGCGGAGGCCGCGGTGCCGCCGCCGATCCCCCGACCCCCCCCCCCCCCCCCCCCCCCCCCCCCCCCCCCCCCCCAACCGCGGGAGCCGCCGCCAGCCCCCCCTTCCCCCCAGGCCGCCGGCGCTCTGCCCGGGATCCTCGCGGACCCCGGTGGTCGAGGAGGCGGCCCAGCCCCCCTGTACCGCTACCGGGCCGCCTCGATGACGAGTGTGCTCCCCCGGTCCTGCAAACCCTTTGTGCGGTTCTGCAATCCCCTGGTCACGGCGCTGCACCGAGAGGTCGACGGACCGCTCCACGCGGTATCGGCGCAGCGTCGCGGCGCTTACGATCAAGGGATGCCACCCGACGCGGCGCGGCGCAGCGACCGTTCGAGGCGGGCGATCCTCGTGGCCGCGTTGGAGTTGGTCGAGGCGCTCGGCTACTCCCGGTTGACCATCGAGGCCGTCGCGGCTCGGGCGGGGGTGGGCAAGCAGACCATCTACCGGTGGTGGTCGTCGAAGGGACCGCTGCTGTTCGAGGCGTTCGTGGAGCTGGGACCGGTCGAGCGGGACCCGCGGCCCAGCGGCGACCTGGCCACCGACCTCCGGCTGGAACTGCGGGCGACGGTGGAGGAGCTGAACGAGCGGCGGTTCGACCAGGTGTGCCGGGTCCTGGTCCACGAGGCCCGCACCGACCTGGTCACGCTGCTGCTGACCCCCCGCCGCGTGCGGTTGGAGGAGCGGTTGCGCGCCGGGCAGCGCGCGGGCGAGGTGCGGCTGGACGTGGACGTCGCGGCGGCGGCGGACCTGCTGCTCGGACCGGTGCACCAGCGGTGGCTGCTGCGGACCGCGCCGCTGTCCGGGGAGCACGCCGACGCGGTGGTGGACCTGGTGCTCCGGGCGCTGCGGGGGTGACCCGCCCCGGTAGTAGGGTTCGCCGGTGGTCGAGTACGCCGTGGTCGACGTGGAGACGACGGGGTTCGCCGCGCGGGGGTCCGACCGCGTCGTCGAGGTCGCGGTGGTGCAGCTCGACCGGCACGGCCGCGTCACCGGCGAGTGGTGCACGCTGGTCAACCCGGGGCGCGACCTCGGGCCGCAGCACGTGCACCGGATCAGCGCCGCCGACGTGTGGCACGCGCCCGCGTTCGCGGCGGTCGCCGGGACGCTCGCGGACCGGTTGGCCGGCCGGGTCGTCGTCGCGCACAACCTGGCGTTCGACGCGCGCTTCCTGACCGCCGAGCTCCACCGCGCCGGGGTGCCGGTCGAGGTGACCGGACTGTGCACGATGCGGTTGGCGGACCGGTTCCTGCCACCGCGCGCCGGGCGGTCGCTGGCGGCCTGCTGCGCGGCGGCCGGCGTGGTGCTCGACTCGGCCCACTCCGCCCTGCACGACGCCCGCGCCACGGCCTCGCTGTTCCGCCGCTACCTGCGGTTCGGGCCGCTGGCCGGGACGCCGTTCCCGCCGCTGGGGCTCGCCGCCGACGCGGTCGAGGTGCGGCGCGGGGTGGCGGGCGTGGCGGGTGCGGGAGGGGCGCCGGCCGGCGCCGAGCCGGTCCCGCTGGTGCGGGGCGACGTGGTGGTGTTCACCGGGCAGATGCGCTCGCCGCGCGAGGTGTGGGTGGACCGGGCCTGCGGCGCGGGGCTGGTCAGCCAGGGCTACGTGACCCGGTCGACGCGGGTGCTCGTCGCGGCCGACCCGTGCACCCTGTCGAGCAAGGCGCGGCGGGCGCGGGCCTACCGGGTGCCGATCGTGTCGGAGGACGACTTCACCGGGATGCTCGACCGGCTCGACTGAAGCGGCGGAACCCCTGGCGCGAAAAAGTGGGGAGGAGGACCGGGTGCGACGAGGTCCGAGCGCGCGGAGGAGCAGGCGCGGGGAAGACCGGCGCGCCAAGACCAGGCGCGCGAGACCAGGTGCGCACAGCACCGGACGCGTAACGCACCACACGCGCGAAAGACCGGCGCGCACAGCACCGGACGGGCACAGCACCAGGCGCGCACAGCACCAAGCGCGCGAAAGACCAGGCGCGCACAGGACCGGGCCCCCGGCACCGAAGTGCCGGGGGCCCGGTCGCGGGAGGGGTGGTGCGTCAGATCCGCGGCAGCTGGGCAGTCCGCTCCATGCTGTTGAACAGGGAGAAGGCGTCCAGACCGGCCAGGGCCGGGGTCCGCAGCTGCTCCGTGCTCGGCACCGCCTGGGTGCCGACGGTGCCCTGGAGCGGGTTGACGTCCAGGCCGCTCAGCGCGGCCGGCGGCAGCACCGGAGCGGTGCGCGGCTGGGCCAGGCCCGGGACCGGCACGACGACCGGCAGCGGGACCGGGGAGGCGACCGGCAGGGTCGGCAGCGCCTGGTCGCGCAGCACGGCGGTCTGGTCGGTCACGATCGGCAGCTGCCGGGTCAGGTCCAGCTGGTCGGTCACCGGCAGGGTGCCGGAGAACGACCGCTCACCCGACGTGGCGGGCAGCAGGCCGTAGGCGGTGCGCGCCACGTGCGCCGTGCCGGGCATCCGGTTGGTGGCGGTGTCCCGCACGTCCTCCTGGACGCGCGGCATCACACCGGTCGGCAGCTCGCTCACCGGCTTCATGACGGCCATGGCCTTCATCACGGTCATCGGCTTCATCAGGGCGGACAGCGGGGCGGTGGGCAGCTCGGCGTCCGACAGGTCGGGCTTGGGCAGCTCGCTCGTCGGCAGGTCGCGGGCGTCGACCTCCGGCTTGTCCGCCTTCACCGCGGGCAGCTCTTCGCGCAGCTCCGAGCCGGCCTGCCACGCGGTCCTCGTCGGCGAGGCCACCCGGGGCGCCTCGACGGGCAGCGGCCGGCCCAGGATGGGCAGGTTGCGCAGCTCCTCCAGGCCCGGGGCCCGCAGCGGCGACCGGTACTCCGGCAGCCGGTGCAGCAGCTCCAGGCTCGGCAGCTCGGTGACGCGCATCAGGTGGTCGACACCCATCGGCAGCACCACACCGCGTCCCAGCTCGGTCTCCTCGCCCTCGCCGGTCCGCAGGCGGCTGCGGTCGGCGGCGTCGGCGGTGGCGGTGCCCGCCACCTCGACCGGCACGCCGAACATCCTGGCCACGCCCTCGGCGGGCAGCTCCAGGTCGCGGGCCGTCATCGGGCCGGTGCCCGTGGTCGCGGTGTCGCCGCCCGAGGTGCTGTGGGCGTCGCTGGTGGTCCTGGCGTCCGCCAGGCCCGCGGCGGTGACCGCGTCGCCGTGCGCCGACGGCGCCAGGGCGGCCGGCGTGGTCAGCAGGTTGCCGGACCACGAGGCGTCCTCGGCGGAGGTCAGGTGCCTGCCACCGGCGATCAGGCCGGAGCTGTTGTCCGACCTGGAGTAGCCGTTGCCGGCGGCGGTGACCGCGTCGCCGAACACCTGGAGCGGCAGGGTCGCCTGGGACCCCAGGCCGTTGCCGGAGAACGAACCCCGGTCGCCGGAGGTGTAGACGTCGCCGCCGGAGAACGAGCCGAACTCGTTGCGGGTGTCGGACTCGACGTTGCTGCCCGCGCCGATCGCGCTGCCGAACGCCTGCGGCGAGGACGCCTGCGGCACCGACAGCACGTTGCCCGACAGGGAGCCCTCGTCACCGGTCGTCACGGCGCCGCCGCCCGAGCGGGACGACAGGCTGCTGGTGGTGTCCGAGGAGCCGTTGCCCACGCCGACGACCGAGTCGCCGAAGACCTGGGCCGGGTTCGAGGTCGGCACGTGCACGATGTTGCCCGACGCGGAACCGTGCTTGCCGTTGGCCTGCGGCGGGTTGCCGAGGTCGACGCGGGTGTCGCTGTCGGTGGTGGAGGTGGGGTTGGCGACCGCGCCGCCCGTGTTGCCGAACGCCTGGCCGCCGAGCACGGTCGGGGCCGACACGACGTTGCTGGACACCGTGCCGTTGTCGTCGACGCTGTTGGCCATGCGGCCCGAGCGGATCGCCTTGTCCTCGGTGGTGCGGCCGGTCGAGCTGCCCGCCGCGCCGAAGTTGTTGCCGAACGCCTCGGCGGGCGCGCCCACCGGGACCTGGCCGATGTTGCCGGACACGACGCCGTCGTTGCCCGTGGAGCCGTTGTAGCCGCCGGACTCCACGGCCACGTCGTTGTCGCAACTGCTGTCGGCGATGCCGCCCGCCGCCGTGCCGTTGCCGCACAGGTCGGCCGCGCCCGCCGGGGGCAGGTTGGCCGAGTTGGCCGACAGCACCGAGCGGTCGCCGTTGGTGTAGGTGTCGCCACCCGCGACGGTGACCACGTCGTTCGCGTGCCGGGAGGAGGTGTTGCCCACGCCCGACGCCGAGTTGCCCGAGCCGGCCACCGGCAGCGCCACGGGCGCGTCGGCGTAGTTGCCGGACAGCACCGAGTCCTGGCCCGCGGTCCGGCTGTTGCCGCCGGCGTACGCGTCGTTGGTCGCCCGGCCGGCGACGTTCGAGTTGCCCACGCCGCCGAGGGCGTTGTTGTCGGCCGAGGCGGGGCCGGCCAGGGACGGCTGCGCGATGTTGCCCGCGAGGGTGCCGTCCTTGCCGGTGGTCTCCGCCCACATCGACGGGCCGCCCGGGAAGGGGTGCGTGTCGCCCGCGTCGGCGTAGGAGCGGTCGTCGGCGTTGGCGTCCGCGTTGCCCACGGCGCCGAAGCCGTTGCCGCTCACCCCGACGACCGGGGCCAGCGGCACGCCGAGGACGTTGCCGCCGGCGCTGCTGCGGTCGCCGTCGGTGCGCAGCGAACCCGGCGCGGTGACGTGGTTGGACGCGGTGGAGGTGGTGTGCGAGTTGCCGCCCGCGGCCAGCGCGTTGCCGTTCACCTGCACCGGCGCGGCGCCCTGGAGCGCGGCGACGTTGCCGGACAGCGAGCCGTGGCGGCCCGAGGTCCGCACGTCGCCGCCCGCGGTGGCCCGCTGGTCGGAGGTGGTGCGGCTCTCGGCGTTGGACAGCGCGGCGATCGCGTTGCCGGTGACCTGCGGCGAGACCGCGGCGGCGGCGCGGGCCGCGTTGCCCGACAGCGAGCCGTAGGAGCCGTCGGTCTGGATGTCGCCGGTGCTCTCGGCCGACCGGGAGCAGTCGGCCTCGGTGTAGGAGTCGCCGCCCGCGCCGATCGCGTTGCCGCAGACGTTGACGGGCATCGCGACGTCGGCGCCGACGGTGTTGCCGCGGGTGACGCCCGTCCGGTTGACGCCGGACAGACCTTCCCGGGTGCCGCGGACCAGCGGGTTGGGGTGGTCGGCGACGCGGCCGGCCGGCGTCTCCGCCAGGGAGGGGGTGCGCAGCTCGCCGCGGACGGCGGGCAGGTCGTGGTTGCCCACCGGGGTGCCCAGGTTGTTGCGGTCGACGTCGACCGGGACCCGCACCCTCGCGTCGAGCGGGTTGGGCCGCGCGTCGGGGTTGACGTTCTCCTGGGCTGAAGCGATGCCCGTACCGAGCATCAGCAAACCACCCGTGACAAGTGCGGTTTGGAGACCGCGCTTGGCCCAGGTCTGCATGACTTCTCCTTCGTTCGGTGTCCCTTGCGGGAGGTGAGGGGTGGCCGGACGCGCAAGGCGCGTCGGAGGCGACGGCCACCCCGGTTCGGGGATGGGAATGGGGCGCGGCGTCTCGACCGAAGGGAGCGCGCACGAGTGGCGCGACGGTCGATTACCGGGCCGGCTCGTCAGCGAGCCGGCGCGGACCGCGCGCGTTGGTCAGTCAGGGGTGATGCCGGGCTGCTTGCCGGGCATCACGACGTTCCGCACGGTGGCGGGGAACAGAGCCCGGGCCACGGCGGTGTCGGAGAGGTGGGCGGAGGCGGTCGTGTACTGACCGCCGCCGCCACCGGAGGATCCGGACGCGTCGCCACCGCAGGTGCAGTGGGCCGGCACGCCGAGCGGGGGCGCGAACGGCATCAACGGGAGTCCGGACGGGTCGCCCGGGAGGGACGGCCCGCGGTCGGCCGCCGGCACCGGTGCGGTGCCGGGTGCCTGGTCCAGCCAGAGCAGGCTGAGCTTGGCGAACACCCCGGTCACCACCGGCGTGCCGGCATCAACCGGCACGGCGGTGGTGGTGGGGGTGGTTTCGGGGGTGGGGTGGGCCGGAGCGCGACCGACCGGGCCGTCGTCGGTGGTGGTCACCGGCTTCGGCGCGGAAGGCCGGAACCAGGTGCCCACGTGCCCGACGGTGCCGCGGATCTCCTCCGCGACGCGGCCCAGGTCGGGGCTCTTCGGCTCCCTCACCCGCGGGGTGCGCAGCGCGGTGTCCAACTCCCGCACGGCCTGACCGAGCCCGGTGGAGCGGAGCCCGTCGGGGTTGAGCCCGTCGGGACCGAGCCCGTCGGGACCGATCGGGGCCAGGACCTCGCGCAGCGGGCTGTGCGCGGCGACCTCGCCGACCACCTCGTGGTCGGTCGCGGACGCCGGCGCGGCGGACAGCGCCCAGGCGACGGCGGTGCCGGCCAGCGCGCCGCCGACGACCAGCGCGGCACGGGAGAGCAGCCGCCGAACGCGGCTCGCCCCCGTTCCCGCTCGCTGGTCAACGGCAGACATCGCTGGTTCCTCCACCACAGGCGCTGGGATTTCGCCGGCATCGTGATCGACGTGTCGTGACCGACGCGATCAAGCCGACGCCGTGGAGCCTGCCAGGAACCGGGCCGGGTTCGCACTCCTTCGCCGCCCGGTTCGCCGGATCGTGTGACGGGGACGGGGTTTCGCGACCGGGGGTCAGACCCGCTTGAGCACGCGCGCCGCGCCGGCCGCCGCGGTGGACGCCAGGATCCAGCCCACCGCGATCAACGTGCTGGAGATCCACTGGGACACCCCGCTGAACCGCCACTTCCCGTCCTGCCCGAGGTCGACGATCGGCACGAGCAGGTCCACCGACAGCAGCCACGGGTTCCACGACGGCGACTCGTCCTCGTTGAGCCGGGGCATCTCGTGGCCCAGGAACCACAGCGCGCCGAACAGCCCGAACGCGGTCAGCCAGGCGATCGCCAGCCAGGGCCGGTAGCCGTAGCCGACCGTCCAGCGCTGGAGCGCGCCCCACACCCGGCCGGCCACGCCCAGCTCGGAGTAGCGCCGGTGCTGCTTGGCGATCTGCACCAGCTGGGCCAGTTCCTCCTCGCCGCCGTCCCGGTACACCGCCGCCAGCTGCTCGTAGGGGCCGGGCGCGAAGTCCGGCTGCACCTCGCGCAGCCACCGCAGCCGGGTGCGCACGTCCACCGGCGGCGTGGACGCGATCGAGCGGAACGTGAAGTCGTCCACGTCCACCCCGCCGGTCGCGGCCCACAGCCCCGGCCCGTCCTGGACGGCCGTCGCGGCGCACCGGGTGAGCAGGACCCGGCCCACCGGGGCGTGCTCCTCGTCCAGCCGCAGCACCAGCTGCCGCGCGTGCAGCCCGTAGGCGTTGAGCGCGGTGCCGCCGCCCGGCCCGCCCAGCCGCGCGCCCGCGAACGTGGCCATCTTGCCGACCTCCGCGAGCCTGATCCGCACGCCGCCCGCGGCGGTGAAGCCGTGGCTGCACAGGAGGTCCTTGCCGATGGAGGCGACCCGGGCGTCCAGCGAGGGCTTGACCGTGCCGTCGGGGCGGCGACGCGGGGACAGCAGGCTCGCGCCCGAGCAGTCGAGGGTGGAGCCGATCTCGGCGTTCTGGAGGCGCAGCGAGCCCTGCGCGCGCAGGTCGCGCAGGAACAGGGTGCCGCCGACGCGGAGCCGGTCGGCGAACAGGACGTCGATGCCGGGGCCGTGCAGCCGCGCGCCGGACAGGGACGCGCTGCCCCGCACGTGCGCGTCCACCAGGCGCACCTGACCGTAGGCGCACAGCGCGTCGCCCCGGGAGCCGCCGCCGTCGGACGCGCCGCGCGCTTCGAGGTCGCCGCGGACCTGGATGCCGTCGGCGTGCAGGGCGACCGGGATGCGCTGACCCGCCTCGCCGGGCCGGTCGTCCGGTTCCGCCACGGCCTCGCGGCGGCCGATCCGGGCGCCGGACAGCCGCAGGTAGCCGCCGATCTCGGCGTTGGGCAGGCGGACCGTGCCGGAGGAGGTGAAGCCGTCGTCCAGCTCCACGTTGCCCTCGACCCGGATGCGGTCGGCGACCAGCGCGGCCGCCTCGTCCGCGGTGCCGCGCGGGATGACCAGCACGGGCCGGTCGGCCACGCCGCCGTGCAGGCGGGCGCCGGAGAACACGGCGCTGCCGCCGACCCGGGCGCCGTCGAGCAGCACGCGGCCCTCGACGGTGAACCGGCCGCCCTCGGTGTCGCACAACAGGTTGCCCGCGATGGTCGCGCCGGTGGCGTCCAGGGCGTTCTGGCCGGCGTTGACCAGCCGCGCGCCGCCCAGGTGCACGTTGCCGCCGATGTTCGCGCCGCGCAGCCGCACCTCGCCGCCCGCGCGCAGGGCGATCGCCTGGAGCGAGCCGGACACGCGCACGCGCGCGGCGAGCAGGGCGTGGTCGCCCTTGGCCCGCAGCACGGCGCCGGCCAGCCGCAGCGTGCCCTCGACCGAGGCGTCGGTGAGGTCGACCGCGCCGTCGCTGGTGAACCCGGCCTCCAGCACCAGGTCGCTGCCGACGCGCAGGTTGCGGCCGAACAGGCCGGGCACCCGGCAGCCGCGCATCCGCAGGGCGACCAGGCGGGCCAGGCGCAGGTCCGGCGGCTGCTCGAAGGTGCAGTCGCGCAGGTCGATCACGTGGTCGACGCGCAGGCCCTCCAGCGCGAACGGGCCGACCACGTTCGCGCCGACCAGCCGCAGGGCCGCGCCGCGCAGGCCGTCCAGGGGCAGGTCGGCCAGCAGCGACGACAGCAGTTCGCCGCGGACCGTGCGCTCCCGCTGGGGCGTCCTGGGGTCGAACCGCACCCGGCCGCCGGTGGCGAACGCCTCGCGCACGGTCTGCTCCACGGTCACCCCTCGATCCGATCACCCCCGGTGCGGGCGCCGCCGGGTTTTGGTGGTTTCCGTCGCGGGGAGGCTCGTCATCCCACGGTGCCACCCGGACGGGGTTAACGTGATCGTGTGACGGGGAGAGAGCCGGAGAGCGGCAGGGTGCCCCCGCTGCTGCGCGTGAGCGCGGCACTGGGTTGGCGGTTCGTGGTGGTGGTGGCCGCGCTCTACGTGGTGGCCCAGGTGGTGGGGTTCCTGGCCTCGGTGGTCATCCCGGTCGGGATCGCCCTGCTGCTGGCGGCGTTGCTGTCGCCGGCGGTGTCGCAGCTGACGCAGGCGGGCGTGCCGCGCGGCGTGTCCACCGGCCTGGTGCTGGTCAGCGGCCTGGTGGTGGTCGGCGGCGTGCTGACGTTCGTGATCACCGAGTTCTCCAAGGGCCTGCCGCAGCTCCAGGACCAGGTGAACGCCAGCCTGGGCACCATCCGCGACTGGCTGCGCGACGGGCCGCTGCACCTGAGCGACGTGCAGCTCCAGCAGTACCTGGACGACGTGGTCGAGACGGTCCAGGAGAACCAGGGCGAGATCACCTCGGGCGCGCTGACCACGGCGGCGACCCTCGGCGAGATCCTGACCGGCCTGGTGCTCGCGCTGTTCACGCTCATCTTCTTCCTGCACGACGGCGACGGGATCTGGCGGTTCCTGGTCCGGATCGTGCCGCACGACGTGCGCGACCGGGCGGACGTGGCGGGCCGGCGCGGGTTCGCCTCGCTGGTGTCCTACGTGCGGGCGACCGCGCTGGTGGCCGTGGTCGACGCGGTCGGCGTGGGCGTCGGCCTGTGGCTGGTGGACGTGCCGCTGGTGGTGCCGCTGTCGGCGCTGGTGTTCCTCGGCGCGTTCATCCCGATCGTCGGCGCGGTGTTCACCGGCGCGGTGGCGGTGCTGGTGGCGCTGGTGGCCAACGGGCCGGTGGAGGCGCTGATCATCCTGGGTGTGCTGATCGGCGTGATGCAGCTGGAGAGCCACGTGCTCCAGCCGCTGCTGCTGGGCCGCGCGGTGAAGCTGCACCCGCTGGCGGTGGTGCTGGCGATCGCCGCCGGGTTGGTGGTCAGCGGGATCGCGGGCGCGCTGCTGGCGGTGCCGCTGCTGGCGGTGCTGAACTCGGGCATCCGGTCGCTGCTGTCGGACTCGGACAGGTCCGTGCGGCCGCGGCAGGTGGACGTGCACGAACCGCAGGAGAGCGGCGCGGTGGACACGGCGGGCGACCGGGTGGAGGACATCGAGGGCCGCGAGCGGCCGGACGCCGGCCA
Source organism: Saccharothrix lopnurensis (assembly GCF_042658445.1). NCBI lineage: Bacteria > Bacillati > Actinomycetota > Actinomycetes > Pseudonocardiales > Pseudonocardiaceae > Saccharothrix > Saccharothrix lopnurensis. The sequence continues at coordinate 68,068 of NZ_JBHSQO010000034.1, read as the reverse complement.
CAGCGGCAGGCGCTGACCCCGGCGGGGTCGGTCGGCCCGGCGCTGGTCGACCCCGGCGGGGTCGGTCGCGACCCGGCGAAGTCGGTCGGCCCCGGCGGGATCGGCCCCGCCGGGATCGGTCAGGCCATCTCGACGAGGTTGCGGCCGTAGCCCTTGGCGGACAGCAGCGCGGCGTCCGCGGCGACCAGCAGGTCGGGCAGCTCGTAGCCGAAGCGCCGGCTGGTCGCCACGCCGATGCTCACGGTCAGGCCGGTGAGCAGGTGCTCCCGGCCGTGCGTGTCGACCGTGGGCACGGCCAGGTCGGCCACGGCGTGCCGGACCCGCTGGGCGACCGAGCGGGCGATGGCCGGTTCGGCGTCGGGGAGCAGCACGACGAACTCCTCGCCGCCGAAGCGGCCCACCAGGTCGCCGCTGCGCACGGTCCCGGACAGCAGCAGGGCCACCGCGCTCAGCGCCGAGTCGCCGGCCAGGTGGCCGACCTCGTCGTTGACCCGCTTGAAGTGGTCGAGGTCGAGCAGCATCACGGCCATCGGCCGGTCGCGGGCGCGGGCCTTGGCCAGCTCGGCGCGCGCCCGGTCGTCCCAGTGCACGGCGTTGGCCAGGCCGGTCTTGGCGTCGCGCTGCGCCGACCGGCGCCAGTGCGGCAGCTGCGCGGCGCGTTCGAGCAGGGCCAGCGGCGGGCCGGCCATCAGGGCGTGCACCGGGTTGGCGAGGGCGACGACGCCCATCAGGCCGCCGATGCTGACCGCGACGACGCCCAGGACCACGTCGATCTGCTCGCCGAGGACCTCCTCACCGCGGGCGCCCGGGGTGCGCAGCTTCAGGCCGACCGCGATCACCCCCGCGTGCACCACGAGCAGCACGGTCGCGCCCAGGACCATCACGCCCAGGTCGGGGTCGGGCCGCTCCCAGCCGATCGCGTACCGGGCGCCGAACACCGCCAGCGCGCTCGCGGACAGGGTGAACACCCAGCGGTGCGACTCGGGGCGCTGCGCCAGCACGCCGTGCAGGGCGGGGCCGAACAGCAGCAGGACCAGCAGGTTGCACGGCAGCGCCACCGCGCCCGCGGTCAGGTAGCACAGGTGCGCGGCCCAGGGGTTGCGCTCGGTCTCGCCCAGCCGGTGGCTGTGGATCGAGCTGCCGATGACGACCGCGCCCGCGGTGGCCGCGATGACCGCGAACCGACCGATCTCATCGGGTGCGGGCGGCTCCGACGAGGCGATCACGTGGACCACGACCGCCAGCGCGCAGGCGTCGACGAGCAGCCAGTAGGCCAGGGCGGACTTCCTCAACGTCCACAGTGGCCAGTGGCGCACGCTGGGCCTCCCTCGCCACGCGGAGTTCGACGGGCGCGATCACACCCAGCAACCCCGGTCAGCTTTTCACAGATGCCATCTGTGGAACAGACGGCCACCTGGGGGTTAGCTGCGCCACTCCCGCACGGCAGAATCGCGCGGGAAGGGAGCACACCGTGCACACGAAGCCATCCGACCAGGGGACCCCCACGACGGAGGACCCGGTCGCCCACCTCTGGCGGGGAACGGTCGCGCTACGCGTAGTGACGTTCCTATTCGCCGTGGGCACCACCGCGGTGCACCGCGCGGACTACGAGCGGGTGTGGCTGGCGTGGGCCGCGGTCGCGGTGATGTTCGCCTGGTCGGTGTTCACCATCCGCGCCTACGGCCGCGAGGACGGGCGGCGCCCCCGGGTCGTGGTGGCGGACCTGGTCCTGGCGTGCGGGCTGATGTCCCTGTCGCCGCTGATCATGACCGACCAGCAGTTCGTGCTCGACGCCCCGCTGATCACCACGATCTGGGCGTGCAACCCGGTGGTGGCGGCGGCCGCGCTGGGCGGCCAGCTCGCGGGCGCGCTGTCGGGGCTCCTGGTCGCGCTGGTCACCTACCTCAACCGCGGCGCGCTCAGCGTGGACGTGGTGCGGGACGCGGTGCTGCTGACCGGCGCGGGCCTGGTGATCGGCATGGCGTCGGCCACCGCCCGCCGCTCGGCGGTGCGGCTGGCGCAGGCGCTGCGCACCGAGGCCGCCACGGCCGAGCGCGAGCGGCTGGCCCGCTCCATCCACGACGGCGTGCTCCAGGTGCTCGCGCGGGTGCGCAAGCGCGGCAACGAGCTGGGCGGCGAGGCCGCGGAGCTGGCCCGGCTGGCGGGGGAGCAGGAGGTCGCGCTGCGGTCCCTGGTGGCCGCCGCGCCCGGCGGGTCCACCCCGGACGGCGAGGCCGACCTGCGGCCCGCGCTCCAGCTGCTGGCCACCTCGCGCGTGCAGGTGTCCACGCCGGCCACCACGGTGATGCTGCCCGCGGCGGCGGCGTTCGAGCTGGCCGCGGTGGTGCGCGAGGCGCTGTCCAACGTGGACAAGCACGCGGGCCCGCAGGCCAGGGCGTGGGTGCTGCTGGAGGACCTGGGCGAGGAGGTCGTGGTCAGCGTCCGCGACGACGGCCCCGGCATCCCCGAGGGGCGGCTGGCCTCGGCCGAGGCGGAGGGCCGGATGGGGGTGGCCAAGTCGATCCGGGGTCGGGTCGAGGAACTGCGTGGGACCCTGGAGCTCCAGACCGGGCCGGGGGAGGGCACCGAGTGGGAGGTGCGGGTTCACCGATGAGCGTGTCCGTGATGGTGGTGGACGACCACCCCCTGTGGCGCGACGGTGTCGCGCGGGACCTGGCCGAGCGCGGCTTCGAGGTCGTGGCGACCGCGGGCGACGCGGCGGCGGCGGTGCGCATCGCCCGGACCGTGCGGCCGGACGTGGTGCTGATGGACCTGAACCTGGGCGCCTCCACGGGGGTGGAGGCGACCACGCTGATCACCGGCGCCCTGCCGGGCACGCGGGTGCTGGTGCTGTCGGCCAGCGGCGAGCACAGCGACGTGCTGGAGGCGGTGAAGGCGGGCGCGTCCGGCTACCTGGTGAAGTCGGCCTCGGCCGAGGAGCTGGTGGACGCGGTGAGCCGGACCGCCGCGGGCGACGCGGTGTTCACCCCCGGCCTGGCCGGGCTGGTGCTCGGCGAGTACCGGCGGATGGCCGCGGCGCCGGACGAGGAGGACAAGCCGCAGCTGACCGAGCGGGAGACCGAGGTGCTGCGGCTGGTGGCCAAGGGGCTGACCGCGCGGCAGATCGCCACCCGGCTGGTCATCTCGCACCGCACGGTCGAGAACCACGTGCAGTCGACCCTGCGCAAGCTCCAGCTGCACAACCGCGTCGAACTGGCGCGTTACGCGATCGAGCACGGGCTCGACGTCGAACCGGAGGACTGAGGACATGACCGAACCCGACCGGGCGAACCCGCGCAACTTCCGGGTGTCGGATGCGGAGCGCGAGCACGTCGTCGAGCTGTTGCAGAAGGCCATCGGGCGCGGGTTGATCACGCTCGACGAGTTCACCGAGCGCACCGACACGGCGCTGGCGGCCAAGACCAGGGCCGAGCTCAACGCGGTGCTGATGGACCTGCCCGGGGTGGTCCACCGGGACGAGGCGACGCCGGTGCGCGAGCGGCAGGAGCTGCGGGCCACCATGTCGTCGGTCAACCGCAGGGGCCGGTGGTCGGTGCCGAGGCAGCTGGTCGTGCACAACCGGATGGGCTCGACCGACCTGGACTTCCGGGAGGCCGCCATCCCGCACGCGGTGGTGGACATCGAGCTGGACGTGACGGCCGGGTCGGTGAAGCTGGTGCTGCCCGAGGGCGCGACGGTGGACGCGGACGGCGTGGAGCTGGCCGCGAGCAACCTGAAGGACAAGGTGGGCACGGGGGCGAACGGCCGGCCGCACTTCGTGGTGCACGGGCAGGTGCGGGCGGGCAGCGTGGAGATCAAGAAGAAGACCCGCTGGTTCCGCCACGCGTGACCGGGTGACCCGCCCGTCGTGCGGGACGCGGCCGTTCGGCCCAGGATCGGGACATGCGCTGCCTCGTCACCGGAGCGACCGGCTACCTCGGCGGGCGGCTCGTGCCGCGACTGCTCGCGGAGGGCCACCGGGTCCGCTGCCTGGTCCGCGACCCCGGCAAGCTGCGGGACGTGCCGTGGGTCGACCGGGTCGAGGTGGTGCGCGGCGACGTGCTCGACCCGGCCTCGCTGGCGGCGGCGGTGGAGGGCGTGGACGTGGTGCACTACCTCGTCCACTCCCTGCACGACCCCGACTTCGCCGACGCCGACCGGCGGGCCGCCGAGAACACCGCCCGCGCCGCCGCGGAGGCCGGGGTGGGTCGGATCGTCTACCTGGGCGGGCTGCACCCGCCCGGGGTCCGGCTCTCGCCCCACCTGGCCTCCCGCAAGGAGGTCGGGGACGTGTTCCTGCGCGGCCCGGTGCCCGCCGCGGTGCTCCAGGCCGCGGTGATCATCGGCTCCGGGTCGGCGAGCTTCGAGATGCTGCGCTACCTCACCGAGCGCCTGCCGGTCATGGTCGCGCCCCGGTGGGTGCGCAACCGCGTCCAGCCGATCGCGGTCCGGGACGTGCTGCGCTACCTGGTCGGCGCGGTGCGGCTGCCGCCCGACGTGAACCGGACCTTCGACCTCGGCGGCCCGGACGTGCTCACCTACCTGGACATGATGAAGCGGTACGCGCGGGTCGCGGGGCTGCGGCCGCGCCGCGTGCTGCCGGTGCCGATCCTCACGCCGCACCTGTCCTCGCACTGGGTCGACCTGATCACCCCGGTGCCCCGGTCGATCGCCGCGCCGCTGGTCGAGTCGCTGGTGCACGAGGTGGTGTGCCGGGAGCACGACATCGAGGACCTGCTGCCCGGCGAGACCACCGGCTACGAGCGGGCCGTGGCCCTGGCGCTGGCCAAGGTCCGGGACGCGGACGTGGAGACGCGCTGGTCGGGCGCGTCGGTGCCGGGCGCGCCCTCGGACCCGCTGCCGTCGGACCCGGGCTGGTCGGGCGGGTCGTCCTACCTCGACGTGCGGGAGCAGGCCACGAGCGCGCCGCCCGAGCGGCTGTGGTCGGTGGTCGAGGGCATCGGCGGCGAGCACGGCTGGTACTCGTTCCCGCTGGCCTGGGCGGTGCGCGGGTGGCTGGACCGGCTGGTCGGCGGGGTGGGCCTGCGGCGCGGTCGGCGCGACCCCCGGCGGCTGCACGTCGGCGAGGCGCTGGACTGGTGGCGGGTCGAGGAGGTCGAGCGCGGCCGGCTGCTGCGGCTGCGCGCGGAGATGCGGGTGCCCGGCCTGGCGTGGCTGGAGCTCCAGGTGCTGCCGCCGGCGGACGGCTCGACCGGCTCGACCTACCGGCAGCGGGCGGTGTTCGTGCCGCGCGGGCTGGCCGGGCACGCGTACTGGTGGCTGGTGTGGCCGTTCCACGGGCTGGTGTTCGGGGGCATGGTCCGCAACATCACCAGTGAAGCGGAACTTACGAGTGAATTCAGAAAGTCCTGATGGACCGCGCCACCGGCCGGCGGCAGACTGCGCGCCATGAAAGCACTGGTCAAGGCGACCGCCGGGCCTGGCCTCTCCCTCACCGACGTGCCGGACCCGACCCCCGGACCCGGTGACGTCGTCGTCCGCGTGCTGCGCACCGGCATCTGCGGCACCGACCTGCACATCGACTCCTGGGACGACTGGGCCGCGCACAACGTCCACGCGCCGCTCGTGCTCGGGCACGAGTTCGTCGGCGAGGTCGTCGAGACCGGCCCCGCGGTGACCGGCGTGGCGGTCGGCGACCTGGTCAGCGGCGAGGGCCACCTGGTCTGCGGCGCCTGCCGCAACTGCAAGGCGGGCCGGCGGCACCTGTGCGCCAACACCCGCGGCCTCGGCGTGCACCGCGACGGCGCGTTCGCCCAGTACGTGGTGCTGCCCGAGGAGAACGCCTGGGTGCACCGGGCGCCGGTGGACCTGGACGTGGCGGCGATCTTCGACCCGTTCGGCAACGCCGTGCACACCGCGCTGTCGTTCCCGGTCCTCGGCGAGGACGTGCTGATCACCGGCGCGGGCCCGATCGGCATCATGGCCGCGGCCGTGGCCAAGCACGCGGGCGCGCGCAACGTGGTGATCACCGACGTGAGCGAGCACCGGCTGGAGCTGGCCCGGGAGGTCGGCGTCGACCTCGCCCTCAACGTCGCCGAGCGCACCGTCTCCGAGGCGCAGTCCGAGCTGGGCATGTCCGAGGGCTTCGACGTGGGCATGGAGATGTCCGGCAGGCCGATCGCGCTCCAGGAGATGATCGGCAACATGGCCCACGGCGGCCGGATCGCGATGCTCGGCCTGCCCGCCGAGGAGTTCGCGGTGGACTGGAGCGCGGTGGTGCTGAAGATGCTCCAGGTGAAGGGCGTCTACGGCCGCGAGATGTTCGAGACCTGGTACTCGATGTCGGTGCTGCTGCAACGCGGGCTGGACCTGGCGCCCGTGATCACGCACCGGTTCGACCACACGTCGTTCGACGAGGCGTTCGCCACGGCGCGCGGCGGGAAGTGCGGCAAGGTCATCCTCGACTGGACGGGAGCTCGCTGAATGTACGGCGCGATGCGCGAGGACCTGCGGGCCGGCCTGGACGAGATCCGCGCGGCGGGCCTCTACAAGGCCGAACGGGTCATCGCCACCCCGCAGAACGCCACCGTGCGCGTGGGCGACGGGGCCGAGGTGCTGAACTTCTGCGCCAACAACTACCTGGGCCTGGCCGACCACCCCCGGCTGGTCGGGGCGGCGCGGGAGGCGCTGGACCGGTGGGGCTTCGGCATGGCCTCGGTGCGGTTCATCTGCGGCACCCAGGAGCCGCACAAGGAGCTGGAGCGCAAGCTCTCGGAGTTCCTGGGCACCGAGGACACGATCCTCTACAGCTCGTGCTTCGACGCCAACGGCGGCCTGTTCGAGACGCTGCTCGGCGCGGAGGACGCGATCATCTCCGACGAGCTGAACCACGCGTCGATCATCGACGGCGTGCGGCTGTCCAAGGCCCGCCGGTACCGCTACCGCAACCGGGACGTCGACGACCTGGAGCGGCAGCTCAAAGATGCCGCCGACGCCCGGTACCGGCTGATCGCCACCGACGGCGTGTTCTCCATGGACGGCTACCTGGCGCCGCTGGACCGGATCTGCGAGCTGGCCGACCGGTACGACGCGCTGGTCGTGGTGGACGACTCGCACGCGGTGGGCTTCACCGGCCCGACCGGTCGCGGCACGCCCGAGCTGTTCGGCGTGCGGGACCGGGTCGACATCGTCACCGGCACGCTCGGCAAGGCGCTGGGCGGCGCGAGCGGCGGCTACACCTCCGGGCGGGCGGAGGTCGTGGAGATGCTGCGGCAGCGGTCGCGGCCCTACCTGTTCTCCAACTCGCTGGCGCCCGCCGTGACGGCCGCCGCGATCGCCGCGCTGGACCTATTGGAGTCCTCCGGCGAGCTGCTGGAGCGGCTGCGCGCGAACACCGCGCTGTTCCGGTCGCGGATGACCGAGGAGGGCTTCGACCTGCTGCCGGGCGAGCACCCGATCATCCCGGTGATGATCGGCGACGCGGCGGAGGCGTCGCGGATGGCCGACCTGCTGCTGGAGCAGGGCGTCTACGTGATCGGCTTCTCCTACCCGGTGGTGCCGCACGGCAAGGCGCGCATCCGCACCCAGATGTCGGCGGCCCACTCGACCGACGACGTGCACCGGGCCGTGAACGCCTTCGTGGCCGCCCGCGCCCGGATGGCCTAGCGGGTTCGTCCGGGCGGGGCGACGCCGGGTACCCGCTGCGCTCCCGGGCGGCTCCGGCGAGGATGACCCGGTGATCGACCCACGACGGCTGCGGGTGCTGCGCGCGCTCGCCGACCACGGCACGGTGACGGCGGCCGGGCGGGCGCTGCACCTCACGCCGTCCGCGGTGTCCCAGCAGCTGGCCGCGCTGGAGTCCGAGGTGGGGCACGCGCTGCTGCGCCGCCACGGGCGCCGGGTGTCGCTGACGGCGGCCGGCGAGCTGCTGGTGGGGCACGCCAACGCGGTGGCGGCCGAGCTGGAGCGGGCGGGGGCGACGCTGGCGGCGTTCGCGGCGGGCACCACCGGGCGGGTGGAGGTCGGCAGCTTCGCGTCGGCGATCACGCAGGTCGTGGCGCCGGCGCTGGCGGTGCTGCGGTCGCGCGCCCCGGACGTGGCGCTGCGGGTGCGGGACGTGGAGGGGCACGCCAGCGTGCCGCTGCTGCTGGACGGCGAGATCGACCTGGCGATCACCGAGGGGTACCGGCTGCACGCGGACGACCGGCGGCTGACCCGGTTCCCGCTCTACACCGAGCCGTTCGACGTGGTGCTGCCCGCGGCGCACCGGCTGGCGGGCAAGGCGGAGGTCGACCTGGCGGACCTGGCGGACGACGACTGGGTGGCCACGCTGCCGGGCAACCCCGTGCGCGACGTGGTCGAGCTGGCCTGCTCGCAGGCCGGGTTCGCGCCGCGCATCCCGCACACCTCGGACGACTTCCGGGCCATCGGGGCGCTGGTGCGGGCGGGGGCGGGGGTGGCGCTGGTGCCGCGCAACGCGCTGCGGTGCGACCCGGCGGGGGACGGCCCCGCGGGGGACGGCGCGCTGCGGGGCGTGCCGGTCCGGGGCGCGGCCCCGCTGCGCCGGGTGGTGGCGGCGGTGCGGCGGGGCAGCGCGGAACACCCGCTGGTCGCGCTGGTGCGCGACGCCCTCGTGGAGGTGTGCCGGCCCGTGGCCGGGCGGGGCTGAGGGTGCCCGGGTTCGGTTCGGCGAGCACCATCTCGCCGGCCGCCCGCGACGGCGTGGGCTACGTGGCCGCGCCCGCGAGGGGGGGCGCGCCGATCGCGGGCATCGCCTTCGACCTGCCCGCCGGTGGTCGGGTCGAGGCCGCGTGGCCCGCCCCGACCGCCGGTCCGCTCCGCTTCACCGCGATCGTCGAGCCGGTGTCCTGACCGCGTGCCCGTGCGGTGGCCGCTCGTCGCGGCCACCGCACGGGGTGGGCTCTGCCGGGGTCGGGATCAGTGCGGTGCGCGGGCGGCGAGCTTCGCCGACGCCGGGTCGGCCGCGGCGAGCGCGCCCCGGGCCGCCAGCTGGCACAGGTCGAAGCTGGTCGCGGCCAGCTTCGCGCCCACGGCCGCCAGCGCGGTGTGGTTCATCGACAGGCTGGTCGCGCCCAGCCCGGTCAGCACGCACGCCAGCAGCGGGTCGGCGGCCGCCTCGCCGCAGACGCCCAGCGGCTTGCCCGCGGCCGTGGCCTCGTCGCCGACCAGCTCGACCAGGCGCAGCAGCGCCGGCTGCCACGGGTCGTTCAGCGCCGCCACCGCGCCCACCTGCCGGTCGGCGGCGAACAGGTACTGGGCCAGGTCGTTGGTGCCCAGCGACACGAAGTCGACGACCGCCAGGACCTCGCGCGCCACCAGGGCCGCCGCCGGGATCTCGATCATCACGCCCGCCCGGCGGATGCCCGCCGCCCGCGCGCGCTCGACGAACCACGCGGCCTCGGCGGCGGTGGCGACCATCGGGGCCATCACCGAGACGTCGGCCCCGGTGTCGGTGGCGGCCAGGGCGATGGCTTCGAGCTGGCGCTCCAGCACCTCGGGGCGGTCGAAGGCGACCCGCAGGCCGCGCACGCCCAGCGCCGGGTTGGGCTCGGGGTCTGGTTCGAGGAACGCCAGCGGCTTGTCGGCGCCGGCGTCCAGGGTGCGCACCACGACCGGCTTGCCCCCGAACGGCGCGAGCACCGCCCCGTACGCCTCGCGCTGGTCCTCCACCGACGGCTCGGTCGAGGCCGACAGGAAGCAGAACTCGGTGCGGAACAGGCCGACGCCCTCCGCACCTCCCGCGGCGGCCGCGACGGCGTCGGCGGGCGAGCCCACGTTGCCCAGCACCTTCACCCGGTGCCCGTCGCGCAGCGCGCCGACCCCGTTCCACGTCGCGCGCCCGCCCACGTTCGCCGCGCGCACCGCGCCGTCGGACACCCGCACCTCACCGGTGTCGCCGTCCACGAGCAGCGCCGACGCGCCCAGGTCGAGCACGCCCCGGCACGCCACCACGGCCGGGATGCCGAGCGACCGGGCCAGGATCGCGGTGTGCGAGGTGGGGCCGCCCTCCTCGGTGACCAGCGCGAGCACCTTGGCCGGGTCGAGGCCCGCGGTGTCGGCGGGCGCGAGGTCGCGGGCCACCAGGACCGACGGCCCGGCGAGCGCGGGCACGCCCGGCTCCGGCACGCCGAGCAGCTCGGAGACCAGCCGGTCCCGCACGTCCCGCACGTCGCGGGCGCGCTCGGCCATGTACCCGCCGGCCGCCTCCAGGGCGGAGATGAACCCGGCGGCGGCCTGGTGCACCGCGCGGGCGGCGGGCAGCGACTCGGTGGTCACCAGGTTCTCGGCCTGCGAGCGCAGGGCCGGGTCGGCGGCCATCGCGGCGGTGGTCTCCAGCACGGCCTTGGCGTCGCCGGAGGCGGACGCCGCCCGCTCCTCCAGCCGCCGCGCCACCGCCTCGGCGGCGGGCCCGATGCGCGCGGCCTCGGCCGCCGGGTCGGTCGGGGGCGGGCCGGCGGGCGGTTCGCCCAGGGGTTCGGCCACCAGGACCACGGGTCCGGAAGCCCGACCGGAACTCACCCCGACACCGCTGCGGCGCTCGCTCGACATGGTCTAGACCATACCTTTCGACCGGACGTGACGTAAGCAGGAGCCAACGCCATCCGGCCCCGGCCCGCCACCCCGGGCGCTCCCGCGGCCACCGCGGGGCGGCCGGGCCTGCGCCGCCTGGAACGCGGGCAACGCCGGCGGTTCGCGGCGGCGCGGGTCCGGGGTGTCCGGGTCGACCGCGCGGTCGGCCGCCTCGGCGAACACCCGCCGGCCGTCGGCCGGTGCCAGGCCACCGGCCTTCGACCCCGATCTCCACAAGCCCCGCAACGTCGTCGAGCGGTACTTCAACAAAGTCGAGCAGTTCCGCGGCCCGGCCACCGGGTTCGCGAAACGAGCCGCCCACCACCGAACCGAGATCATCCTGACCTGCGTCGCCCTTCACCTCAGATGAAGATCCACAGGACACGCCCTAGCCGGTCGGCGCCACCGCCCCCGCTCGGTGGCGTGCCGCCGACACCCCGGTGTTGGCGCTCGCCGCAGACCTGGTCACCGCCGCGATGTCGGCTCTGCTCACGCGGTTGTCGGTATTGTCACCGAGTACCGCGATCTGCTCGGCCGGCGGCAGCTTCTGCCACTGCGGCGACACCGGCCCGACGTGCCCTGGAAGGGCGGGCTCGTCCTTCGTCACCGCCAGCGTGGCACCGACCGAGCCATGCGCCGCGACAGTGCCGTACATGTTGCCGGTCCACTGGCGGACGCCGTAGTACTCCGACCCGACCCATTGCGACAACAGGATGTGGGAGTTCGCCAACGTCGAGTACGGATGCACGATCGGCGCGTAGATGTTCTGGGCCTGCGCGTAGGTCACCTGGGTCTTCGGGGCGGTCCACAGACCTGTCGGGTACGTCGCCGTCTGGGTGACCGCGCCGCGGCCGCCGTTGAGGAACGACAACACGACCCGCCCCTCGATGACCTGTGCCGACAACTCGCCGATGGCTTCGTTGCGACTCGGCGCGTTGATGATCGGCGTGATCGGCCCGTACTGGCGCCAGTCCCAGCGACCGGAGCCGTCGACGCCCCAGAAGCGGTACTGGCTGTAGTTCCACATCTTGTCCCACGGCACCCGCATGAGGTGGATGCCACCGCCGTTCCAGCGACCCTCGTTGGTCCCGTAGACGTAGACGAAGTTCTCACCCGGCCACATGATCATGGTGTTGTTCTGGAACAGGCTCATGTCGCCGCTGTTCCAGTAGTCCATGTTCTCCCGGTTGGTCTCCAGGTTCCACGTGGTGGTCCAGTTCTCCGCGTTGGTGTCGGTGGACGTCCACAGCCGGGAGTACCAGGTGCGCCAACTGCCACCGGCACTGGGGATGCCGCCCTGCTCGGGGATCGCCCAGTCCCGCACACCGAACGTGGTCATGATGTAGCGGCCGTCGGGCAGGTGGATCAGGTCGTTGGGGATCTCGGTGACGACCTGCCCCGGCGTGTTCCTGGCGTAGCCGGGATCGTTGTGCCGATAGGGGATCAACTCCTTGGCCCGTGAGCCACCGATGGCGTTGTCCCAGCGGATACCGTTCTGCAGGTCGGTGTTCGACTGGCGCAGCCCGACGGGCGAACGCCACCCGGTGACGTTGACCGGCACCGGCTGGTCGAAGGTGTCGCCGAAGATCGAGATGCAGTAACCGTGGTTGGTCCGTGCCGTGAACCCGAGGTCGGTGCCTCGGAAGCCGAACCGGGCCGTCTCGTTGCCCGTGAGGTCCTTGAGGTAGCCGGCACGCGGTGTGCCGGCTGCGCCGGCCGTCGCGGCGCCGAGCCCGCCGCCGGCGCCGAGCAGTGCGCCGGCGCCCCCCTTGAGGAACGTCGCACGGCTGATGCCGCGGCCCGTCCGCGCTGTCGGATCGGTGCCATCGCCGCTGGTGTGGTCGTCGCGTCGCATTCCGCTCCTTCAGGAGTGACCGCTGTGTGACCACGACGCTACCCACTGTTCCGGAAAACCAGAATGACCGGATTTCGCCAGTGCCGGAACGTCAGTCCCGAAACCGGACAGCAGGTCGGCCGGGGTGTGTCCTGTGGATCTTCATCTGAGGTGAGGGACGACGCAGGCCAGGATGATCTCGGCTCGGTGGTATCGGTTCGGTGGTGGGCGGCTCGTTTCGCGAACCCGGTGGCCGGGCCGCGGAACTGCTCGACTTTGTTGAAGTACCGCTCGACGACGTTGCGGAGCTTGTGGAGATCGGGGTCGAAGGCCGGTGGCCTGGCCACCGGCCGAGCCCTTGGCCTTGCGGCGGGCGATCTGGTCGGTGCGTTCGGGAGCCTTGTCCGTCAGCTCACCACGCCTCATCACCTGCACACGATATCTGCACACGATCACGAGAAAGATCCGCAGAACACGCCCTGACTCACCGCCCGAACCACCGCCGAGCCGAGCCCGCCCGCCACCGCCGCCCGGACGTGCCCCTGCACGTCGTCCACCTCAGCCGGTTGCCGCCGGCGCCCTCCACGTGCGCACGATCCGAACACCCGGGCCGGGCTCACCCGAATTCCCGCACCCGCTCCAGCGTCGGGTAGGACGGCTGCGCGCCGGCCGCCGTCACCGAGAGGGCCGCCACCCTGGCGGCGAACCGCGCGGCCACCGGCAGCGGCTCGCCGTTCGCCAGGCCGGCCGCCAGCGCGCCCGCGAACGCGTCGCCCGCGCCGGTGGTGTCCACCGCGGACACCTCGGGCGCGCCCACCTCCGTCACCCCCTCGCGGGTGACGACGAGCGCGCCCCGCGCGCCCAGGGTGACCACGGCGGATTTCGGCCCCAGGTCGAGCAGGGCTCCCGGCGAGCCGGCCAGGGCCGCCGCCTCGTGCTCGTTCACGATGAGCGGGTCCAGCAGCGCCAGCGCCGCCGCCGGGACCGGCGCCACGGGCGACAGGTTGAGCACCGGCCGCACCCCGTGCGCGGCGGCCGCCTCGACCGCGCGCGCCACCGTGCCCACGGGGACCTCCAGCGAGCAGGCCAGCACGGAGACGCCGGCCCAGGTCAGGGCGTCCACGTCGGACTCGCCGACGTCCGAGTTAGCACCGGGCGCGACGACGATCGAGTTCTCGCCGTCCGGGGTGACGGTGATGAAGGCGAGGCCGGTCGGGCGGGTGGAGGCGCGCAGGAGGTCGGTGCGGACGCCGGCCGCCGCCAGCGAGTCGCGCAGCAGGTCGCCGTACCGGTCGGCCCCCACCGCGCCGACGAACGCCACCCCGGCCCCGAGCCGCGCGGCGGCGACGGCGGTGTTGGCGCCCTTGCCGCCGGGGAGGACGACCGGGTCGCCCCCGAGCACGGTCTCGCCGGCGCCGGGGCGGCGGGGCACGGGGACCACGAGGTCGGCGTTGGCCGAGCCGAGCACGAGCACCGTCACCCCCCGCACTCTGCCAGGCCGGGAGGCGGCGGTGTGACCGGTTCGGCACGCGACCTGAGTAGTGGTACGGATGCCGGATACACCGATCGGGGGCGACCCTGATCACATGACCGGTATCGGACAGGACCCCCTCGTACGGCTGGCGGACGAGCTGAGCGACCTGGGCCGCCGCCTGGAGGTGGTGGGCCGCGAGCTGCACCGGGTCGGCGATGCCCGAACGGCCTCCGCGCCGATCCCCACGACGGGCCCGGCCACCACCTCGACGGGCCCGGCCACCGGAGCCGGGGTCAGCGGAGCCGGGGTCGCAGGAGTCGAGGTCACCGACCACCCCGCCGCCGGACCGGGTACCTCCACGCCCACCGCCGGCCCGGCCTCGACCTCGGCCTGGGCGTCGGCCGCGGGCGCGGGTTCGGCCGCGACTTCGGTTCCCGCTGCGGCCCCGCACCCCGACCCGGCGCAGCACCCGGCCCCGGCCTCGGGCCCGACGCCGGCTCAGCCCCCGTACCCGGCTCAGCCCCCGTACCCCACCGCCCCCGCCCCGCGCCAGACCACAACCTCGCCCCGGATCACCCAGCCGTGGCCCCCGACCGCCCCGGGCCCGTTCTCCGGCCCCGCCGCCCCGCCGCCCCCGAACCAGGGCTGGGGCACCCCGCCCCCACCCCCCACCTGGTCACCGCCACCCCCGCGCCCCTCCCTCCTCGACCGCCTCGGCCAGGACGGCGCGGGCAGCAAGCTCCTCGCCTGGGTCGGCGGCGCGGTCACCCTCCTGGGCGTCGTCCTGCTCCTGGTCCTCGCGGTCCAGCGCGGCTACCTCGGCCCGCTGCCCCGCGTCCTCGGCGGCGCGGCGCTGGGCCTGGCCCTGGTCGCCACCGGCCTGCGCCTGCACCGCACCCCCGCCGGGCGCACGGGCGCGTTCGCCCTGGCCGCCACCGGCATCGCGGTCCTCTACCTCGACGTCGTCGCCGCCACCTCGATCTACGCGTACCTGCCCCCGGGCGGCGGCCTGGTGGCCGGCCTCGCGGTCGCGGGCGGCGGCCTGCTCCTCGCGCTGCGCTGGAACTCGTCGGTCCTGGCCATCGGCGTGGTGGCCGCCTGCGCCGCCTGCGCGCCCGTCCTGACCTCCGGCTTCACCCCGCTGCTCGTCGCGTTCCTGCTGGTCCTCAAGATCGCCGCGAGCCCGGTCCACCTCCGGCGCGACTGGCCGTGGCTCGCGGTCACGGCCGGGGTGCCGCCGCTGCTCGCCGCGGTCCTGTGCCTGGGCCGACCGGAGGACCAGGTCGCACTGGCCTCGATCGCGCTGGTGGCCGCCGTGGTCGGGGTGGCCGCGGCCGTGCTGACCGCGCGGGTCCGGCCCGGCGACCCGACCGCGGTCGGGCTGGCGGTCGGCTCGCCGGTGCCCGCCCTGCTGACCACCGCGGTCCTCGACCGGGGCCCGGCGGCCGCCGTCGCCGGGGCCGTCGCGGTCGTGATGATCGCCGTGTGGGTCGCCGGGCGGCGGGCGCTGCCCGTGACCTTCCGGGCGGGCGTGGGCGCGGTCGGGGTGTTCGCGGCCTTCCAGGCGACCGCCCTGTTCCTGGACGGCGGCACGCGCGCCGCGGTCGTCCTGGTCGAGGCGCTGGTCCTGGTGCTCCTGGCCAGGCTCCTGTCCTCCAGGGGCCCGCTGCTCGGCGCCACCGCGTTCGGCGCGATCGGCCTGGTGCTGGCGCTGGAGGAGGCGGTGCCGCCGCGGCTGCTGCTGGACGCGCCGCGCCACCCGGACACGGCGGGCTTCCTGGTCTCCGGCGCGCTCACCGCGCTGGTCCTGGGCGCGCTGGCGGTGGTGCTGCCGTGGGTCGCGGCCGAGCTGGGCGCGCTCGACCGCCGCCCGCTCCCGTGGGTCGTCGCGGGGGTGGTGCTGCTGTACGCGGCGGCCGGGGTGGTGCTGTGCGCCGCGCTGCTGGTGTCGCAGGACGTGACCGGTTTCCTCTTCGGCCACACGATCGTGACGGTGTCGTGGACGGTCGCCGCGCTGGTGCTGCTGGTGCGGGGCATCGACCGGAGGTCGCTGCGGGTGGCCGGGTTGGTGCTGGTCGGGGCTGCGGTGGCGAAGCTGCTGCTGTTCGACCTGGCCGCGCTGGACGGGATCGCGCGCGTGCTGGCGTTCATCGGCGCGGGCCTGGTGCTGCTGACCGCGGGCACCCGCTACGCCAAGCTGGTGGCGACCAGGCGGATGTAGGACCATTTCGGGTTGATTCGTCGTGCCGGGGGGCCAAAACCGCACGGGCTGCGTCAACCTGGTGTAGTTCTCTACGTCGTCGGGGCACGACCACCGGTGCGCGAGCGCCGGCAGGGGTCCGGCGCCGGTCGTTTCGCCCCCCGAGCGACCGGCGCCGGGCGCACGGCCGCACCGGGTTCCCCGCTGCCGCCCGTCCCGCCGTCGCGGGCGGCAGCCGGATCACCCGAACCGGCGAGAATGCCACCTGCACGTGTCTCCCGAGTGGAGGCCGGGTGTGCCGCGGTGTTCCCTTCCGACCATGTGGGGACGACGACGCACCGCGGCCACGGGCACCGCCGCCCTCCTGCTCGCCGCCGCGCTCTCCGCCGGTCAAGAGGGGTCCCGGGTCGTCACCGTGGCCGACACCGCCGCACCGCGCGCCTACGTGGTGACGCAGGGGGGCAGGCTCCAGGTCGTGGACACCTCCGACGGCACGGTCGTCGGCGGCGCGAACACCGGAGGCCGGACCACGAGCACGGCGGTGGGCCGGGGCGGGCGCCGGGTCTACGTGGTCCACGGCTGGTCCGGCACGATCACCGCGGTCGACCCGGTCTCGGGCGAGGTCGTCGGCCGCATCCACGCCGGCGCGCCGCTGGCCCACGCCGTGCCGCGCCCGGACGGCGAGCGGCTCTACGTCAGCGGCAGCGGCAGCGTCGCCGTGGTGGACACGAGGTCGTTCCGCCTGGTCGCCGCGGTGCGGGTGGGCGGTCAGCCGCTCGGCCTCGCGGTGTCGCCGGACGGGCGTCACCTGTACGTGGCCAACGCCCAGGACGGCACGGTCCGCGTGCTCGACACCGCGGCCGCCACCGCGGAGACGTCGATCCGGGTCGGCGGGCTGCCCCAGCACGTCGCGACGAGCCCGAGCGGCGACGCGCTCTACGTCAGCTCGCTGGACCTGGGGCAGGGCACCGGCACGGTGTCGATGATCGACCCGGGCACCGCCAGGGTGGTGTGGTCCACGCCGGTCGGCCGGGGCGCGGGCAGCGTCGCGGTGACCCCGGACGGCAGGCGGGTCTACGTCGCGCTGGACCGGTCCGTCGCCGTCGTCGACACGGCCACCCGCACCACCAGGAACCTGCCGTTCGCGGCCAGGTCGCTGGCCATCCCGCCGGGTGACGGCCGCGTCTTCCTGGCCACCGGCACGACCACGACCGTGCTGGACGCCGCGGACGACCGGGTGCTGGCGACGTTCCGGGTCGGCGCCCTGGACGACGACGGCCCCGACGCGCGCGCCGAGGCCGTCGCCTTCGAACCCGGGTGACCGGACCGGCCGGGCCCGGCCGGGTGTGGATCGGCCAGGGCGACCGGACCGGCCGGGTCAGGCGGGTTGCGGCACCTTCCGGTCCTCGTCCTCCGGCGCCTCGTCGTGGATCGCCACCCGCCGCTGGATGCGCCGCAGCGGTCCGGGCGCCCACCAGGCGGCGTCCCCGAGCAGCCTGAGCACCGCGGGCACGAGCAGCACCCGCACCACGGTGGCGTCCAGGGCCAGGGCCAGGATCATGCCCACGCCGACGAACCGCATCATGGTGATCTGCGAGAACGCGAACGCGCCGGTGACCACGATCAGCAGCAGCGCGGCCGCGGTGATCACCCGGCCGGTCTTGGCCAGGCCCGCGCTCACCGCCTCCTCGGTCGACGCGCCGCGCCCGCGCGCCTCGACCATCCGGGACAGCAGGAACACCTCGTAGTCGGTGGACAGGCCGAACACCACGGCCGCCATCAGCACCACGATGCCGGACTCCAGCGGCGCGGGCGTCACGCCGAGCAGCGACGCGCCGTGGCCCTCCTGGAAGACCCACACCAGCACGCCGAACGTGGCCGACAGGCTGAGCGCGCTCATCACCACGGCCTTGATCGGCAGCAGCACCGACCCGAACGCGAGGAACATCAGCACGAACGTGGCGCCGACGAGCAGCGCGACCATCCACGGCAGCCGGTCGGCGATCGCGTCGAGGCTGTCGGAGACCATCGCCGTGCTGCCGCCGACGAGCACCTCGTCACCGGGCCCGTCGAGCGCCCGCACGTCGCGCAGCGCCTGCTTGGACGCGTCGCTCAGCGCGTCCTGCTCCAGGGCCGCGTTGATCAGCCAGGTGCCGTTGGCCGGTTCGGCGGCGGGCTGCGCCTCGCCCACCCCGGGCACCGCGCCCACCTCGGTCGCGAACCGCCGCACGTCGTCCGCCGCGGGATCGCCCGTGACCACGATCTTCAGCCCGGAGCTGGACAGCGCGGCGAAGTCGGAGTTGATGGTCTCGGCGGCGACGCGCACCGGGTTGCCCTCGGGCAGCACCTTCTCGGTGACCTCGCCGAACTTCACGTTGAGGAACGGCGCGCCGAGCGCGAGCAGCACCACCACGATCGGCAGCGCGACCAGCACCGGGCGCTTCATCACGCGACCCGCCAGCCGCCGCCACCCGGCCTCCGAGGGCACCCTGTCCCGGCGCCACGGCAGGGCGAGCTTGTCCACCCGGTGGCCGAGCACGCCCAGCAGCGCGGGCAGCAGGGTCAGCGAGACCAGGGCCGCGATCGCGACCGCCGCCATGCCGCCGTAGCTCAGCGACTTGAGGAAGCCGTGCGGGAAGAGCAGCAGGCCGGCCAGGGCGATCACCAGCAGGGTGGCCGAGAACAGCACGGTGCGCCCCGCGGACATGACGGTGCGGCGGACGGCGTCGGGCACGGCGCGGCCGGCGGCCAGCTCCTCGCGGAAGCGGCCGACCACGAACAGGCCGTAGTCGATGGCCATGCCGAGGCCGAGCAGGCTGGCCACGTTGACCGCGAACGAGTTGACGTCCGCGGCGTAGGAGACCGCGTGCAGCACGCCGAGTGAGCCGAGGATCGCCAGGCCGCCGACCAGCACCGGCAGCGAGGCGGCGACCAGGCCGCCGAAGATGACCACGAGCAGCAGCAGCACGATCGGCAGCGACACGGCCTCGGCCTTGGTGAGGTCGGAGGCGGACATGTCGTTGATCGCCTTCTGCGTCGGCACGAGGCCGCCCACGTGGCTCTCCACGCCGTCGACCACGAGCTGCCCGGAGATGCGCTCGTACTGCTTGACCTGCTCGTTCGAGTCGCCGGAGCGCAGCGTGATCACGACGAGCGACTTGTCGCCGCCCGGCGAGGGGATCGGCGGCTGCGCCCTGAGCACGGCGTCGTCGGGCAGCTCGGTCAGCCGCGTGCCGATCTCCCGCAGGCGGACGGGGTCGGCGGTGCCGTAGACCACGAGCACGTCACCGCCCTGGCGGCCGAACGCGTCCTGGGTGACCCGGTCGGCCCGCGCGGCCTCGCTGCCGGGGGCCTCGTACCCGCCCTGGCCGAGCTTGTCGAAGACCCCCAGCCCCCAGATGCCGCCCACGACGGTGAGCAGCACCGTCGCGATCAGCACCACCCACCGGCGCCGGTACGCCAACGATCCCCACTTCGCGAACACGCGTCCTCCCCGGGCTGATGGGCTACCGTTGCGTGAATGGCGTGAACTCTGTAAACACCGTTCACTGACAGGCCCGGAAGGTATACCCGGTGAACACCGTTTACAACCCGATTGGGTGACGTATGACCGAGGCCACCCGCCGAGAACGGCTACGCGCCGAGACCGAACGCGACATCCGGCGCCAGGCCCGCGCCCTGCTCGTGGAGCACGGCCGGGACGCCGTGACGTTGCGTGCCATCGCCCGGGAGCTCGGCGTCACCGCGCCCGCGCTCTACCGGTACTACGACTCGCGCGAGGACCTGCTGCTCAGGCTCGCCGACGACATCTGCACCGACCTGGCCCGCGAGCTCGACGCCGACCTGCTCGGGCTGCCGGAGGACGACGTGACCGCGCAGGTCTACGCGGTGTGCCGGGGCTTCCGGCGCTGGGGGCTGGGCCACCCGCAGGAGTTCGCGCTGGTGTTCGCCTCGGCCGACGCGCAGATCGGCTCGTGCGAGGCCGGCGCCGCGGGCCAGGTGGGCGACCAGTTCGGCCGGGTGTTCCTCCGGGTCGCCGGGAGGCTCATCGCGGCCCACCCGCCGGCCCCGGGCCTCGACGCGGACGTCCCCGCCGAGCTGCACGCCGACCTGGCGGCGTTCCGGCAGGTGCTGGTGACCACGGTCCACGAGCAGGGCGTCGAGGTGGACGAGGGCGTGCTCACCCTCGGCGTGGTCTACCGGATCACCCAGTCCTGGGTGCGCCTGTACGGGCACGTGGCCCTGGAGGTGTTCGGGCGCTTCCCCTTCGCGGTGGCCGACCCGGAACCCCTGTTCGACTCCATGCTGGCCGACCTGTTGGGCGATATGGGTCTCCCTGCGCGACGGTGAGCTGCGACTTCCGGGCACACCTGCTGGTCCGTTCGAGGGCTTTTCCCCGATCGGGCGCAACCGGACCGCGAGGAACGGGGTTGCATGGGGCGACCGAAACGACGTGGCGACCCCGGGGCGGATCATCGTGGGCTCGAACAAGGGATCGGGCGGCGGAGGCGTCGCCCTGGTCGCCGCGGTGCTGGTCGTCCTGGCCGGGGCCGGCGGCGCGGGCGGCGCGGCGCTGAACTCGGGCGCGGGCGGCGCCGGTGGCGTGGCGCCCGTGACCAGCGTCGGCGTGCTCAAGTGGGACGCGAAGCGGTCGGCCCGCGGCGGCGACACCGAGGGCGCGATGCGGCACCTGGGCGTGCGCATCGACAAGCAGGCGCTCAAGCAGGAGCCGGACTGCCTGGAGAACTCGTTCGGCGAGGTCCGGAACTTCTTCGCGCGCAACCCGTGCACGGCCCTGGACCGGCTGCTGCTGGCCGTGGGCGACGGGGCGGGCAACGCCTCGGTGGTGTCGGTCGCGTGGGTGACGTTCCCCGGCCGCAACCAGGCGCGGCAGTTCGACCGGGTGATCGGCTCGCACGGCTCGGGCGACGTGCGGCCCCTCAGCACCGCGCTGACCGGCATGGCCGAGGTGTCGTTCACCGCCGCCCACTACTGGTCGGAGATCCGGGACACCACGATCGCCATCGCCGAGGCGGAACCGGCGGCCGGGTCGGTCGACCCCGAGCTGCTCGACGCGCTGGCCGAGGTCGCCGCCCAGCTACCGCGGCCGTGACGCACCGGGGCGGGTCCGGCGGACCCGCCCCGACCACCTCACAGCACCAGGTTCACCAGCCGGCCGGGCACCACGATCACCTTGCGCGGCTCGCCGCCGTTCAGCAGCTCGACCACCTTCTCCTCGGCCAGCGCCGCCGCCCGGACCTCGTCCTGCGACGCCGACGCGGCGACGACCACGCGGGCCTTCACCTTGCCGTTGACCTGGATCGGGTACTCCACGGTGTCCTCGACCAGGTAGGACTCGTCCGCGGCCGGGAACGGGCCGTGCGCCAGCGACTCGCCGTGGCCCAGCCTGGCCCACAGCTCCTCGGCCACGTGCGGGCTCAGCGGGGCCAGCATCAGCGCCAGCGGCTCGGCCAGCGCGCGCGGCGCCCCACCCGGGAAGTGCTTGGTGACGTGGTTGTTCAGCTCGATCAGCTTCGCGCCCGCCGTGTTGTAGCGCAGGTTCGCGTAGTCGTCGTGGACGCCCGCGATGGTCTTGTGCAGCAGGCGCAGCGCGTCCTCGCCCGGCTCCCCGTCGGTGACGCGCAGCTCGCCCGTGGCCTCGTCGACCAGGTTGCGCCACAGCCGCTGGAGGAACCGCTGCGCGCCGACGACGTCCTTCGTCGCCCACGGCCGCGACACGTCCATCGGGCCCATCGACATCTCGTACAGCCGGAACGTGTCCGCGCCGTACTTGTCGCACATCTCGTCCGGCGTGACGACGTTCCTCAGGCTCTTGCCCATCTTGCCGTACTCGCGGCGCACCTCCTCGCCCTCGAAGAAGTACCGGCCGTCGCGCTCCTCCACCTGCTCGGCGGGCACGGGGGTGCCGCGCGGGTCGCGGTACGCGTACGCCTCGATGTAGCCCTGGTTGAACAGCCGCCGGTACGGCTCGTCGGCGGACACGTGGCCCAGGTCGAACAGCACCTTCTGCCAGAACCGCGCGTACAGCAGGTGCAGCACCGCGTGCTCCACGCCGCCGATGTACAGGTCGACGCCGCCCGGGTCGTCCGCCCCGTGCTCGGCGTCGCGCGGGCCCAGCCAGTACCGCTCGTTCTCGGCGTTGACGAACCGCTGGTCCTCGGTCGGGTCCACGTACCGCAGCTGGTACCAGCACGAACCCGCCCAGTTGGGCATGGTGTTGGTCTCCCGGCGGTACCTCTTCGGGCCGTCGCCCAGGTCCAGCTCGACGGTCACCCAGTCCTCGGCGCGCGACAGCGGCGGTGACGGCTCGGAGTTCGCGTCCTCCGGCTCGAACGTGCGCGGCGAGTAGTCGTCCACGTCCGGCAGCTCGATCGGCAGCATCGACTCCGGCACGGCGATCGGCGTGCCGTCCTCGTCGTAGACGATCGGGAACGGCTCGCCCCAGTACCGCTGCCGGGAGAACAGCCAGTCGCGCAGCTTGAACTGCACGGTGCCCTCGCCGCGGCCCTGCCCCTCCAGCCAGGCGATGACCTGCCGCTTCGCCTCGTCCACGCCCAGGCCGTCCAGGAAGCCGGAGTTGATCGCCGGGCCCTGGCCGGTGAACGCCTCGCCCTCGAAGTCCTCCGGCGGCTGGACGGTGCGGACGACCGGCAGGTCGAACGCCTTGGCGAAGTCCCAGTCGCGCTGGTCCTGGCCGGGCACCGCCATGATCGCGCCGGTGCCGTAGCCCATCAGCACGTAGTCCGCGACGTACACGGGCAGCCGGGAGCCGTTGGCCGGGTTGGTGGCGTGGGCGCCGGTGAAGACGCCGGTCTTCTCCTTGTTCTCCTGCCGGTCCAGCTCGGACTTGCGGGCCACCTCGCGCCGGTAGTCCGCGATCTCCCCGGCCCGCTCGGGCGCGGTGATGACGTCGACCAGCGTGTGCTCCGGGGCCAGCACCAGGTACGTGGCGCCGAACAGCGTGTCGGGGCGGGTGGTGAAGACCTCGATGTCGTGCTCGCCGACGGCGAAGCGCACGCGCGCGCCGTGGGAGCGGCCGATCCAGTTCCGCTGCATCGACTTGACCTTCTCCGGCCAGTCCAGCCGCTCCAGGTCGTCGATCAGCCGGTCGGAGTAGGCGGTGATCCGCATCATCCACTGGCGCAGGTTGCGGCGGAACACCGGGAAGTTGCCGCGCTCGCTGCGGCCGTCCGAGGTGACCTCCTCGTTCGCCAGCACGGTGCCCAGGCCGGGGCACCAGTTCACCGGCGCCTCGGACAGGTAGGCCAGGCGGTGGCGGCCCAGCAGCTTCTGCCGCTCGGCGCCGGTCAGGTCGGCCCACGGCGCGCCGCCGGTCTCGCGCTCACCGGAGGCGAACTCGGCCTCCAGCTCGGCGATCGGCCGGGCCCGGCGCAGCCGCGCGTCGTACCAGGAGTTGTAGATCTGCAGGAAGATCCACTGGGTCCACCGGTAGTAGGCCGGGTCGATCGTGGAGATGCGGCGGCGCTCGTCGTGGCCCAGGCCCAGCCTGCGGATCTGCCGCAGGTAGGTCTGGATGTTGTCCTCGGTGGTCTTGCGCGGGTGCTGGCCGGTCTGCACGGCGTACTGCTCGGCGGGCAGGCCGAAGGCGTCGAAGCCCATCGTGTGCAGCACGTTGCGGCCGTTCATCCGGTGGTACCGGGCGAAGACGTCCGTGCCGATGAAGCCCAGCGGGTGGCCCACGTGCAGGCCGGCGCCCGACGGGTAGGGGAACATGTCCTGCACGAACAGCTTGTCCGCGGGCACGTCGCCCTGGAGCGGACCGACCGGGTTGGGCGCGTGGAAGGTGCCCTGCTCCTCCCAGCGCTGCTGCCACCGCTGCTCGATCTCGCCGGCCAGTTCGGCGGTGTAGCGGAAGGCGGGCTTCTCGTCCGCCGCGTCGGTGCTCATCGGGATGTCCCTCTCCATCGGTACCTGCCCCTGACATGACGAAACCCCCCAGCCCTGTTCCGGGCATGAGGGGTTGCCGCGCCGACCTGGCCCTGCGAGGTCTGCGCGGCTAACTAAGGAGCAGGCGGGCCTTGCTCATGCCTCCCACGGTATCAGCGCGGCGCAAGCGAACTGCAACGAACCTCACGTCGGGGTTGGTTCGGGCGGGGGCGGGGGTGCGGCCTACCCTCGTCAGGGTGAACATCCTGCTGGCTGTGGTGCTCGGTCTGGTCGGTGTCGCCTTCGCCGCGATCGGCTCGCTGGGCCTGCGCGGGCGGCTGCGCCGCAACCCCCTCGTCGGCGTGCGCACGAAGGCGGCGCTGCGCGACGACGAGGCGTTCGCGCTGGCCAACCGGGTCGCCGGGGTGCCGAACGTGGGTGCGGGCGCGGTCGCGCTGGTGTGCGGCGTGGTCGTGCTGTTCGCCCCGACCCCGGCGACGGCCCTGGTCGTGAGCCTGATCGGCCTGGTCGGCGCCGTGGCCCTGGCGGTGGCCGGCGGCCTGGCGGGTCACCGGGCGGCCGCGGCGCTGCCCGAGCCGGAGCCGGCCGGCGGGTGCGGCGGCTGCGCCTGCGCCGGCGCCTGCAACATCCTGACCAAGGCTTAACCCCCGCGAGTCGTACCTACAGACCTCGCGAGTCGTACGTCCAGGACCCCCGAATTCAGTGTTCGCGACCCCTCCCGGGGGTTCTGAACGTTGAACTCGGGGGTCCTGGACGTACGACACGGTGGTCCTGGACGTACGACTCGCGGGGTCTGGACGTACGACTCGCGCGGGTCAGTTGCGGCGGATGTCGGTGGGGTAGGTGGCCAGCAGGGCGTTGGGCAGGCCCTGGCGGCGGAGGACGCGGCCCCACAGGTCGACGTTCGGCGGGGTGAGGACGTCGTCCGGCAGGCCCTTGACCACGATCCAGTCGCCGCGGGAGACCTCGCCCGCCAACTGGCCCTCGCCCCAGCCCGCGTAGCCGACGAACACGCGCAGGCCGCGCACCTTCGGCGCGAGGGCGTCCGGGTCCGCGTCCAGGTCGACCAGCGCCACCGGACCGTGCACGCCAACCACGCCTTCGAGTGAACCCATGTCCTCGCCGGTGCGCAGGGCCGCGAGGCACAGCGCCGTCTTCTGCTCCACCGGGCCGCCGATGTAGACCGCCTGCGGCCGGGTGACGTGGGGCCCCCACGCGGGCAGCACGTCGTCGACCGCCACCTCGCTGGGCCGGTTCAGCACGACGCCGAGGGTTCCCCCGTCCCGGTGGTCGATGACGTAGACCACCGTGCGGCGGAAGTTCGAGTCGGTCAGGCTCGGTGCCGCGACCAGCAGGGAACCCGGTTCGACGTCGACATCAGGGCGCACGATGAGCATGATCCCAGATCCGCTGCGACGCACTCGGCGGGGAACATCCGGGTTACCGTTGTCGTTGTACGACCCGTCAGGCGCCATCGAGTCCCCCGGGCCCACTCAAAACCGCCTTCGCGGAATACCGTCCGGCTGGAGCCGCGCAGCGCGAAGCGCCGAGAGGCGACCGGGCGCCTGGCACCGGGGGGGCGGGGCGGCGAGGGGGCGGGGCCCGAAAGGGTCCGGCCTTCGCGGTTTTCCCCGGCGGTCGTGCGCCACGACCGCCCCGCGGTCCGCTGCCACCGGGCCACCGGGCCGGCGGACCGACCGGGACCAGGCCGACGAGAGGCAGAGGCTCAAACTCGTGACCACCGCCGGGAGCACCGCGGCACAGCACCACCTCGGCACCCGCAGGCTCCTCGCCGCGGCGCGGTTCCGCAGGCTGCTGGCCTCCCGGCTGGCCGCCCAGTGGGGCGACGGCCTGTTCCAGGCGGGTCTCGCGGGCGCGGTGCTGTTCAACCCCGAGCGCCACGCCGACCCGCTCGCCGTGGCCGCCGGGTTCGCCGTGCTGCTGCTGCCGTACTCGGTGGTCGGCCCGTTCGCGGGCGCCCTGCTCGACCGGTGGGACCGCCGCCGGGTGCTGGTGGCGGCGAACCTCACCCGCGGCCTGTTCGTCGTGCTCACCGCCGCCGCCGTCGCCCTCGGGCTGGACGGCGTGCCGCTCTACGCGGCGGCGCTGCTGGTCACCGGGGTGAGCCGGTTCGTCGGCTCGGGCCTGTCCGCGTCCCTGCCGCACGTGGTCGACCAGGACCACCTGGTCGAGGCCAACGCGTTCGCCGCCACGCTCGGCGCGCTGGCCGCCGTGACGGGCGCGGGCTGCGCGGTCGCGCTGCGGGGCCTGTTCGGCGCGGGCGACGGCGGTTCGGCGTCGACCACGGCGTTCGCCCTGCTGGGCTCGCTGCTGGCCGCGTGGCTGGCGTCCCGCTTCCGGCCCGGCGCCCTGGGCCCCGACGAGGTGGTGGAGCCCGATCGCACGGCCACCGCGGTCGCCAGGGGCCTGCTGGACGGCGCGCGGGCGGTCTGGCGGACGCCGAGCGTGGCGGCGGCGCTGCTCGCGCTGCTCGCGCACCGGGCCGCGTTCGGCGCGTCGCT
Source organism: Saccharothrix lopnurensis (assembly GCF_042658445.1). Lineage (NCBI taxonomy): Bacteria > Bacillati > Actinomycetota > Actinomycetes > Pseudonocardiales > Pseudonocardiaceae > Saccharothrix > Saccharothrix lopnurensis. The sequence goes on along the minus strand of NZ_JBHSQO010000034.1, from coordinate 41,558 downwards.
GCTGCTCACGCTGCTGCTGATGCGCAACACCTTCACCGACTTCGGCCCGTTCAAGGCGGGCATGGCCGGGCTGGGCGAGGTCGCCGTCGCGGGCGGCGCGGGCATCCTGCTCGCGGGACTGGTCACCGACCGCCTGGTGGACGTGCTGGGCCGGCGCGGCGCGGTGTGCGCCGCGCTGCTGCTGGCCGCGGTCACCCAGCTGGGGCTGGGCCTGCCGATGCTGCTGCCGACCACGCTGGCCGCGTCGTTCCTGCTGACCTTCGCGGGCCAGGTGGTGAAGCTGTGCGTGGACGCGGCCGTGCAGGGCGACATCGGCGACGAGGTCCGCGGCCGGGTGTTCGCCCTGTACGACACGCTGTTCAACGTCATGCAGGTGGCCGCCGTCACCGCCGCGGCGGCCGTGGTGCCCCTGGACGGCCGGTCGGCCGGCCTGGTGGTCGCCGCGACGGTGGCGTACCTGCTCGGTCTCGCCGGTTACCTGCTGCTGAGCAGGCGGGGGACGGCACCGGGGTGACGTCCCCCGCGCCGGGCTCAGCGCGGCAGCGGCAGGCGGATCATCCCCGTTTCGTGGGCGTAGACCACCGCGGCCATCCGGTCGCGCAGGTTCAGCGCTCTCAGGATCTCGACGACCACCACCCCCACCTGGATGTGGCTGATCGCCAGCACCCGCGCTATCTCGTGATCGGCCAACCCGCGGGCCAGGCACCGCAGCACCGCCCGCTGCCGATCGGTCAACGTTTCCGGCCCCTGCACCCGGGTGCCCCCCTCGGACAATCCCCAAGCGTTCATGCGACACCACCCCCAGTGCGCGTCTGACGCACACAGTCATGGTCCCGCAACGGGCTGTCACTGGCCAAGGGAAACGACCCGGATAGGTCATCAAGGGCAACCGGTTGGCGGCTCCACACCCTCCGCCCGCGCCCACGCGAGCAGTTCCGCGACGGCCTCGTCGTGGTCGAGCGGCCCCCGGTCGAGGCGCAGCTCCTTGAGGAACTTCCACGCCCGGCCGACCAGCGGGCCCGGCGGGAGGCCGAGCAGCCGCATGATCTCGTTGCCGTCCAGGTCGGGCCGGACGCGCCGGAGGTCCTCCTCGGCGGCGATCCGCTCGATGCGGCGCTCCAGGTCGTCGTAGGTGCGCTGGAGGGCGTTGGCCTTGCGCTTGTTGCGGGTGGTGCAGTCGGCCCGGACGAGCTTGTGCAGGCGCGACAGCACCGGGCCCGCGTCGGTCACGTACCGGCGCACCGCCGAGTCGGTCCACTCCCCGGTGCCGTAGCCGTGGAAGCGCAGGTGGAGGTACACCAACTGGGCGACGTCCTCGGTGATGTCCTTGGCGTACTTCAGGGCGCGCAAACGCTTGCGGACCATCTTCGCGCCGACCACCTCGTGGTGGTGGAACGAGACCCCGCCGCCCTCCTCGAACCGCCGCGTGCCCGGCTTGCCGATGTCGTGCAGCAGGGCCGCGAGGCGCAGCACCAGGTCCGGCTCGGGCCCGTCCTCCAGGTCGATCGCCTGCTCCAGGACCACCAGGGAGTGGTGGTAGACGTCCTTGTGCTGGTGGTGCTCGTCGATCTCCAGCTTCATCGCGGGCAGCTCGGGCAGCACGACGTCGGCCAGCCCGGTGTCGACCACGAGCTCCACGCCCGCGCGTGGGTGCTCGCCGGTGAGCAGCTTGGACACCTCGACCTGGACGCGCTCGGCGGTGATGCGGCCGAGCTCGCCGGCCATCGCGGTCATCGCCTCGCGGACGCGCGGCGCCACCCGGAAGCCCAGCTGGGAGACGAAGCGGGCGGCGCGCAGCATCCGCAGCGGGTCGTCGGAGAACGACTCCTGCGGGGTGGCCGGCGTGTCCAGGACCCGGTCGCGCAGCGCCCCCCGGCCGTCGGTCGGGTCGATGAGCACGCGGTTGACCACGTCGTAGGCCATGGCGTTGACGGTGAAGTCCCGGCGGACCAGGTCGCCCTCGACGGTGTCGCCGAAGGTCACCTCGGGGTTGCGGCTGACGCCGTCGTAGGTCTCGGCGCGGAACGTGGTGACCTCGACGGTCCGCCCGTGCTTGGTCGCGCCGACCGTGCCGAACGCGATGCCGGTGTCCCAGATCGCGTCCGCCCAGCCCTTGAGCAGGGCGGTGATCCGGTCGGGCCGGGCGTCGGTGGTGAAGTCGAGGTCGCCGGACAGGCGCCCGAGCACGGCGTCCCGCACGCTGCCGCCCACCAGGTAGAGGCGGTGACCGGCCGCGTCGAAGCGGGCGGCCAGCTCTTCGACGACGGGTGAGGCGCTCAGCAGTTCCACCACGGCATTGTCCTGCCCGGTGGGGCTGGGTGCGGTGGGGACGTTCGATCCGGACACGGGGAGCCAGGGTACTGGGCGCGCGCCCCTCGCCCGAACGAGATCGCGTCGCCCACCGGGCGCCGGGGACCGCGCGACCACCACGCGACCTCCCCGGGCCGATCCGGGCCCGCGACCGGCGGGGCCGAGCGTGAACGACCCTGTGCAACATGACCGCCACGCCCCGTAATCGCTGGTCCGCATTACGATCGGGACCATGCCCCAGTCGTCCGGTCGCTCCGGCGGTCCCAAGCCGAGGCGCCGCAACCGGCGCCGGGGCCGTCGGCTGAAGACCGTCGACGAGACCTCGGCGGGTGGGCTGGTGCTGGACTTCCAGCGGCGCGCGGCCGCCGTCATCGGGCGGCTGGACCGGCGCGGGCGCCTGCTGTGGTCCCTGCCCAAGGGGCACATCGAGGCCGGTGAGACCGCGGAGCAGACCGCGGTGCGCGAGGTCGCCGAGGAGACCGGTATTCATAGCAGGGTGCTCCGGCCGCTGGGTTCGATCGACTACTGGTTCGTCGCCGAGGACCGGCGGGTGCACAAGACCGTCCACCACTTCCTGCTGGAGGCGCTGGGCGGTGAGCTGTCCGACGAAGACGTGGAGGTCACCGAGGTGGCGTGGGTGCCCCTTGGCGAACTGGACGAGCGGCTCGCCTACGCGGACGAGCGCCGGCTGGTGCGCCGCGCCGCCGAGCTGATCGCCGAGCGCGACAGCACGCAGCACGACAGCACGCAGCACGACAGCACCCGGTGCGACGGCGCCGGGTACCAGAACACGGGGTACCGCACGACCGGGTACCGGACGGATGGAGCGGAGTCGGCGTGAAACGGCTGCTGGCCGCACTCGCGGTGGCCGGGTTGGTCATGGTCACCTCACCCGCGCACGCGGCGCCCCAGGACGGCAGGCTGCCGGTCCGACCGGCCCCCGCCACCCAGGTGTGGGCCACCCGGGCGGTGACCGGCCAACCCGGCCAGCAGTCGCAGGTCTACCTGCGCCTGGACGTGGAGGACCTGCACCCGCGGGTGGTCACGGCGGGCACGGACTCGGTCCGGATCCGCGGCAAGGTCGTCAACGTCGGCGACCGGTTCATCGAGGACATCGAGCTGCGCCTGGAGCGCGGCGAGGCGCTGACCGACGAGGCCGACGTCCGCCAGGCGCTGCGGGAACCCGCCGACGCGGAGTTCGTGCAGCCCTCGTTCACCCCGATCGTGGACCGCCTGGAGCGGGACGAGTCCAAGCCGTTCGAGCTGACCGTGCCGCTGCGCGGCGCCGGCCGGACCTCGCTCCAGGTCGAGGAGCCGGGCATCTACCCGATCCTGGCCAACATCAACGGCACCCCCGACTTCGGCGGCCGGGCCCGGCTGGCCGCGCTGAGCACGCTGCTGCCGGTCCTGTCGGTGCCCGGCGGCGCGCCGCCCGCGCCGCCCGCGAACCCGGCCAAGGTCACCGTGCTGTGGCCGCTGGCCGACCGGCCGCGGATCGCCGGCACGAACCCGACCGTGCTCACCGACGACGAGCTGGCGGACTCGCTGGCCATGCGCGGTCGCCTGTGGGGCCTGCTCAAGGGCTACCAGTCGGCGTTGAACAGCCGGCTGGGGCAGGGCGTGTGCCTGGCCGTCGACCCGGACCTGCTGCGCACGGTCGCCGCCATGGCCGAGGGCTACGAGGTGCGCGGCCAGGGTGCGGGCCGGGGCGAGGGCGAGGCCGAGCTGTGGCTGTCGCAGCTGAAGCTGTCGGCGAGCGGCCGGTGCGTGATCGCGCTGCCGGACGCGGGCGCGGACGTGGTCGCGCTGTCCCGCGCCCGGCTCACCGACCTGGGCCGGCTGGCGCTGGCCGGCGCGGACGTCGTGCGAGAGGTGCTGGAGGTGCAGCCGACGGAGGGCCTGACCTGGCCCGAGGACGGCGTGCTCGACCAGCAGGCGCTGGACGACCTGGTCGCGGGCGGCGTCACCTCGCTCGTGCTCGACCAGTCGGCGGTGGCGGGCACGCCCGGCACCGGGCCGGTCCGGCTCGACGCGGGCGACCCGGGCGACAGCCCGGACGACGGCGACGGCACCCCGAAGAGCACCCCGGCCACCACGCCGGCCGCCCCCGCCGACGGCACCACCGACCCCGCCGCCGACCCCGACCCCGGCAGCCCCGGGGACGGGAACGCCGCCGCCGAGGACCGGACCGTCAAGGCCGTCCGCATCGACGGGATGGTGTCCGACGCGCTCCGGGGCGCGGCGGAGACCCGGCCGGTGGCGGGCGTGACCACCCCGACCGAGACGCGCCCGGTGTCGGTGCAGAACGCGCTGGCCGCGCTGACCTTCCGGACCGCCTTCCAGAGCACCGGCCAGCACGTGGTGCTCGCGCCCCCGCGCCGCTGGAACGCGCCGAACGGCGAGGTGGAGACCCTCATCCGCACGACGGAGTCCCTGGTCGGCGACGGGTTCGCCACGCCGGTCGGACTGGGCTCGCTGCTCGCGGGCACGCCCGAGCAAACGGCCGCCCTGAGCTACCCGGTCGAGTCGGGCGCGCGCGAGGTGCCGCCCGCGGTGACCGCCGAGGTGGCCGCCTCCTGGGACGAGGTGCGGCTGCTGGCCGACTCGATGAGCCAGCAGGACGCGGCCTCGGCCGAGCCCGCCGACCTGGTCGACCCGCTGCGGCTGGACCTGCTGCGCGCGGTGTCCGGGGCGTGGCGCGGCAACGAGGCCGGCGCGCGCACCGCGCTGGCCGTCGGCCGCGAGCAGGTCGACGGGCTGCTGAGCCAGGTCACGGTCACCGAGCCGAACAGCCCGATCCTGCTCGGCTCCGGGGACAGCCCGATCCCGCTGTCGGTGAAGAACCGGCTGGACGTGCGGGTGACCGTGCGGGTGGTGATCGAGGACACACCGGGCATCGACGCCCGGGACGAGCAGGTGTACCAGCTGCCCGCGCGCGGCGACCGGCTGGTGCCCGTGCAGGTGGAGGTGCAGCGGTCCGGGCGGTTCCCGGTGCACGTCCGGCTGGTCACGGCCAGCGGGGTCGAGCTCGGTGAACGGGCCCGGTTGGAGGTGTCGTCCTCGGTGTACGGGACGATCACCGTCGTCATCACCGGCTTGGCGGGCGCCGCGCTGGTCCTGCTGTCCGCCCGGCGCATCTACCGCCGGGTGCGGGCGGCGCGGGCGGCCGCCGTGCGGGTGCCGGACGACGCCGGCGGCATCACGCCGGAGAAGTCGAGCACGAGTTGAGCGGAACAACGGTGACCCAGCAGGAACAGCAGCAGAACGCGCCGTCGCTGGCCCGTGCCGGCGGCTCCATGGCCCTCGCCACGATCGTCAGCCGCGCCTCGGGACTGCTGTCCAAGCTGCTGCTGGTCTCGGTGATCGGCATCAACGTGCTCAACGACTCCTACCAGGTCGCGACCACGCTGCCCACGATGATCAACGAGCTGCTGCTCGGCGGCGTGCTGACCAGCGTGGCCATCCCGCTGCTGGTGCGCGCCGAGAAGGAGGACGGCGACGGCGGCGAGTCGTACGCGCAGTGGCTGATCACCATGGCCGCGGTGGTGCTGGGCATCGGCACGGCCATCGCGATCGCCTGCGCGCCGCTGCTGACCGCGCTGTTCATCGACTCCTCGTCGGACGCCAACCCGGCGCTGGTCACCGCGTTCGCCTACCTGGTGCTGCCGGGCATCGTGTTCTACGGCCTGTCCGCGCTGCTGGGCGCGATCCTCAACACCCGGAACGTGTTCGGCCTGCCCACCTGGGCGCCGGTGCTGAACAACGTCGTGGTGATCGTGACGCTGGCCGTCTACTGGGCGGTGCCGGGGGAGATCTCGCTCGACCCGGTCCAGATGGGGCAGCCGAAGCTCCTGGTCCTGGGCCTGGGCACGATGGCGGGCGTGGCGCTCCAGGCGCTGGTCCTGCTGCCCGCGATGCGGCGGACCGGGTTTCGGTTCCGCTGGCGCTGGGGCTGGGACCGCAGGCTGGCCGAGTTCGGCGGGCTGGCGTTCTGGGTGCTGCTGTACGTGGCGCTGGGGTTCGTGAGCATGGTCGTGCTGACCCGCGTCGCGACCAACGACAAGGGCGCGATCACCGTCTACAACATGCAGTGGCTGATCGCGCAGGTGCCCTACGGCGTGCTGGGCGTGTCGCTGCTGACCGCGCTGATGCCGCGGATGAGCCGCGCGGCGGCGGCGAACGACACGGGCGCGCTGGTCGGCGACCTGTCGTTCGGCAACCGGATGTCGGCGATCCTGCTGATGCCGTTCAGCGCGCTGCTGACGGTGGCCGGCGTGTCGATCGGCCTGGCGGTGTTCGCGCACGGCGAGTCCGGGGTCGAGGGCGGCGAGGCGATCGGCACGGCGCTGGCGCTGTCGGCGTTCGGCCTGGTCCCGTACGCGATCACGCTGCTCCAGCTGCGCGTGTTCTACGCGTTGAAGGACGCCCGGACGCCCACGGTGATCCAGGCCGTCATCGTGGTGGCGCGGATCGGGCTGCTCTACGCGTTCCTGGAGTTCTCGCCGCCGGACAAGCTGGCCGTGGGCGTGTCGGTCGCGATGTCGCTGAGCTTCGTGGTGGGCGCGCTGGTCGGCCAGGTGTGGCTGCGGGTCCGGCTGGGCCGGCTGCGCACGGGCTACACGGCGTGGACCCTCTGCCTCACGGTGGTGGCGTCGGCGATCGCGTTCGGCGCGGCCACCGGTCTCGCCTGGCTCGCCGTCCAAGGACTGGGAATCGAATCCCGCGTGACGGGCGCTTGGGTGGAGCTCGTGATCCAGGGCGCGGTGGGCCTGCCGCTGAGTTTCGCGCTGCTGGCGCTGTTCAAGGTGCCCGAGGTGAAGCCCGCCCTGGACAAGATCAGTCGTTTGGTGGGCCGTCGGTGACCGCTGCGGTGCGCCCCGTTCCCGTACTCTCAGGGCCGTGAGCAGCGGCCCGATCCAGAACACCTCGCTGGTCCCCGGCGGGGTGATCGGTGGCGGCCGCTACCGGCTGCTGGAAGCGTCCGGAGTGGACCGCCGGTGCGACGCGGAGCTGTGGCGGGCCCGCGACGGGCAGCTCAACCGGGACGTGGCGCTGACCGTCCTGGTGGGCAACCCGGCCGACCAGGCTTCGGTGGCGCGCGCCAAGCGGATCACCGAACGCGCCACGCACGCGGCCAGCTTCACCCACCCGGGCGTCGCCCGGGTGATCGACGTGCTCACGCCCGGTGCCGGGATTCAGCTCGGTGACGGCATCCTCGGCATCGTCGTGGCCGAGTGGACCCAGGGCTCGGAGCTCGTGGCGCTGATCGCCAAGGGCCCGCTCCAGGCGGGCGCGGCGACCAGGCTGCTGGAACCGCTCGGCGCCGCCATCGAGGGCGCGCACCACGCGGGCCTGGTGCTGGGCGCCGACCACCCGCAGCGCATCCGGGTCACGCCGGACGGCCGGCTGCGGCTGGCGTTCCCCGGCCCGCGCCCGGACGCGATCGCGCGCGACGACGTGAAGGGCCTCGGCGCGGTCCTGTACCTGCTGCTCACCGGCAAGTGGGCGCTGCCGGGCGGCCCGGAGAGCGTGCCGGTGGCCCCGACCGGGCCGGACGGGGCGGTGCTCGCGCCGAGCGCGATCCACCCGTACGTGCCGCACGAGCTGTCGTCGGTGGCGGTGCGCAGCCTGGAGGACACCAGCGTCGGCGGTATCCGGACCAGCGCGGCGATCCTCCAGGTGCTCGACCAGATCTCCTCGTCCGAGGCGCAGACCGCGATGATCGACCCGGTGCCCGGCGGCGACGCGGACGACGGCGCGGTGTGGACCACGCAGCGGCCGGTGCGCGGCAAGGAGCAGAAGCGCAAGCTGATGATCAGCGTGGCCGTGCTGGCGGTGGCCACGCTCGGCGTGATCGCCTGGCTGAGCTTCCAGATCGTGAGCTTCTTCAGCGACGAGCCGACCGGCGGCGGCGGGCCGACCGTGGTGATCGGGCAGTCGGCCGAGCCGGGGCAGAGCGGCCAGCCGGCGCCACCCGCGCCGCGGCCGGCGGGACCGGTGCAGCCCGCGTCGGTCGGCGTGTACGACGTGACCAACCAGCCGGACAACGCCAACCGGTCCAGCCGCGCGGCCGACGGCAACCCGACCACGGTGTGGCAGACCGAGAACTACTTCCAGCCGTTCCCGGCGCTCAAGCCGGGGATCGGGCTGATGGCGGGCTTCGCCGAGCCGGTCAAGCTGGCGTCGGTGACCATCACCTCGCCCAGCGAGGGCACGGTGGTGGAGATCCGGGTGGCCGGGGCGCCGGACGCGCCGCTGGAGGAGACGAGGGTCATCGGGACCGCGACCCTGTCGGCGGGGCAGACCCAGATCCAGCTGAACGACCACGACCCGGCCCAGCACGTCCTGGTGTGGGTGACGAAGCTGGCGGGCAGCGGCCGCAACAACAAGTCGGAGATCGCGGAACTGGTCTACACGCGGGCCCAGTAGGCCCGCTGACCGGCGTGCCCGACCGCGGTGGGCGCGCCTCCCCGCACGGGTGATCGGACCGCGCCGGGGCAGCACCGATACCCTCTTTCGCGTGACCGCCGCAGCCAGCTCGGACGCAGCCCTGATCGCGGCGCACGCCGCCGGTGACCCGCACGCCTTCTCGGAGCTGGTGCGCAGGCACCGGGACCGGATGTGGGCCGTCGCCCTGCGCACCCTGCGCGATCCCGAGGAAGCGGCCGACGCGTTGCAGGAGGCGTTCATCTCCGCCTTCCGGGCCGCGGGCAGCTTCCGCGCCGAGTCGCAGGTCACGACGTGGCTGCACCGAATAGTGGTGAACGCCTGCCTGGACCGGATGCGGCGGCGACAAACCAGACCGACCGTGCCGCTGCCCGAGGCCGGTCCCGGCGAGCCGGTCGCGCCGCGCGACGCGATGGCCGAGCGGGAGACCCGGCTGATCATCCGGGACGCCCTGAACGAGCTGCCGGAGGAGCAGCGCGCCCCGATCGTGCTGGTCGACGTGGAGGGCTACTCGGTGGCGGAGACCGCGCGGATGCTCGGCATCGCGGAGGGAACCGTGAAGTCGCGCTGCGCCCGCGGGCGGGCGAAGCTGGCCAAAGTTCTGGGGCACCTCCGGAACCAGGGTGCAGATGCGAACGTCCCAGGAAACGATGTGCAGGTGCAACAGGGACGTCAGTGGGAGGAACGATGACCGGCAATGCGCGGCGTTCGGGGCCGCCGTGGTCCGTCGACCTGCTGGCCGATCTGCACGCCGGGGTCCTGGACCCCGGCACCGAAGCCGAGCTGCGCCCCCTGGTCGAGGACGACCCCGAGGCGCGGGAGGTCCTGGCCGCGCTCGACGCGACGCTGCACGACCTGCGCGGACTGCGTGACGCGCCGCCGATCCCGATGCCGCGCGAGGTGGCCGAGCGGATCGACGCGGCGCTGGCCCAGGAGGCCCGCCGGGCGGCCGAGGAGTTCCGCCCCGCCGCGCCGGTGCTCGACCTCGCCGCCGCCCGCGCCAAGCGCAACAAGCGCCTCGGCCTGGGCGCGGGCGTCCTGGTGGCGGCCGCCGCGGCGGTCGGCATCGCCGTGCTGACGGTGCCCCGGGACAACAGCGCCACCGACAGCGTGGCCGGGGCGACGCCCTCGAACCCGCCGGTCACCGCCAGCGGGGGCCCCGGTGACGCGCCGCCCCTGGCGGTGCGGGACGAGAACTTCGGCCCGGTGTTCGGCGACGTGCTCAAGGCCCAGAACTACGGCCCGCTGGAGAACCAGGACCAGCTGGCCGGGTGCCTGGCCGGCGCGGGGATCACGGCGGGCAAGCCGCTCGGCGTCAGCCCGATCTCGCTGGACGAGAAGCCGGCCGTCATGGCGATCCTGCCGGGTGGCTCGCCCGGCGCCTACCGGATCGTGGTGGTCGACCCCGACACGTGCGGCCCGGACAACCCCGACGGCGTGCTCGCCAACAGCACCATCGAACCGTAGTCCAGCTCACCCGACCGGTGCGGAATTACCGCACCCTACGATCCGTTGAGCGAAGAGCCGGGCCGGGTGACCCCGGTCCGGGACGACTTACGGAGGTCGAGGGTGTCGGACGTTCGGAACCTGATCATCGTCGGATCGGGGCCCGCCGGGTACACCGCGGCGGTCTACGCGGCACGCGCCCAGCTCGAACCGCTGGTGTTCGAGGGCTCCCAGTACGGCGGCGCGCTGATGACCACCACCGAGGTCGAGAACTACCCGGGCTTCCGCGACGGCATCATGGGCCCGGACCTGATGGAGCAGATGCGCGAGCAGGCCAAGCGCTTCGGCGCCGAGCTGCGCGCCGAGGACGTCGACGCCCTGGAGCTCGACGGCCCGGTCAAGCACGTCACGGCCAACGGCAAGCGCTACTCGGCGCGCGCGGTCGTGCTGGCCATGGGCGCGGCGGCCCGCTACCTGAACGTGCCCGGTGAGCAGGAGCTGCTCGGCCGCGGTGTGTCGGCCTGCGCCACCTGCGACGGCTTCTTCTTCCGCGACCAGGACATCGCGGTGGTCGGCGGCGGCGACTCGGCGATGGAGGAGGCCACCTTCCTCACCAAGTTCGCCCGTTCGGTCACGATCATCCACCGCCGCGAGGACTTCCGGTCCTCCCGGATCATGCTGGAGCGGGCGCGGAGCAACGAGAAGATCAAGTGGCTGCTCCACGCCGAGGTCGTCGAGGTGCTGGGCGAGAACTCGGTGTCCGGGCTGAAGGTCCGCGACACCCGGACCGGCGAGGTGGGCGAGCACCCGTTCACCGGGTTCTTCGTCGCCATCGGCCACGACCCGCGCAGCTCCCTGGTCGCGGACCAGGTCGAGCTGGACGACGAGGGCTACGTCCAGGTCCGGGGCCGCACGACGCACACGAACCTGGACGGGGTGTTCGCCGCGGGCGACCTCGTCGACCACACCTACCGCCAGGCCATCACCGCCTCCGGCTCGGGCTGCTCCGCCGCGATCGACGCGGAGCGCTGGCTCGCCGAGCACGGTGAGGCGGAGGCCGCGGTCACCGCCGAGCACGTCGGCGGCGGCTACGGCGAGCCCGTCACCACCAGCTGAACCCCACGCCGAAGAGGAGAACAACACAATGGCAGGCTCCACCGTGGTCACGTCCGCGCAGACGTTCACCGAGGACGTGCTGACCAGCGAGAAGCCGGTCCTGGTCGACTTCTGGGCGACCTGGTGCGGCCCGTGCAAGATGGTCGCCCCGGTCCTGGAGGAGATCGCCGCCGAGCACGCCGAGAAGATCACCGTGGCGAAGCTCGACATCGACGCGAACCCCTCGATCGCCCGCGACTACCAGATCATGTCGGTGCCGACCATGATCCTGTTCCAGGGCGGTCGCCCGGTGAAGCAGATCGTGGGCGCCAAGCCGAAGGCCGCGCTGCTCAGGGACCTGTCCGACGTGCTCTGAAGCAACCGTTCGAGTGACCCGTCCGTCTTCTTCCGGGAAGGGGCGGGTCACTCGTTCGTGGAGCAGTAACCACACGCAGTAGCCCCGCGAGTGGGCGCCGGTTGAGCAAGGCACAATGAGGCGTCAAGTTCCGCGTCGACACCCGTCGGCGCCTAGTTGAGCGAGGGGTGCATGCCGCTACTCCGCCGCGGGGATTTCGGACCGGACGTCGCCGAGGTCAGGGCCACGCTGACCAAGCTCGGCCTGCTGTCCGATCCGCAGCCGTCGCAGGTGTTCGACCTCCCGGTCGAGCACGCCGTGCGAGCGTTCCAGCAGCAGCGGGGTCTCATCACCGACGGTGTCGTCGGTCCGGCCACCTACCGCGCGCTGCGCGACGCGACCTACCGGCTCGGCGACCGCCCGCTCGCGTTCCTGATGGCGCAGCCGGTGACCGGTGACGACGTCTCCGCCCTCCAGGAGCGCCTGCTGGAGCTGGGCTACGACGCGGGCCGCGCGAACGGCGAGTTCGGCCAGCAGACCGAGCAGGCCCTGAAGAACTTCCAGCGCGACTACGGCCTCGTCTCCGACGGCATGTGCGGGCCGGACACGGTGCGCGCGCTGCGCCAGCTCCAGCCCAAGGTGCGCGGCGGCCGGCCGGTGTTCCTGCGCGAGCAGGAGCGGGTCCGGCGGGCCGGGCCGAGGCTGTCGGGCAAGCGCATCATCATCGACCCGGGCCACGGCGGCGAGGACCGCGGTGTCGTGGTCGACGGCGTGTCCGAGGCGGACCTGATGCTGGACCTGGCCAGGCTGCTGGAGGGCAAGATGGCCGCCACCGGCATGGAGGCCCTGCTCACGCGGGGTCCGCGCAACAACCCCGACGAGGGCGAGCGGGCCCGGTTCGCCAACGAGGCGGGCGCCGACCTCATCCTGTCGCTGCACGTCGACGCCAACCACTCGCCCCTGGCCTCCGGGGTGGCGACCTTCCACTTCGGCAGCACCGGCGGCGCGGGCACCACGTCCACCGTCGGCGAGGCGCTGGCCGGGATCATCCAGCGCGAGATCGTGGCCCGGACCGGGCTGCCGGACTGCGGCGCGCACGCCAAGACGTGGGACATGCTGCGGATGACCCGGTGCACGGCGGTCCGCATCGAGGTCGGCTACCTGACCAACCCCGGCGACCGGCAGCGGCTGGCGAACCCGTCGTTCCGGGACGTGGTGGCCGAGGGCATCCTGGTCGCGGTAAAGCGGCTGTACCTGCTGGGCAAGGACGACCAGCCCACGGGCACCTTCACCCTGGACGACCTGGTGCGGCACGAGGTGGCGTTCGGCCAGGCGCGCTGAGCACCCCGGGGCCGGCGGGCACCCCTCGGGGTGCCGCGCGCCGGCCCCGGGCCTCACCAGCCGCCGAGGGTGTCCAGGACCCGGCCCACCGCGTCCTCGTCGTCCGCCCGGTTCTGGGCCCGCAGGTCGAGCATGAGGTCGGTCAGCTCGTCGGCCAGGAGCTCGGCCGGGACGCCCCGCGCCTGCCAGTCCTCCAGCATCCGCTGGAGCCGCTGGAAGTCGCGCCGACCCTCGACCTCCGCGAGCACTTCGCGCTGGATCTCCGCCCCGGTGTCCACGGAAGTCGATCTTATTGAGGACGCGGGGGCCCGCTGTCCGCCAGGTGGGTCACATGCCCGCGGCGCGGTACTCCGCCGAGAGGTCGGCGCCTCCCGCACCCTCCCGGGCGTGCTCCCGACGGAGGTCACGTACGCGGAACCGGGCCTCGCGTCCGCCTCCGCCCCGCGCATGTGCGGGCACATGCGCGTACGTCAACGCGCGGGAAGAGGACCGCAGGAGGAACGGGCAGTTCAGGCGGGACGGAGGCTCGGCTCGGCGACCGGGGCGGTCGACACCGTCACGGAGCCGAGCAGCCGCTCCAGCGCCGCCTCGACGTCTTCCTTCCACGAGGACGCGCTGCGCAGCTCCAGCCGCAAACGCGGCCAGCGGGGGTGCGGCCGCACGGTCTTGAAGCCCACCTGGAGCAGGAAGTCGGCCGGCGTCACGCAGCTCTGGCCCTCGTCCGGGCGGTTGTCGCCGAACGCCTCGATCGCCTTCACGCCGCGCCGGGTCAGGTCCTTCGCCACGGTCTGCACCAGCACCCGGCCGAGGCCGCCGCCGCGGAACTCGGGCAGCACCTCCAGGCCGGTCATCAGCACCGCGTCGGGGCTGGCGGGGGAGGTGGGGAAGGCCAGCGAGCGGGGCACGGCCGCGGGGGGCGCGTAGAACACCGAGCCCGCCGGGATGCCGTCGCAGTAGATGATCCGACCGCACGAACCCCATTCGAGCAGGACGCTGGAGACCCATGCCTCCTTCTCGAACTCGGTGTCGCCGAACTCCTCGGCCTGCTCCTTCAGGTGGGGCGCGAGCTCCCAGAAGACGCACGTGCGGCTGTGCTTGGCCAGGTGCTCCAGGTTGTCCAAGGTGACGCCCACAACACGACGCGACACCCCGACCTCCAAGCCCCCGGCGGACACCCCGTACGAGGATATGCGGTTGTGACCCCGGCCCGGAAGGCAGATGCCCCGAACGGGACGGCCGTTACACTCGGGCGGGAACATACCCGCCGGTAAATCCACCAAACGGAGTTCCCCGTGAACCTACCCGATCAGCCCCCGAAGCAGGGTGCCAGAAGTCTCGACCCCCACCTGCGCCGATACGCGGCGCGGACGGCGGGCATGACGGCATCGGAGATCCGGGCGCTGTTCGCGGTGGCGAGCCGGCCGGAGGTGGTGTCCCTGGCGGGAGGGATGCCCCACCTGGCGGCGCTCCCGCTCGACTCGCTGAGCGCCGAGGTGGGCGACCTGATCGCCACCGAGGGCCTGGTGGCCCTCCAGTACGGCAGCGCGCACGGCGTGCCCGAGCTGCGCGAGCAGATCTGCGAGGTCATGGCCCTGGAGGGCATCAAGGCCCACCCGGACGACGTGGTGGTCACCGTGGGCTCCCAGATGGGCCTGGACATGGTCACCCGCATCTTCTGCGACCCGGGTGACGTGGTGCTGGCCGAGGGTCCGTCCTACGTGGGCGCGCTCGGCTCGTTCGCCGCCTACCAGGCGCAGGTCGTGCACGTGGCCATGGACGCGGACGGCCTGGTGCCGGAGAACCTGCGCGAGGCGATCGCGGCGGTCGGGCGGGCCGGCCGGCGGATCAAGTTCCTCTACACGATCCCGAACTTCCACAACCCCGCCGGCGTGACGCTCGCCGTCCAGCGCCGGGCGGAAGTCCTGGAGATCTGCCGCGCCCACGGCATCCTGGTGGTCGAGGACAACCCGTACGGCCTGCTGGGCTTCGACGGGGTCACCTACCCGGCGCTGCGGTCGACCGACCCGGACAACGTGGTCTACCTCGGCTCGTTCTCCAAGACCTTCGCCGCCGGCCTGCGGGTCGGCTGGGTGCTCGCGCCGCACGCCGTGCGGGAGAAGCTGGTGCTGGCGGCCGAGTCGGCCACGCTGTGCCCGCCCACGCTCAACCAGATGATCGTGTCCCGCTACCTGGCCACCCAGGACTGGAAGGGCCAGATCAAGACCTACCGCGAGGCGTACCGCGAGCGGCGCGACGCGGCGATCTCCGCGTTGGAGCAGCACATGCCGCTCGGTTCCACGTGGAACAAACCCAGCGGCGGGTTCTACGTGTGGATCACCGTGCCCGAGGGCATCGACACCAAGGCCATGCTGCCGCGGGCCGTCACCCAGCGCGTCGCGTACGCGTCGGGCACCGGCTTCTACGCCGACGGCCTGGGCAGCCGCCAGCTGCGCATCTCGTACTGCTACCCGACGCCGGAGCGCATCCGCGAGGGCGTGCGGCGGCTGGCGAACGTCATCAAGGACGAGGTGGAGCTGCACGAGACGTTCGGCCCGACGCCGCCGAACCGCGCCGTCGAGTCGCGTTCTTCCGGGGGTCCCCAGACCCCGTCGCCCGACACCGCCTGATCAGGAGAAGAGACGTTGTCCAACCGCTGGGTCGCAGTGCTGTCCGGTGGCCTTTCGCACGAGCGGGAGGTGTCCCTGCGGTCCGGTCGCAGGCTCTCCGCGGCGCTGCGCTCGGTCGGTCTGGTCGTGGAGGAGTGGGACGCCGACGCGAACCTGCTCACCCGGCTGAAGGAGCACCGGCCGGACGCCGTGGTCGTGGCGCTGCACGGCGGCGAGGGGGAGAACGGGTCGGTGCAGACGATCCTGGAACTCCTCGGCGTGCCGTTCGTCGGCACGGACCCCCGCGCGTGCCGCCGGGCGTGGGACAAGCCGACCGCCAAGGGCGAGGTGGCCCGCGCGGGCCTGGCCACGCCGGAGTGGGCCGTGCTGCCGCACGCGACGTTCCGGGAGCTGGGCGCGCAGCCCGTGCTGGACGCGATGGTCGACCGGCTCGGGCTGCCGCTGATGCTCAAGCCCGACCAGGGCGGGTCGGCGCTGGGCGCCCGGGTGGTGCGGGACGCCGCCGAGCTGCCCGCCGCGATGGTCGGCTGCCTCGCCTACGGCGACACGGTGCTGGCGGAGCGGTACGTGGAGGGCGTCGAGGTGGCCGTGGCGGTCGTGGACGGCCCGGACGGGCCCTTCGCCCTGCCGCCGGTGGAGGTCGTGCCGGAGAGCGGCGTCTACGACTACACCGCCCGGTACACCGCGGGCCTGACCGACTTCCACGCGCCGGCGCGGCTGGACGAGAAGACCGCGCAGGCGGTCGGGGAGCTGGCGGTGTCGGCGCACCGGCTGCTGGGTCTGCGCGACGTGTCGCGGACGGACGCCGTCGTGGCGCCCGACGGCACGGTCCACTTCCTGGAGGTGAACGTCTCGCCCGGCCTGACCGAGACCTCGCTGCTGCCGATGGCGGTCGAGGCGGCCGGCCGGTCCCTCGGGGAGATCTACGCCGGTCTGGTCGAGCGCGCGGTGGCTCGCTGACGATCCCGAAAAGCCGATTGCGGCCCGTGTCCACTCGGACACGGGCCGCAATCGTAACCGTGACATAAGTCCCCGGGGTGATCCCTAGTCGCCCGATCGTGTCCGATTTGTCGCTTCCGGTGACATGATCGAGATGATCCGCTCAAGATCGTCCACGGAGCCGAACTCGACCACGATCCGGCCCTTCCGCTGCCCGAGTTCGACCTTCACCCGCGTGTCGAAGTCGTCCGACAGCCGCTCGGCCAACTCCTGGAGACCCGGCGCCTGCATCGGCTTGCGCCGCGCCTGCTTCGCCTTGGCCGGCTCGACGCCCTTCGCGAGGGTCACCGCCTCCTCGGTCGCCCGGACCGACATGCCCTCCGCCACGATCCGGGTCGCCAGCTCCTCCTGCACGCCCGGGTCGTCCAGACCGAGCAGCGCGCGGGCGTGCCCGGCGGACAGCACACCGGCCGCCACCCGCCGCTGCACGGGGAGGGGGAGCTTCAGCAGCCGGATGGTGTTGGTGACCACCGGGCGGCTGCGGCCGATGCGGTCGGCCAGCTCCTCGTGCGTGACGCCGAACTCCTGCAACAGCTGCTGGTAGGCCGCCGCCTCTTCGAGCGGGTTCAGCTGGACGCGGTGGATGTTCTCCAGCAGCGCGTCGCGCAGCATCACGTCGTCGGCGGTCTGCCGGACGATCGCCGGGATCGTCTTCAGCCCCGCCAGCTGGGTCGCCCGCCACCGCCGCTCGCCCATGACGAGCTCGTAGGAGTCGGGCCCGGTGGAGCGCACCACGATCGGCTGCATGAGCCCGAACTCGCGGATCGAGTGCTCCAGCTCGCGCAGCGCCTCGTCGTCGAAGACCTGCCGCGGCTGCTTCGGGTTCGTGCGGATCGAGGTGACCGGCAGCTCCTGGTACACCGCACCGGCCACCTCCCCGGTGGGGGAGGAGGTCGTGGTGTGCCAGTTGGTGTCCAGCACGGGGGCGGACGACCCGCCGTTCGACGCCACCCTGACGGGCGCCGGCGCGCCCGGCGGGGGACCGCTCGGGATCAGGGCCGCGAGACCACGACCGAGGCCACCCCTGCGCTGTTCCGTCATGCCGACCCCATCCGCGCGCCGTACTCGGCGATCTCGCGTGCCGCGTCGAGGTAGCTCATCGCACCCCGTGAACCGGGATCGTAGGTGAGCACCGTCTGACCGAACCCCGGCGCCTCGGACACCTTCACGCTGCGCGGGATGACCGTCCTGAGGACCGTGTCGCCGAAGTGGCCGCGCACCTCGCTGGTCACCTGGTCGGCCAGCTTCGTGCGGCCGTCGTACATGGTGAGCAGGATGGTGGACACGTTCAGGGTCGGGTTCAGGTGCGCCTGCACCAGCTCGATGTTGCGCAGCAGCTGCCCGAGCCCCTCCAGCGCGTAGTACTCGCACTGGATCGGGATCAGCACCTCCTGCGCGGCCACCATCGCGTTGACGGTCAGCAGGCCGAGCGACGGCGGGCAGTCGATGAACACGTAGTCCGGTTGGATCGTGTCCAGCGCCTCGGGGCTCAGGGCCTCCTTCAGGCGGGACTCGCGGGCCACCATCGAGACCAGCTCGATCTCCGCGCCGGCGAGGTCGATCGTGGCGGGCACGCAGTAGAGGTTGGGGGACTGGTTGCTGACCTGCGCCGCCTCGGCGACGGAGATCTCACCGATCAGCACCTCGTACACCGACGGCGTGCCGGAGCGGTGCTCGATGGCCAGCGCGGTGCTCGCGTTGCCCTGCGGGTCGAGGTCGATGACGAGGACCTTGAGCCCGTGGATGGCGAGCGCCGCCGCCACGTTCACCGTGCTGGTGGTCTTGCCCACGCCGCCCTTCTGGTTGGCGACGGTGAAGACGCGACGACGCGCTGGGCGGGGGAGTTGGAGCGAGTCGGGGTGGAGGACGCGAGTCGCGCGTGCCGCTTCTTCCGCGATGGGAGTCCACACGGTGCTGTCTCCTGCCGGGTCCACGTTGTTTACCGGGTTCACGTTGCTCGCAGAGCGGAGCACTTCGCCTGCCCCCACCGTGTCGTGCGGCGTGGTTCCACGTGGAACACCGGCCGCTCGGAACACCGGTTGACGGGGGTCGGGGTACACGTTCACCGATCCTTCCTTCTGCGCCGCGCGCCGTCACGGCCGCTCGCCTGGTCTTCGCGCTCCACGAGTACCACTGTCGTCGGCGGTTCGAGCACCTCGCCACCACAGGTGGTGACGCGGGCCCGGACGCCGCCGGCCCTGCGCACCGCCTCGGCGTCGCGGGCCAGTTCCTCCTCGGCGCTCTCGCCCTTGAGGGCCACCAGGCGGCCACCGGGCCGCAGCAGCGGCAGGCACCACCGGGTGAGCCGGTCGAGCGGGGCCACCGCGCGGGCCGTCACGACGTCGCAGCCGGCCAGCCGGTCGAGCACCGGCCCCTCCTCCGCCCGCCCCCGGAGCACGGTGACGTCCAGACCGAGCACCCCGACGCACTCGGTCAGCCACGCCACCCGGCGGGCCATCGGTTCCAGGAGGGTGAGGTCGAGGTCCGGGCGCGCGATCGCCAGGGGAATCCCCGGCAGTCCCGCGCCCGAGCCCACGTCCACGACGCGACTGCCCTCGGGGAACAGCTCCGCGATGACGGCCGAGTTGAGCAGGTGGCGCTCCCAGAGGCGGTCGACCTCGCGGGGACCGATCAGGCCGCGTTCGACGCCGTGCTCGGTGAGCAGGTCCGCGAAGGCGACGGCCTTCTCGTAGCGGTCGCCGAACACCCGCTTCGCACGGTCTTCCACCTCTTCGGCCATGACTCCGTCCGGGACGTTCCACGTGAAACCGCACGCGTCGTCGGTGCGGTTGATGGGGGTCGACCTCTCGTCGGCGGGCTGTGCGCCCGGCGAGATGTGCCGGTGCCCACTATGACGGATCACCCCGCCGACACGCCAAACGCCACGGCGAGTCCGCCGCGTTTCACGTGGAACCCGCGAGCGGATCGCCGGTTCCACGTGAAACACCGCCCCGGTTTCACGTCGAACCGGCGATCCGGCCGTCGGCGGGGGAGGACCGCAGCAGGGCGAGGGCGTAGTGGACCGACTCGACCGGGTCGAGTTCCGGCACCTCGTCGAGCGGGAACCACGCGGCCTGGTCGGTCGAGCCGCCCACCTCGAAGGTGAGCTCGCCGCCGACCACGTGCGCCTCGTACATGATCCGGATGCGGTGGTAGTCGTACTCGACCTCGTTGTGCCGCAGCGGGCCGTGGACGTTCTGGATGCCGAGCAGCCGGTCCACCGCCGCGTGGTAGCCGGTCTCCTCGAACACCTCCCGGATCACCGCGTCGTACGGGTCCTCGCCGTGGTCGAGCCCGCCGCCGGGCAGGATCCACCGGGGTCCGGTCGGGCTGAGCCAGCGCGACAGCAGGATGCGGTCGTCGTCGATGATCACGGCGTAGGCGGCGACGCGGAGGCGGCTGATGATCTCGCTCATGTCGCGACCGTTTCACGTGAAACGCGAGGAGGGGAAGGGGCTGCGGTGTACGCGAGCCGGTCGGGGGTGCTGAGCGCGATGGGGCACCCGCGCGATCTCCGGCGGCTCGGTGGGCCGGTCGACTTCGAGGTGACCGGCTCCGGGCCGGTCGACTCCGGGCCAGTCGACTCCGGGCCTGGCAGCTCCGGGCCAGTCGACTGCGGGCCTGGCAGCTGCGGGCCGGTCGGCTGCGGGCCTGGCAGCTGCGGGCCAGTCGGCTGCGGGCCTGGCAGCTGCGGGCCGGTCGACTCCGGGCCTGGCGGCCCCGGGGTGGACGCGGTCGTGTGCGCGCTGACGCCGGACGAGCCGGCGCGGCTGGACCTTGAGGTGCGGCGGTTGACCGACCCCGCGCTGCGGGGCGGGGAGGCGGCGGACGAGCGGTGCCCGGTGATCGCGCGTTGACCCGTCGGCCCCGGGAGCACCACCGACCGGGGACCCGAAACCCCACCGGCAGGTGAAGCGCCGCTCGCGCCCCCCAACGCAAAAGGCCCCGGTTCCCGACCGGGAACCAGGGCCTTCCGCACGCGCGTCCGCCCGCTCAGGACTTCAGCAGCACCACCACGCGGCGCTGCGGCTCCTCGCCCTCGCTCTCGCTGTGCACGCCCGCCACCGCGGCGACGGCGTCGTGCACCACCTTGCGCTCGAACGGCGTCATCGGCTGCAACCGCACCTTCTCGCCGGTCGCCACCACCTTCTCGGCCGTGGTGCGCCCCAGCTCGGCCAGCTCGGCCCGGCGACCCGCGCGCCACCCGGCGATGTCCAGCATGAGCCGGCTGCGCACACCGGTCTCCTGCTGCACGGCCAGCCGGGTCAGCTCCTGCAACGACTCCAGCACGGTGCCGCGGGGACCGACCAGCTTCTCCAGGTCCTCACCGCCGTCGATGCTGACGACCGCCCGACCGGCCTCGACGTCGAGGTCGATGTCACCGTCGTAGTCGAGCAGGTCGAGCAGCCGCTCCAGGTAGTCCCCGGCGATGTCGCCCTCCTGGACGAGCAGGTCCTCCGAGTTCCCCGACCGCGCCGCCGGTGCTTGCCCGGCCTCCGGCGCGTCCACGTCGGCCGCCTGCAACGTCTCCGACACGATGTCTCCTCTCCAGGGTCAACGACGCTTCTTGTTGCCCTGCTTCTTGCCCGCGGATCGGCCTGGGCTCAGACCGGGAACTTCGGTGGACGGCTTGGCCGTCCCGGTGGACCCGCCCGGCGCGTCCGGCTCGGCCGGCGGCTCGGTGTCGGCCTGCTCGCCCGGCGGCTGCGGCTTGGCGCCGGTCACCGGCTTGGCGCCCGGCTGCGGCTTGGCGCCGGGCTTCGGCTTCTGCCCCGGCTTGGGGGCGAGCGCCTGGCGCTGCGCGGTCGCCTCGACCTTCTTGGCCTCTTCCTCGCGGTCGATGCTGTGGTAGACCACGTACTGCTGGCCCAGCGTCCACGCGTTGTTGCTCAGCCAGTACAGCAGGATCGCGACGGGGAAGAACAGGCCGCCGACCAGCACGCCCAGCGGGAAGATGTAGAGCGTCAGCTTGTTCATGATGGCGGTCTGCGGGTTGTCCGCCGCCGCCTGCGTCTGCCGCGCCACCGAGTGCCGCGCGGTGAAGTGCGTGGCGATCGACGCGATGATCATCAGCGGGATCGAGACCAGCATGACCGCGTTGCGCTCGGTCGCGAACTTCGCCAGCTCGTCGGCCGGCATCGTGATGAAGGTCGACAGGTTCGCGCCGAACAGCTTGGCCTCGACGAAGGACTTCACGCCGTCCGCGTCGAAGAAGTAGACCTCGCCCCAGCCGGGCCGGAACGAGCGCAGCACGTGGAACAGACCGATGAACACCGGGATCTGCACCAGCATCGGCAGGCAGCCGCCCAGCGGGTTCACGCCGTGCTCGGCCTGGAGCTTCTGCATCTCCTGGGCCTGGCGCTGCCGGTCGTTGCCGTACTTCTTCTTGATCTTCTGGAGCTCGGGCGCGAACTCCTGCATCTTCCGCATCGACCGCACCTGGCCGACGAACGGCTTGAACAGCAGGGCGCGCAGCGTGAAGACGAGGAACACCACGGCCAGCGCCCACGCGAACCCGCTCGACTCGCCGAAGACGTGGCCGAACACCCAGTGCCAACACCACAGGATGAAGGACACCGGGTAGTAGATGAAGTTGAGCACTAGCTACTCCTCGGCAGGAAGGTCGGGGACCGCGTCCCGCTTGGGCGGAACCGGGTCCAGGCCACCAGGGTGCCAGGGGCCGCAGCGGCCCAGCCGGCGCAGGGTCAGCCAGGAACCGCGCAGCGCACCGTGGACGGTCAACGCCTCCACCGCGTACGTGCTGCAACTGGGGTGGAAACGGCAGGTCGGAGGCAGCGCGGGCGAGATGAACTTCCGGTAGAAGCGCACCGGGAGCAGCAGGGCCCGCGCCGCGGGGCCCGCCTGGGAGGTCGTCATCGCAGCACCTTGCGCAGCGCCGCGTCGAGGTCGCGGCCGAGCTCGGCGCTGTCCGCGTCGGCCGACGGTGCCAACGCGCGGACGACCAGCGAAGTTCCGGGCGGCAGGGAGTTCAGCCGATCGCGCACCACGTGGCGCAGCCGGCGGCTGACCCGGTGCCGCACCACGGAGTTGCCCACGGCCTTGCTCACGACGAAGCCCACCTTGGAGGCTTCCAAGGTGGGCTGCGCCGACGTGGCCGTGCTCGCCGTGGCCTCGGCCGGTGTCAGGACGTGCACCACCAGCCGGGACCTGCCGGCCCGGCGGCCCCGGCGGACCACCAGGCCGAAGTCCTGGCTGCGGGTCAGCCGGTTGGCCGCGGGAAGCACGGCGCTGCGGCGATCAGGCGGACAGCTGCTTGCGGCCCTTGCTGCGGCGCGCGGCCAGGATGGCGCGACCGGCACGGGTGCGCATGCGCAGCCGGAAGCCGTGGGTCTTGGCACGGCGGCGGTTGTTGGGCTGGAAGGTGCGCTTACCCTTGCTCACGGTCGGACTCCCGGTGCTTAACTGCCAAGCAGGTCTGTGGTCGTCCCCTACCTGATCTTCGAGGCGCGCGAAGCAGCGCTCCGCGCGAGAGGGAGACGTTACGAGGGTACGCAGGCCACCGGGCCCGGTCCAAATCGGGGTCGTCCCCGGGGACGCGGCGCCGCCGGGGCGGAGGGCGGCCGGGACCCGAACCGGCACGTAAAACGCTTGCGCCGCAGTGCGTCTTGTGGCAGGGGCGGCACCCTTGTTAGCGTGCTGCCCTCGCTGGGAGGTGCGGGCCGGCGCGAAGGCCACCGCACACCACCAAGGTGCTCGGGAAGCAACGGGGGGAGCCGCTGCGCTCCGACGCGCGTTCGTGCACAGTTGTGGATAACTCTGTGGATGCCTCTATTCTCCGTGTCCACGTCGTGGAAGTCCCGGGGACTGACCGCGGAGCAGTCATCGAGGGGAGGGGAGCGCGGAGGTGTCCGACCACCAGACCGACCTGGGTCTCGTGTGGGAACAGGTCGTGCAGGAGTTGGCCGCCAGCACGCTGTCCCCCCAGCAACGCGCCTGGATGCGCGTGACCAGACCGATCGGGCTGCTCGACGGCACCGCGCTGCTGGCCGCGCCGAGCGACTTCGCCAAGGAGGCGATCGAGCGCGCGCTGCGCGAGCCCATCACCGCCGCCCTGTCCCGCCGCCTCGGGCGGGCCGTGTCGCTGGCGGTGAAGGTCGACTCGCCGGAGCCGCTGACCGCGCCGATCCCCGTGCACACCCCGCCCTCCCGCCTGTCCGGCGTGGTGCCGGGGATCAGGCCCGGCCTGAGCGCGGTGCCGGGCCTGGGCGCGGTGCCCGGTCCGCCCGTGAAGCCCGGACCGGCGCCCCTCGCGGTCGGCGCCCCGCTGGTCGGCGTGCCGTCGACCGCCGAGGGCGAGGCCGACGGCGAGCAGGAGGGCGAGGGCGAGGAGGTCGACGAGCAGGCCGAGGCGTTGGCCGCGGCCAACGAGATCTGGCCCACGTTCGGCGGCGGCCACCCGGCGGCGCCGAGCGGCACCCCCTACACCCGGCCCGCCAACCCGGTGGCCTCGCAGACCCGGCTGAACGAGAAGTACAACTTCGACACCTTCGTCATCGGCGCGTCCAACCGCTTCGCCCACGCGGCGGCGGTGGCCGTGGCCGAGGCGCCCGCCCGCGCGTACAACCCGCTGTTCATCTGGGGCGAGTCCGGGCTGGGCAAGACGCACCTGCTGCACGCCGTCGGGCACTACGCGCAGCGGCTGTTCCCCGGCATGCGCGTGCGGTACGTGTCGACGGAGGAGTTCACCAACGACTTCATCAACTCCCTGCGCGACGACCGCAAGGTCGCCTTCCAGCGCCGCTACCGGGACATCGACGTGCTCCTGGTCGACGACATCCAGTTCCTGGAGGGCAAGGAAGGCACGCAGGAGGAGTTCTTCCACACGTTCAACACGCTGCACAACTCCAACAAGCAGATCGTGGTGTCCTCCGACCGGCCGCCGAAGCGGCTGGAGACCCTGGAGGACCGGCTGCGCACCCGGTTCGAGTGGGGCCTGATCACCGACATCCAGCCGCCCGAGCTGGAGACCCGGATCGCGATCCTGCGCAAGAAGGCCGCCCAGGACCGGCTCGCCGCGCCCGCCGAGGTGCTGGAGTTCATCGCCGCGCGCATAGAGCGCAACATCCGGGAGCTGGAGGGCGCGCTGATCCGGGTGACGGCGTTCGCCTCCCTCAACCGGCAGCCGGTGGACGTGCAGCTGGCCGAGATAGTGCTCCGCGACCTGATCCCGGACTCGCACGCGCCGGAGATCACCGCGCCGACGATCATGGCGGTCACCGCCGAGTTCTTCAGCGTGAGCATCGACGACCTGTGCGGGCCGGGCAAGACCAAGGTGCTGGCGCAGGCGCGGCAGATCTCCATGTACCTGTGCCGGGAGCTGACGGACCTGTCGCTGCCGAAGATCGGCCAGACGTTCGGCGGCCGCGACCACACGACGGTCATGCACGCGGACAAGAAGATCCGCAAGGAGATGGCCGAGCGGCGGCGCGTGTACGAGCAGGTGCAGGAGCTGACCTCGCGCATCAAGCAGCGGGCGCGCCACACCCCCTGACGCGGGTCCCCGCCCCCTGAGCCGACCGAGCCCGCCGGCGACGGCGGGCTCTTCGCTCGTGAGCGCTCCTCTTGTCGGGCACCTCCCGCACCGGCGCGGCCCCCACGCCCGCTGCTCAGGCCGAGTAGCCACCCGACCTGACGGCAAGCCACCCCGCCCGCGCCCGGCCCACGCCCACGCGCCCTCTGCCCACGCCGCCTATACCCACGCCTGTGGCCGCGCCCCTGGCTCGTACCCCGCGCCGTGCCTCTGCCGTGCCCGCGCCCGCGGCGCTGCCCCCGGCCCATGCCCGCGCCTGTGCCCGCGCCGCGTCGCCACCCCCGCCGTCCGCGTTCGCGCCGTCGCACCCGCCCGCGTCATCGCCCGCCCCCGAGCCCCGGGCACGCCGCCGCCTCCCACCCCGCCCCGCCCACCGCCGCGCGTCCCCGGCGAACCTCCCCGCACCCGGGCGCCGTCGCCCCCGGGTACCGCCCGCCGCACCCGGGGAACCGCCGGCCCGCACCCGGGGGCGCGCGGAACCGACCGCCGGCGCGCCGCCGCACCTGGGTGCGGGCGCCTGAACCCCCTCCCGACGCCCGCCGCACCCGGGTGATCCGGGCGTTCGCGGGCCGATCCGGCGAGACCACCCGATCGAGCCCGACCGGCCCACCGGGCAACTCCCTCGAGTCCGTCGCCCCAGGTCGGCACCCGGGGCCGGGGCCGCCACCAGCGCGGGAACCAGCGGGTTCGAGTTGTCCACAGGGCTGGTGGTGGGTACCGACGGGCGAGATCCGCGCCACGATCACCCTGTGCAGCACCCGGGGAGAACTCGGCCCACACCCGGGGATGAACCCGGGGACAACTCGGCCTTCCTGTGGACCGAACGGAGCACCTCCGTAGTTCTCCCCGGGGACAGCGACTTGTCCCCGGGTGACCACCCGTGTTCGTCCACACCTCCAAGTGGGCGACGAGCAGCCAGAACAGGGGTTGTCCACACAATCCACAGCCCCTACTGCTGTTGCTGTTGTCTTCCCTTGAAGGAGAGAGCAAAAGAAAAACAGGCCCTGGGGACACCGCCTCCGCCCCGGGGCGGACCCGAGATGACGAACGACGCCTCGACGCTCTACGGTGGGACCTCCGCACCGAGGGTCGGACCGGTTCGGCACCGACCCGAGAGGGACGCGGCTCCCCAACCCCCACCGCAACGCACTCTGTTGCCGCTCATGCCGACCTGAGGAAGGACGCCCCATGAAGATCCGCGTCGAGCGGGACGGGCTGGCCGACGCCGTCGCCTGGGTCGCCCGCAGCCTGCCGTCACGGCCGCCTGTGCCGGTGCTCGGTGGCGTGCTGCTCGACGCCGGCGCGGAGGACGGCTCGGGGGACGCGCTGACCGTCTCCGGGTTCGACTACGAGGTGTCCGCCCAGTGCGGTGTCCCGGCCACCATCGCCGACGGGGGCAGGGCGCTCGTGTCCGGTCGGCTCCTGGCCGACATCACCAAGGCGCTGCCGAACCACCCGGTGGAGATCGCGGTGGACGGCTCGCGGATGACGATCTCGTGCGGCAGCGCCCGCTTCTCCCTGCCGACCATGCCGGTCGAGGACTACCCCCAGCTGCCGACCATGCCCCAGCTCGCGGGCGAGCTGCCGGGCGAGGTGTTCGGCGAGGCGGTCACCCAGGTCGCGGTCGCGGCGGGCAAGGACGACACGCTGCCGATGCTCACCGGCGTCCGCCTGGAGATCGGCGAGGGCAAGCTGACCCTGGTCGCCACCGACCGCTTCCGGCTGGCCATGCGCGAGTTCCCCTGGGAGCCGAACGAGACGCTGGGCGAGGTCTCCGTCCTGGTCCCGGCCAAGACGCTCAACGACGCCGCGAAGACGCTGGGCGCGTCCGGCGCGAAGGTGGAGCTGTCGCTGGGCAACGACGGGCTGCTGGGCCTGTCCGGCGCGACCCGCCGCACCACCACCCGGCTGCTCGACGCCGACTTCCCCAAGTACCGCCAGCTGCTGCCCACCGAGCACTCGGCCGCCGCCGTGATCGGGGTCGACGCGCTGGTGCAGGCGATCAAGCGCGTGTCGCTGGTCGCCGAGCGCGGCACGCAGGTCCGGCTGGAGTTCGTGGACGCGGGCCTGCGCCTGTCCGCGGGCGGCGACGACGAGGGCAGCGCCGAGGAGGAACTGCCGGTCGAGTACACCGGCGACCCGGTGACCATCGCGTTCAACCCCTCCTACCTGCTGGAGGGCCTCCAGGCGGTGCGCACCCCGCGGGCGCACCTGTCCTTCACCACACCCAGTCGCCCCGCGCTCCTCAAGCCGGTGGACGAAGATGGGAACGTGGCGCCCGGCTACCTCTACCTGCTGATGCCCGTGCGCCTGCCCGGCTGACCACCACACAGACGTAGGGGAGACAACGATCGTGCAGCTCGGACTCGTGGGCCTCGGCAAGATGGGCTTCAACATGCGCGAGCGGATCCGCCGCGCCGGGCACGAGGTCGTCGGCTACGACCGCAACCCCGAAGTCACCGACGCCGACTCGCTCGCCGACATGGTCGGCAGGCTCAGCGCGCCGCGCGTGGTGTGGGTCATGGTGCCCTCCGGTGACATCACCCGGCAGACGATCGCCGACCTCGGCGACCTGCTGGAGGCGGGCGACCTGGTGATCGACGGCGGCAACTCGCGGTTCACCGACGACAAGATCAACGCCGAGGCGCTCGACGCCAAGGGCATCGGCTACCTGGACTGCGGCGTGTCCGGTGGCGTGTGGGGCCTGGAGAACGGCTACGGCCTGATGGTCGGCGGTGAGCCCGAGCACGTGGAGCGGGCCGTGCCGATCTTCGACGCGCTGCGCCCCGAGGGTCCCCGCGAGCAGGGCTTCGCGCACGCGGGCCCGGTCGGCGCGGGCCACTTCGCGAAGATGGTGCACAACGGCATCGAGTACGGCCTGATGCAGGCGTACGCGGAGGGCTTCGAGCTGCTGGAGGCGTCCGAGCTGGTGCAGGACGTGCCGGCCACGATCAAGGCGTGGCAGCGCGGCACGGTCGTGCGCTCCTGGCTGCTGGACCTGCTGGTCCGCGCGCTGGAGTCCGACCCGGAGCTGGACGACCTGCGCGGTCACGTCGAGGACTCCGGCGAGGGCCGGTGGACGGTGGAGGAGGCGATCAACCACGCGGTGCCCGCGCCGGTGATCTCGGCCGCCCTGTTCGCCCGGTTCGCGTCGCGCCAGGACGACTCGCCCGCGATGCGGGCCGTGGCGGCGCTGCGCAACCAGTTCGGCGGGCACTCCGTGCAGGTCGCCGGCCCCTCCTCGGGTTCCGGCTCCACCCAGGGCTGACCCGTTGTACGTCCGGCACCTCCAGGTCACCGACTTCAGGTCCTGGGAGCACGCGGACCTGGCGTTCGAGCCGGGCGTGAGCGTGCTGGTCGGGCGCAACGGCCAGGGCAAGACGAACCTGGTCGAGGCGTTGGGCTACGTGGCCACCCTGGGTTCGCACCGGGTGGCCACGGACGCGCCGCTGGTCCGGCACGGCGCGTCCCGCGCGGTGGTGCGGACGGCGGTGGTCAACGAGGGGCGCGAGCTGCTGGTCGAGCTGGAGGTCACGCCGGGGCGGGCGAACCGGGCGCGGATCAACCGCGGCCCGGTGCCGCGCCCGCGCGACGTGCTGGGGATCTTGCGCACGGTGCTGTTCGCGCCGGAGGACCTGGCGCTGGTGCGCGGCGACCCCGGTGAGCGGCGGCGGTTCCTGGACGAGCTGCTGACCAGCCGGGCGCCGCGCTACGCCGGGGTGCGCGGCGACTACGAGCGGGTGCTCAAGCAGCGGGGCGCGCTGCTCAAGAGCATGCGCGCGGCGCGCGGCGCGGACGGCAGCACGCTGGACGTGTGGGACGGGCACCTGGCCCGGCACGGCGCGGAGCTGTTGGCCGCGCGGCTGGCGCTGGTGGCGGACATCGGCCCGCACGTGGCCGCGGCCTACGCGGAGGTGGCGCCGGAGTCGCGGCCCGCGCTGATCACCTACCGGTCGAGCCTGGGGGAGGCGTTCCCCGGCACCCACGACCGGGACGTGCTGGAGGACGCGCTGCTGGCGGAGCTGCACCGGGTGCGGTCGCAGGAGGTGGAGCGGGGCGTCTGCCTGGTCGGGCCGCACCGCGACGACCTGGAGCTGGTGCTCGGCGACCTGCCCGCGAAGGGCTACGCGAGCCACGGCGAGTCGTGGTCGTTCGCGCTGGCGCTGCGGCTGGGCGGGTACGAGCTGCTGCGCGCCGAGGGCGCCGAGCCGGTGCTGGTGCTGGACGACGTGTTCGCCGAGCTGGACCGCGGCCGGCGGCGGCAGCTGGCGAAGGTGGCCGCCGCGGCGGAGCAGGTGTTCATCACCGCGGCGGTCGAGGAGGATGTGCCCGAGGAGCTGGAGGGCATCCGCTTCGTCGTCGGACACGGGGAGGTGCATCGTGCCTGACGATGTCACCCGAATGGATGTGAGTGGGTACACATCTGGGGACAAACCTGTGGATGGTGTGGATAACTCTGACGTGGAATCGGACATATCCACAGGCTCCGTCCCTCAAGAGGGTGGATTGACTGGGTCCGACCTGGCCCGCGCGGCCCTGGAGGCCGCCCGCGCCTCCGCCAAGGAGCGCGGCGTGCGCGGCGTCCGCAAGGGCACCCGGAACCCCGCCGCCCGGCGCCGGCGCCGCTGGTCGGGCGCCGGGCCGGACGACCGCGACCCCCAGCCGCTGGGCCGGCTGGCGTCCCGGCTCGCCTCCGACCGCGGCTGGGCCGAGCGGCTCGCCGCCGGCCAGGTGTTCGGCCGGTGGGCCAAGCTCGTCGGCGAGGACGTCGCCGAGCACGCTCGACCGGTGGCCTTCGAGGACGGCGAGCTGACCGTCCAGGCCGACTCCACCGCGTGGGCCACCCAGTTGCGGCTGCTCCAGCGCGAGCTGCTCAAGCGCATCGCCGCGGGTGTCGGCGACGGCGTGGTGAAGAAGCTGAAGGTGCAGGGCCCGGCGGCGCCCAACTGGCGCTTCGGCCCCAGGCACGTGCCCGGCCGCGGACCACGTGACACCTACGGGTGACCGCCGCCGGGGCCGCAGCGGCGATCCTGTGGCGCGGTGAGCGCTCACCAGCCGATTTTCACCCCGCCACCCGCCGGTCCGCCTCCCGGGCGTCCGGTTCGGGCCCTCTGTGAGGAAGCCAGGGGTGTCCTCGACGCGTTTTTGTCGGCCCTCCCCGGTAGAATCAAGGGGTAGCGCAAGCACTGCGTTCGCCCCGGCGACGGTCTTAAGTCGCTTTGAAGTCTTGAGGAGACACCAGGCCCGTGGCAGCCAAGAATGAGTACAGCGCGTCCTCGATCACCGTCCTTGAGGGCTTGGAAGCAGTCCGCAAGCGACCCGGCATGTACATCGGCTCGACCGGCGAGCGCGGTCTGCACCACCTGATCCAGGAGGTCGTGGACAACTCAGTCGACGAGGCGATGGCCGGCTACGCGAGCGTGGTCGACGTGACGCTGCTGGCCAACGGCGGCGTCCGGGTCATCGACGACGGTCGCGGCATCCCGATCGACATGCACCCCGTCGAGAAGCGGCCCACGCTGGAGGTCGTGCTCACCACGCTGCACGCCGGCGGCAAGTTCGACAGCGACTCCTACGCGGTGTCCGGCGGCCTGCACGGCGTCGGCATCTCGGTGGTGAACGCGCTCTCCACCGCCGTCGACGTCGAGGTCAAGCGCCAGGGTTTCACGTGGAACCAGCGCTTCGAGGGCACCAAGCCCGCGCACGAGCTGACCCGGGGCGAGCCGACCGACGAGACCGGCACCGCGATCACCTTCTGGGCGGACCCGGGGATCTTCGAGACCACCGAGTTCAACATCGAGACGATCTCCCGCCGCCTCCAGGAGATGGCCTTCCTCAACAAGGGCCTGACGATCATCCTGCGCGACGAGCGCGTGCAGGAGTCCGACGAGGAGGCCGACGCCGAGGGCCACGTGGTGGCCGTGCGCGAGCGCACCTTCCACTACCCGGGTGGCCTGGAGGACTTCGTCCGCCACATCAACCACACCCGCGAGCCCGTCCACCAGAAGGTGGTCGCGTTCGAGGCCAAGGGCGAGGACCTCGAGGTCGAGGTCGCGATGCAGTGGAACACCGGCTACACGCCGTCGGTCTACACCTTCGCCAACACCATCAACACCCACGAGGGCGGCACCCACGAGGAGGGCTTCCGCGCCGCGCTGACCCGCGTGGTCAACGAGTACGCGCGCGAGAAGAAGCTGCTCAAGGAGAAGGACTCCAACCTCACCGGCGACGACATCCGCGAGGGCCTGGCCGCGATCATCTCGGTCAAGCTCAAGGAGCCCCAGTTCGAGGGCCAGACCAAGACCAAGCTGGGCAACAGCGAGGCCAAGTCGTTCGTGCAGAAGTCGACCAACGAGCACCTGGCCGACTGGTTCGAGCGCCACCCGAACGAGGCCAGGACCATCGTCACCAAGGCGGTGTCCTCGGCGCAGGCCCGCATCGCCGCCCGCAAGGCCCGCGAGCTCGTCCGCCGCAAGGGCGCCCTCGACATCGGCGGCCTGCCCGGCAAGCTCAAGGACTGCCGCTCCACCGACCCGGAGAAGTGCGAGATCTACATCGTGGAGGGCGACTCCGCGGGCGGCTCGGCCAAGGAGGGGCGCGACTCGGAGTTCCAGGCGATCCTGCCCATCCGCGGCAAGATCATCAACGTGGAGAAGGCGCGCATCGACCGCGTCCTCAAGAACACCGAGGTCCAGTCGCTGATCACCGCGTTCGGCACCGGCATCCACGAGGACTTCGACGTCTCCAAGCTGCGCTACCACAAGATCGTGCTGATGGCCGACGCCGACGTCGACGGCCAGCACATCCGCACCCTGCTGCTCACCCTGCTGTTCCGCTTCATGCGCCCCCTCATCGAGCACGGCCACGTCTACCTCGCCTCGCCGCCGCTCTACAAGATCAAGTGGCAGCGGCAGGAGCCGGAGTACGCCTACTCCGACCGCGAGCGCGACGGCCTGATCCAGCAGGGCCTCGCCGCCGGCAAGCGGATCGGCAAGGACGACAACATCCAGCGCTACAAGGGCCTGGGCGAGATGAACGCCTCCGAGCTGTGGGAGACGACCATGGACCCGGCCAACCGGGTGCTGCGCCAGGTGACCATGGACGACGCGGCGACCGCCGACGAGCTGTTCAGCGTGCTCATGGGCGAGGACGTGGAGGCACGCCGCTCGTTCATCACCCGCAACGCCAAGGGCGTGCGGTTCCTCGACGTCTGACCACCTCCCCGGCCGCCCTGAAGGAAGAAGAACTGTGAGCGAGACGACGTTGCCCCCGGCCGGTGGAGACCGCACCGAGCCGGTCGACATCCAGCACGAGATGCAGAACTCGTACATCGACTACGCGATGAGCGTGATCGTCGGCCGGGCCCTGCCCGACGTGCGCGACGGCCTCAAGCCCGTGCACGTGCGCGTGCTGTACTCGATGTTCGACTCCGGCTTCCGCCCCGAGCGCTCGTACAACAAGTGCGCCCGCGTCGTCGGCGACGTGATGGGCAACTACCACCCGCACGGCGACTCCGCGATCTACGACGCGCTGGTCCGCCTCGCCCAGCCGTGGGCGCTGCGCTACCCGCTGATCGACGGCCAGGGCAACTTCGGCTCGCAGGGCAACGACCCGGCAGCCGCGATGCGATATACGGAATGCCGGCTCACGCCGCTGGCCATGCAGATGCTGGCCGACATCGAGGAAGACACCGTCGACTTCCGCGACAACTACGACGGTCGCATCCAGGAGCCGACGGTCCTGCCGTCGCGCATCCCGAACCTGCTGATCAACGGCAGTTCCGGCATCGCGGTCGGCATGGCGACCAACATCCCGCCGCACAACCTGCGCGAGGTCGCGGACGGCGTGGTGTGGGCGCTGGACAACCCCGAGGCGTCCGACGAGGAGACGCTGGAGGCGCTGATCGAGCGGATCAAGGGCCCCGACTTCCCGACCTACGGTCAGATCCTGGGCAACTCGGGCATCGACGACGCGTACCGCACGGGTCGCGGCTCGGTGAAGATGCGCGCGGTCGTGGACGTGGACGAGGACACCAAGGGGCGGACGATCCTGGTCGTCTCCGAGCTGCCCTACCAGGTGAACCCGGACAACCTGGTGGAGAACATCGCCACCCTGGTCCGGGACCAGAAGCTGACCGGCATCTCGAACATCGCGGACGAGTCGAACCGCCGCATCGGCATGCGCATCGTGATCACGCTCAAGCGCGACGCGGTGGCCAAGGTGGTGCTGAACAACCTCTACAAGCACACCCAGCTCCAGTACTCGTTCGGCGTGAACATGCTGTCCCTGGTCGACGGCGTGCCGCGCACGCTGCGGCTGGACCAGATGATCCGGCACTACGTGAAGCACCAGATCGAGGTCATCGTCCGGCGCACGCGGTTCCGGCTGCGCAAGGCCGAGGAGCGGGCCCACGTGCTGCGCGGCCTGGTCAAGGCGCTCGACCAGCTCGACGAGGTGATCGCGCTGATCCGCCGGTCGCCCACGCCGGAGGCGGCGCGCACCGGGCTGGTGGAGCTGCTGGACGTCGACGACATCCAGGCCAACGCGATCCTGGAGATGCAGCTGCGGCGCCTGGCCGCGATGGAGCGGCAGAAGATCGTCGACCAGCTGGTCGAGATCGAGGCCGAGATCGCGGACCTGAAGGACATCCTCGACAAGCCGGAGCGGCAGCGCTCGATCGTGCGCGCGGAGCTGCTGGCGATCGTGGAGAAGCACGGTGACGACCGGCGCACCAAGATCGTGCCGTTCGACGGCGACGTGTCGCTGGAGGACCTGATCGCGGTCGAGGACGTCGTCGTGACGATCACCCGCACGGGGTACGCGAAGCGGACGAAGACCGACCTGTACCGCTCGCAGAAGCGCGGTGGCAAGGGGGTGCAGGGCGCGCAGCTGAAGCAGGACGACATCGTGCAGCACTTCTTCGTGTGCTCGACGCACGACTGGATCCTGTTCTTCACGAACAAGGGGCGGGTGTACCGGGCCAAGGCGTACGAGCTGCCCGAGGCCAACCGCAACGCGCGCGGCCAGCACGTGGCCAACCTCCTGGCGTTCCAGCCGGAGGAGGAGATCGCCCAGGTCATCCAGATCAAGAACTACCAGGTGGCGCCCTACCTGGTGCTGGCGACGAAGAAGGGTCTGGTGAAGAAGTCGAAGCTGTCGGACTTCGACTCGAACCGGTCCGGTGGTCTGATCGGCATCAACCTGCGCGACGACGACGAGCTGGTGGGCGCGGTGATGTGCTCGGCCGACGACGACCTCCAGCTGATCTCGGCGGACGGCCAGTCGATCCGGTTCCACGCGAGCGACGAGGCGTTGCGGCCGATGGGGCGGGCGACCTCGGGTGTGCTGGGGATGCGCTTCAACAGCGGTGACGAGCTGCTGTCGATGGGTGTCGTCCAAGAGGGTCGGTTTGTTTTGGTGGCGACCGACGGCGGGTACGCCAAGCGCACGCCGATCGAGGACTACCCCGTTCAGGGTCGTGGTGGGAAGGGTGTGCTCACCATCCAGCACGACCGCAGGCGTGGGAGGCTTGTGGGCGCGCTCATCGTCGACGTCGACGACGAGCTGTATGCGATCACCTCTTCGGGCGGGGTCATCAGGACCAGCGCGAAGGAGGTGCGCAAGGCGGGCCGGCAGACGAAGGGCGTCCGGTTGATGAACCTGGGTGAGGGAACCACCCTGATCGCGGTGGCGCGCAACGCGGACGAGCCCACCGACGTCACCACTGGTGACGACGGCCCGGTGCTCGGTTCCACCGAGGGTGACCAGGCCGAACCCGCCAACTAGCGCGCGCGAACGAGAGGTTGAGGACTGCTCGTGACTCCACCCGAGAAGCAAGAGGACAAAACCGCGGTGATCACCCGTCCGGATGACGGGTCGACACCGGCGGACGGCGGCGAGAAGCCGGCGGCCGACGCCTCGGGGGCGTCCGAGCAGCCCGCCCCGGTGGGGGACGCCGGGGAGAAGGCCGGTGGGAAGGACGACCACCACACGGCCGCGCCGCCGCCGTGGCAGCGGGTGACGAGCGAGAACCAGTACGGCGAGGCGCAGCAGGTGGGGCCCGCGGACCTGGTGGCCGGTGCGGACGACCAGCCGACGGTGTCGGTGCGGTTGCCGGGGGGCGCGGGGTCGCAGCCCGCGTACCCGGCGACGGACCCGGACACGGTGTCCGTGGCGCGGCCGGTGGCGCCCGGTGCGTCGGCGCCGCGCACCCAGGTGAACCTGGGCGGGGCGAGTGGTCGGCCGCAGGCGCCGGCCTCGTCGGCGCGCCGGCCGGGTCGGGGGCCGCGGCGGGCGAGCCTCCAGGTGAAGCGGGTGGACCCGTGGTCGGTGCTGAAGTTGGCGCTGGTGCTGAGCGTGGCGCTGTTCTTCGTGTGGCTGGTGGCGGTCGGTGTGCTGTACGGCGTGCTGAACGGCATGGGCGTGTGGGACAAGATCAACAACACGGCGAACGACCTGCTCCAGGGCAACGAGCCCAGCGGTGACCCGTTGATCAGCGCCGGGCGCGTGTTCGGCGTGGCGGCGATCGTGGGCGCGGTGAACATCGTGCTGCTCACGGCCTTGGCGACGGTCGGTTCGTTCGTCTACAACGTGTCCGCCGACCTGGCCGGCGGACTGGAGGTCACCCTCTCCGAACGGGAGTGACCCCCGTTTTGGAGCCGCGACGGGAGGTGCGGTAAGGTTCTCGTCGTTGCTCCAAGGGCCTATAGCTCAGACGGTTAGAGCGCTTCGCTGATAACGAAGAGGTCGGAGGTTCGAGTCCTCCTAGGCCCACAGGAAGTGTCAGGCATGCAGAGGGGAATCGCCGTGAAGAAGATCATCGCGCTTGTTGCGGTTGCCGGTGCGGTCTTGTTCTTCGTCAAGCGGACCCGCTCGGCCAAGGCTGACGCGGACCTGTGGCGCGAGGCCACCGCTCCCACCAACTGACCCGCGAGGGCGGTCGATCTGCCGCCCCTCGTGAGGGGGACGTAGCTCAATTGGCAGAGCACCGCCTTTGCAAGGCGGGGGTTAGGGGTTCGATTCCCCTCGTCTCCACTCGCTCTGGGCGAGGTGTGTCCGCGGACTGCGCGGACCCGCCTCGCTCGTCGTGTTTTGCGGGGGTGCAAGCCCCGCACCCCGCCCGGGAGGGCTTCGCCCCCCGGCCCCCCCGACGTGGGTCGGCTTTCACGCCCTCGCTTCGCTTTGGGTGTACGTGTCTTGGTTCGTTTGGTGGGGTGATGGGGATCACGTGGGTTCGTCGTGTTTTACTGGAGGTGACCCCGGTTCTCCTCCCACTCCTTGGACGCTCGGGTGGTGGGGGCGGACGGGGTGAGGGCCCGCACCCAATGCCGCTGGGTGCGGGCCCTCGTCTTGTCGTGCCTCTGCTTATGCGTTCGCGCCCACGAGCGTTGCCTGTTCCTGCCTGCGCCCGGCGATCACGTTGTCGACGGCCCAGGAGCCGGGACCGGTGAACGCCAGCAGGAGGAACACCCACGAGTACACGGCGGCCAGCTCACCCTTGTTCTGGATGGGCAGGAGCCCGGCGGGCTGGTGCACCACGAAGTACGCGTAGGCCATGGCGCCCGAAGCGATCAGCGCGGCGACCCTGGTGCCGAGGCCGATGACGATCAGCGCGCCACCGACGAACTCGATCAACGCGGCCGGACCGGACGGCCAGTCGAGGATCGACACGGCACCCTTGGACCCCAGCACGCCGAACAACTTTTGGGCTCCGTGGCACATGAACAACACGCCGACGACGATCCGGAAGACGGCGATGGCGTGGTCGCGACCGCGGTCAAGAAGAACGTTCATGCGAACTCAGTCCTTCACAGCAGGGGCGGCCGGCAGGGTATTCACACGCTAACCAGGATAACGGTGCGTGCCTAGGTGGTCACCCTGTCGATTCCATTAGGGCCCATCTGGTTGACTTGCGGCCCTATGAACCGACTGCTGCTCACCATCCTGCCGTCCCTGCTGGTCCTCGGCGCGGTCGCCGCCTGCGGCACGGACGAGCCCGCGGCCGCGCCGACCACTCCGGGCACCGCGTCGACCAGCGCGAACGTGCCCGCGGGCCCGCCGCCCGCGCCGGAGCCGGCCGTCGACGGCCAGTGCCCCTACCTGGGGTCCTCCTTCGTGCAGGAGGCGAACGGGCAGCTCGTGCGGAAGGTGCGGTTGTCCGCCGACCAGCCCAACCCGGCGTGCTTCTTCTACGCGAACGCGACCGAGGTGCAGCTGTCGGTCTGGGTGTTCGAGGGCGAACCGGGGGCGGCGGAGGCCGTGGTGGACCGCGCCGCGCCGGTGTCGGACTCCAACCCCGCGACGGAACCCGCCGGCTGGGAGGGCGGGTCGCTCACGAACGACGGGGGAGCGGTCTACGCGGTGGCCAAGGGCGGCAGCGCGGTGGTCGTGACCAGCAACCAGAAGCAGACCATCAAGGCGCGCGAGGTCGTCAAGCAGGTCGTGGCGAACCTCGGCCTCTAGGCACGGCTCCCCTGGGCACGGCTCCGCGCCCGCCCGTGGTGGGCGGGCGCGAGGACCGCGGTCGGTCAGCTGCGGCTGTGGTCGGTGACCTGGCCGTTGCGGTTCGCGTGCGGCTGCACGGGCTCGGCGGGGGTGGCCTTGGTGGTGTCGGTCGTGGGCTCCACGACCTCCTCCTCCAGGTGCACCTCCTCCGGGCGCTTGGTCAGGGCGAGGTAGCCCGCCACCGCGGCGGCGGCCAGCACACCCAGCACCCACGGCCAGCGGCGCCGCTTGGGCGCGTTGGCCGCGGCCAGTTCCTTGCGCGCCTGCTCGGCGGCCTTGCGCACGTCCTTCGCGCGCACCTTGGCCTCCTTGCGGGCCCGCTCGGTCGCCTTGGCGAGGTCCTTGCGGACGACCTTGGCGCGCTTGGCGAGCTGCTTGCGGCTGCGGCGGGTCGACTTCTCGACCTCCTCCGCCTTCTCCACCAGCACACCGGCCCTGTCGACGACGACACCGCGGACGTAGTCCCGGGTCACCCCGTGCTCGGCCAGCTTGCCCTCGGCGCGCTCGGCGAGTTGGACGGCAGCGCCCGCGCCGGCATGACCCGCGCGGACGGCGTTGCGTCGCACCGCGCGCACCGCCTTGCCGACCGACTCCCCGGCTCGCTCCCCTGCCCGGGTCATGGCGTCCACCTCATCCATATCGCGCTCCAGAAGCTGTCGGTCAGTTCCCGCTTGAGGTAATACCCATCCTGCCCCTTCCCCAACCACCTCGCCCGGTGATGGCACGATGGGTGTGTGGCTGACAGCAACGAATCGTTCGTCGGGACCAAGGTGACGGCGACCCTGCACACGTCGCAGGGCGACATCCGCATCAACCTGTTCCCCGACCACGCCCCCAAGACGGTGGCCAACTTCGTCGGTCTGGCGGAGGGCACCAGGAACTACACCGAGCCGAACGCGAAGGGCGAGTCGTCCGGCCCGTTCTACGACGGGGCGATCTTCCACCGGGTGATCCCCGGCTTCATGCTCCAGGGCGGCGACCCGACCGGCACCGGCCGCGGCGGCCCCGGCTACAAGTTCGGCGACGAGTTCCACCCGGAGCTCCAGTTCAACAGGCCGTACCTGCTGGCCATGGCCAACTCCGGCCCCAACACCAACGGCTCGCAGTTCTTCGTCACGGTCGCCCCGACCACGTGGCTCAACTTCAAGCACACGATCTTCGGCGAGGTGGCCGACCAGGAGTCGCGCAACGTCGTGGACGCCATCGGCAGCGCCCCGACCGGCGCCGGCGACCGCCCGGTCACCGACGTGGTCGTCCAGAAGGTCTCGGTGGAGAGGGCCTGAGTGGCCGACTCCCCCCTCACCCCGCCGCCCGGTGACCCGATCGGGGCGCAGCCAGGACCTCGGACCTGCGCGCGCCACCCCGACCGGGTCACCGGCCTGCGGTGCACCCGCTGCGACCGGCCGGCGTGCCCGGAGTGCCTGCGCGAGGCGTCCGTCGGCTACCAGTGCGTCGACTGCGTGGACGAGGGCCGGCGCACCGTGCGCCCGCCCCGCACGTTCGCCGGCGCGGAGCTCGCCGCCCGCAGGCCGGTGGTCACCCCGGTCCTGATCGCGCTCAACGTGCTGATGTACCTGCTCACCGCGTGGCAGGCGGGCAGCCTGGCGGGCAACAGCGGCTCGCGGCTGTTCGGCGACCTGGTGATGTGGACGCCGGGCGTCGCCGCCTACGACGAGTGGTGGCGGCTGCTGACCTCCGGGTTCCTGCACTACGGACCCGCCCACCTCGGCCTGAACATGATCGCGCTGTACGTGCTGGGCCGTGACCTGGAACCGGCGTTCGGGCGGCTGCGCTACACCGCCGTGTACCTGATCTCCCTGCTCGGCGGCAGCGTCGCGGTGTACCTGTTCGGCTCGCTCAACACGCTGGTGGCGGGTGCGTCGGGCGCGGTGTACGGCCTGATGGGCGCGCTGCTCGTGGCCTACCTGCGGTTCCGGATCAACGCGGGACCGGCGCTGGGCGTGATCGTGCTGAACGTGGTGCTCAGCTTCACCCTGCCGGGCATCTCGCTGCTCGGGCACCTGGGCGGCCTGGCGGTGGGCGCCGCCGTGACCGCGGGCCTGGTCTACGCGCCCCGGGCGAAGCGGGACGCCTACCAGACCGCGACGGTGGTCACCGCGGTCCTGCTGCTGGTGGTGCTGACCGTGGTGCGCACCGCGCAGCTCCTGTGAGCCCGGTCGCGGGGTGACCCGGTCCTGTTCGTGACCCGGTCGGGTGGTGACCCCGGCCGGGCTAGGGCCGCAGGGCGTGCAGGACGTCGGCCACGTCGCGGGGGTCGGTGCCCAGGTCGAGCTGGGTCAGCACGAACAGCTCCTCGTCCTCGCCGCGCCGCCAGTCCAGCTCCAGCGCCACGCTCTCGCGCCCCAGCCGGCGGGTGTGGGCCAGGCGGACCTTCACCTCGTGCCACGGCAGCGACCGGGCGCCGCCCAGCGTGCGCACGGTCAGGCCCTCCTCGTCCACGACCAGCCTGGGCCGCACGAGCGCGCCGTAGGCGCCCAGGGCCGCCAGCAGCAGCGTGGCCAGGCCCAGCAGCAGCCGGCTGGTGGTTTCCGAGCTCAGGACCGTGACCAGCAGCGATGCCGCGGCCAGGCTCCAGGCGAGACCGACCATGCCGGGTTGCGGCGACCAGGAGCGGGGGTGGTTCACGCCGTCGAGCCTCCCGTGGTTGTGGACAACTGGAGCCCCGGACCGGCGCTTGTGCCTTTTGTCGCAAAGTTGTCCACAGGAGTTGTCCCCATTGGGGATGACTTACAACGCTGTGCTTCGGTGACGGGGAGGTGAACCCGGTGAACCACCGGGTAACGCGGAACGGCCCGGACGTGGTGCACGTCCGGGCCGTCGGCCACGTGGCGTAGCGCGGTCAGCGCCACTTCATGGTCATCAACAGGCCCACGATCATCAGGGCGAACCCGATGGCGAAGTTCCAGGGGCCGAGGTCCATCATGACGGGGACCTGCTCGCCCGCGATGTAGTTGACCACCAGCCACGCCAGCCCCAACAGCATCATGCCGAGCATCACGGCTACGTAGACGGGGTGCGACGGCCCCGCGGCCTTGACCTTCACCGGGGTGCGGCGATCGGCAGGCGCCGTGTAGACGGCCTTCTTGCGGACCTTGGACTTGGGCATGACGTCCTCGCCTGACGGGTGGGTAGGTCTTCAGCGACGTGAGTTCACGTCCACTGCTGGATGAACACGTTAACGTAACCAAGCAGGCCGCTAAAGCGCTGTGTAGTCCTGGAACGTTCGGCTTGGGAGGTCACCCGGTGAGCTACGACCCGCCTCCGCCGCAAGGCGGCCCGTCGGGCCGGCCGCCACGACCCGGACCGCAGCCGCCGCAGGCACCGGGGGAACAGGCCCCGCCGGACTCCCGGCAGGCCGCCGGTCCCGACCGCCCCGGACCCGGCCGGCGCCCCGCCGACCGACCGCCCACGCCACCGGCCGGCGTGCCCCGGATGGCCCCGCCACCAGGCACTTTTCTTCCCCCGACGTCCCCGCCGGGTGGCGTCGACCGCCCCGGCGGCTTCTTCCGGCCGCCCGGCGTCCCCGACCGCTCCGGCGAGGTCCCGGGCGGCGGTCCGCGCCCGGCCACCCCGCCCGGCGGCGTCGACCGGCCCGCCCCCGCGGGGGGCGGGCCCGAGCGTCCCGCGACCCCGCCGCCCGGATTCGGCCGACCGGGTGATCTTGCCCCGGGTGCGTCGGGAACCGGCGTCGGACGGCCGCCCCGCGGGGACCAGCCGTCCGGGCGGCGCGCGCTCCGGGAGGACGCCGAGCCCGCCGGCCGCCGGCCGTTCGAGGACCAGCCCGCCGGTCGACGCGCGCCGGAGGACGCCGAGCGCGGCGCGCGCCGCCGGGCTCCGGAGCACCCGGACCCCGGCGGGCGGC
>NZ_JBHSQO010000033.1:69179-84918 GCF_042658445.1 Saccharothrix lopnurensis | reverse complement strand
GGGAACCGCGACTCGCGCCGCACGGCCATGAAGATGCGCGGCATCAGCGGGAAGTGGAACGCCATGTGGCACTCGTCGCCGCCCACCTCGGGGTTGCCGAAGTACTCGACCACGTCCGACGGCCACTGGTTGGCCTCGGCCAGCAGCACCCGGCCCGGGTACTCGTCGTCGACGACCTTGCGGCACAGCCTCAGGAACTCGTGCGTCCGGGGCAGGTTCTCCCCGTTCGTGCCCTCCTCCTCGAACAGGTACGGCACCGCGTCCAGCCGGAACCCGTCGATGCCCAGGTCCAGCCAGAAGCGCAGGACGTCGAGCATCGCCTCCTGCACGGCCGGGTTCTCGTAGTTGAGGTCCGGCTGGTGGGAGAAGAACCGGTGCCAGTAGAACTGGCCGCGCACCGGGTCGTAGGTCCAGTTCGAGGTCTCCGTGTCGACGAAGATGACGCGCGCGTCGGCGTACTTCCGGTCGTCGTCGTGCCAGACGTAGAAGTCGCCGTAGGGGCCGTCCGGGTCGGCGCGCGAAGCCTGGAACCACGGGTGGGCGTCGCTCGTGTGGTTCATGACCAGGTCGGTGATCACCCGGATGCCCCGCCGGTGCGCCTCGTCCAGCAGGCGCACGAAGTCCTCGACCGTGCCGAACTCCGGCAGCACCGCCCGGAAGTCGGAGATGTCGTAACCGCCGTCGCGCAGCGGCGAGGCGTAGAACGGCGGCAACCACAGGCAGTCCACGCCGAGCCACTGGAGGTAGTCCAGCCTGGCGGCGAGACCGCGCAGGTCGCCCGTGCCGTCGTCGTCGGCGTCGTTGAAGGCGCGGACCAGCACCTCGTAGAACACCGCGCGCTTGTACCAGTCCCGGTCCACCGGCAGCGGCTGGGCCTTCTTCACGCTTCCCCCACGGACACGATGTGCGCGACCGCGAAATCCGGGTCGAGCTTGACGTAGTTGGCGGCACCCCAGTCGAAGGTCTCCCCGGTCACCTCGTCGCGGCCCCGGAACCGGGCGCCCTCGGGCAGCCCGAGCGCGGGCAGGTCGAGCGTCACGGTGCCCTCCTGCGGTCGGTCCGGGTCCAGGGTGACCACGCAGACCACCGCGCGGCCGGTGGCCGGGTCGGTCTTGGAGTAGGCGACCAGCCGGTCGTTGTCGGTGGCGTGGAACCGCAGCGTGCGCAGCCGGTGCAGCGCCGGGTGGGCCCGCCGGATCTCGTTGAGCCTGGTCAGCCACGGTGCGAGGGTGTCGCCGGCGTAGTCGCGCGGCCGCAGCTGGTACTTCTCCGAGTCGAGGTACTCCTCGCTGCCCGGCGCCGCGGCCTCGTGCTCGAACAGCTCGTAGCCCGAGTACACGCCCCACGACGGGGACAGGGTCGCCGCCAGCGCCGCCCGCAGCGCGAACATGCCGCGCCCGCCGTGC
This sequence comes from Saccharothrix lopnurensis, assembly GCF_042658445.1. Lineage (NCBI taxonomy): Bacteria > Bacillati > Actinomycetota > Actinomycetes > Pseudonocardiales > Pseudonocardiaceae > Saccharothrix > Saccharothrix lopnurensis. The sequence goes on along the minus strand of NZ_JBHSQO010000033.1, from coordinate 83,512 downwards.
TGCAACGACCCGTGCAGGATGTCCGGGGTGTTGACGAACAGGTTGGGCGTGCCCTCGTCGGCGTGCTCGACCAGGCCGCGGCCGAACTCCTCCAGCTCCTCCTTGGCGGTGCGCCAGGTGAAGTAGGTGTAGTGCTGGGTGAAGCCGATGCGGGACAGTCCGTGCAGGCGCGCCGGCCGGGTGAACGACTCGGACAGGAACAGCACGTCCGGGTCGCCCTCCTTGACCTCCCAGATCAGCCGGTGCCAGAAGTCCGGCGGCTTGGTGTGCGGGTTGTCCACCCGGAAGATCCGCACCCCCTGGGCGATCCAGTGCCGCACCACCCGCAGCACCTCGCGGTACAGGCCCTCCGGCTCGTTGTCGAAGTTGAGCGGGTAGATGTCCTCGTACCGCTTGGGCGGGTTCTCCGCGTACGCGATCGAGCCGTCCGGGCGCGTGGTGAACCACTCCGGGTGCTCGACCACCCACGGGTGGTCCGGCGCGCACTGGAGCGCCAGGTCCAGCGCCACCTCCAGGCCGTGGTCGTGCGCCCGTGACACGAAGCGCCGGAAGTCCTCCACCGTGCCCAGCGCCGGGTGCACCGCGTCGTGCCCGCCGTCCCGCGAGCCGATCGCCCACGGCGAGCCCACGTCACCGGGCCCGGCGGTGGTGCTGTTGTTGCGGCCCTTGCGGTTCACCTCGCCGATCGGGTGGATCGGCGGCAGGTACAGCACGTCGAAACCCATGTCCGCGACGCGCTTGAGCTCCGCCTCCGCGGTGGCGAACGTGCCGTGCGCCGGCTCGCCGTCCGCGCCCACGCCGCCCGTGGAGCGGGGGAACAGCTCGTACCAGGCGGAGAACCGGGCCCGGGGCCGGTCCACCCACACGGGGTGCGGCGTACCCCTGGTCACCAGCTCCCGCACCGGGTGTCGGCGCATGACCTGGTCCACCGCGTCCGACAGCGCCTGCTCCACCCGCCGCGCCAACCCGTGCTCCCGCTCCCGCAGGGTCGCCGTGGCCAGGCGCAGCAGCGGCCGCTCGGCGCGGCGGCGCAGGCGGCGGGCGGCGCGCTCCAGCAGCCGCGCCCCCGCCTCCAGGTCGTTGGCCAGCAGTGCGGCGTCCTGCCCGGCGGCCAGCTTCGCCGTCACCGCCCGCCGCCACGTCGTCCACGGGTCGCTCCAGGCGTCCACCCGGAACGTCCAGCGGCCCTCGCGGTCCGGGACCACGGTGGCGTGCCACCGGTCCAGCCCCTCCTCCGCCGGCACCATCCGGACCTCGCCGCGCGCACCGCCCGGACCCCGCCACACCACCGTCGCGGCCACCGCGTCGTGGCCCTCCCGCCACACCGTGGCCACCACCGGCACGTGCTCGCCGACCACGGCCTTGGCCGGGTGGCGGCCCGAGCTGACCTCGGGGGTGACGTCGTCGACCACCAACCGCCCGCTGCTCACCTCAGCCCTCCCCTCGGTCCCGCTCGTCCCACTGCGCCCCGGTCACCGGTTCAGCCGAACAGCGCACGCGCGGCCTCCGGCGCGAGCAGCTCGCGCGCCAGGTCCAGCGGGGTCCGGCCGAGGTGGTCGAGCAGGTCCGGCCGGGCGCCCGAGGCGAGCAGCACCCGGGCGGCCCCGGTGTTGCCGTGCCGGACCGCGATGTGCAGCGGCGTCTGGCCGGTGGTGGCGACCGGCGCGTCGACGATCGAGCCCGCGCGCACCAGCGCGGTGACCACCTCGGCGCTGCCCTGCTCGGCGGCCTTGTGCAGCGCGGTCTGCCCGGAGCGCTCGGTGACCAGCACGTCCGCGCCGCCGCCGAGCAGCGTGCGGACCGTCGTGTCGTCGCCGCGCGAGGCGGCCGCCTGGAGCGCGGTCAGGCCGGTGCGCGCGTCGTGGTGGTCCGGGTCGCCGCCGAAGGCCAGCAGGTCGCGCACCCCGTCCACGTCCCCGGCGACCGCGGCCGCGTGCAGGCGCTCCTCGCGGTCCGCGTTGAAGGCGTTGACCTCGGTGTTCGGGTCGAAGTACACCTTCCAGTGGGTGATCTTGCCCTGCTCGTTGAGGACCACCTTGTGCATGTCCTCGATCTCGAACAACACCTTCGTGCGCGTGTGCCGCCCCTTCGTGTAGACCACCGCGCACGCGGTGTCGCCGTCCACGACCAGGCCGCGCAGGCCGTAGTCGAGCACCTCGGTGGTCTCGGCGCGGACCCGGAACGCCTCGGCCACCTCGTTCAGGCCGACGTGCGTGCCCAGGTACGGGATCACCGCGTTCCACCGGTCCTGCGGCAGCTCCAGCACGATCGACGGCGAGAGCCCCGCCGTGATCGCCTCCATGTCGCCGCGGCCGATGGCGCCGTACCAGTCGTCCACGATCCTGCGGGTGTCCATGCGGATGTCCTCTCAGCGGTGGGGAAATCCCCTGCGCCTCCAGGCTGGCAGCGATCCACACAGGACACGAGGAACCGGGCGCGACTGCGGCAACATGCCCAACTACCGCGCCGACCTGACCAAAAAGCGTTGGCCCGGACGAAAAAAGAGGACCCGCCGCGTTGCCGCGACGGGTCCTCGTGGCGCGGGGGTGTTAGCTGTAGCGCCCGATGACGTCCTGGATCAGGCCGTCGCGCACCAGGTACTCGTAGTAGAAGACCTCCTTGCCGCCGTGGCCCGTGTCGTAGTCGTAGTCCACGCGGTAGCGGTCGCCGTTCCAGGCCGTGCCGGTGACCGCGTACCGGCCACCCGCCTCGATGACCTCGGGCCCCAGGAAGCGGTCCATGATGTCCTGGCGCGACGGGTAGATACGACCCACGCTGTCGAAGCGCGCGTCCTCCGCGAACACCGCGGCGACGCCCTCCGCGTCACCCGCGTTGGCCGCCTCCAGGAACCGCTCGGCCAGGCCGGGCGCCGCGGCGCGGTCGGCGTCGGACAGGGGGACCGCCGCGGCGGTGCCGCCGCCCGTCGTCTGCGCCTGGACCTGGTCCTGCCCCTGGTCCTGGCTCGTGGTCGGCTCCTGACCGCCGCACGCGGCCACCGCCACCAGGACTAACGAGACCAAGCCGATTCGTCGGTGCATGATGGGTTCCTCACTCGATCGGGAAACTTCAAGGCATACCCCCTCGGCCCGGAGGTCTGGGGAACCTCCGGGCCGAAGATCGGGATTCAGTGCACTCATGCGGGGAATGGCGTGCACCTAGTCCCCGCGCCCCGACCCCGGGGGACAAGGCGGGTGGCGCGGGGAGCCCCGAGACAGGTGGTTTCAGGAGCGCCGGGCGCCTCGCAGGAGCACGGCGATGACCGCGACACCGACAACGATCACGGCGATCGCGGCGAGGTAGGCGGCGTGGTAGCCGGCCAGCACGTCGGCGGGCTCGCCGGACGTGCTCACCGTGGCCGCGAGCGTGACCAGGGCGGCCACGCCGACGCTGCCGCCGAGCTGCTGGGCCGTGACGTTCAGCCCGCCCGCCACGCCGTGCTCGTGCTGCGGGACGCCGGTCAGCGACGCCGCGGTCAGACCCGCGAACGCCACGCCCTGGCCGATGCTCATCACGAACACCGCCGGGAAGACGTGCGGCCAGTACGCGCCGTCCAGCGGCGTGACCGCCCACAGCCCCACCCCCGCCGCGATCAGCAGCAGACCCGTGATCAGCAGGGGCCGCTGACCCGTGCGGGCCATCACCCGGCCCGCGATGTTCGAGCTGACGACCACCGTCACGCCCATCGGCAGGATGGCGAGCCCGGACTGCATCGGCGTGTAGCCGAGCAGGCCCTGGAGGTAGAGGGGGGCGAAGAACAGCACGGCCAGCACCGCGGTGAAGAACGCGACCGCCGCCACCGTCGCCGCCGACACCGCCGGGATGCGGAAGATGCCCAGCCGGAGCAGCGGGTTGGCGACCCGGCGCTCCCACCGGACGAACCCGACCAGCAGCACCGCGGCCAGCACCAGCGGCGCCACGGTCAGCGGGTCGGTCCAGCCGGAGTGACCGGCCTGGCTCAACCCGAGGACCGCGAGCAGCAGACCGCCGGTGACCGCCCCCGCGCCCCCGACGTCCAGCTTCTCCGGCTTGCGGCGGCCGGCGGGCAGCACCGACCTGACCGCCAGGAGCACGGCGGCGCCGATGAGCAGGTTGAACACGAAGACGGCGCGCCAGCTGAACAGGTCGGTGAGCACACCGCCGATCACCACGCCCGCGCTGAAGCTCGACGCGCCGACCGACGTGTAGACGGCCAGCGCCCGGTTGCGGCGCGGGCCCTCCGGGAACAGCTCGGTGAGCAGGGCCAGCGAGGCCGGCCCGGACAGCGCGGCGCCGACGCCCTGGAGGGCGCGGGCCACCATCAGCACCTCGGCGGCCGGCGCGACCGCCGCCACGACGGTCGCGGCGGTGAACAGCCCGACCCCGATGGTGAACACGCGGCGCCGCCCGAGGACGTCGGCGGCGCGCCCGCCGAAGAGCAGGAACCCCGCGAACGTGACCGCGTAGGAGGTCATCGCCCACTGGAGCCCGGTGCTGCCGATGTTGAGCTCGCGACCGATCACGGGCAACGCCGCGTTGACCACGGCGACACTGCTGGTGTCCAGCGCCAGCGCGGCGGCCAGGACGACGACCGCGAGCCAGCGGGGGTTGTCGGGTTCGGGTTTCCGGGTGGTGGTGTCGACCGGGTCGACGTGGGTGGACACTGTGGTTGTTCTCCAGTTCACGGGCGCGGCGCCACCCTCGGGGGTCCCGGGGCTCGTCGATGTCCGAGCACTCTCGGTACCTCGCTGGGGGGCGGCCGCGCGAGTCGGTCGGCCTGCTCAGCTCGACCGCGCGTCAGCGCGCGGGTGCGAGCAGGCGCGTTACGGGTGGCGGGATGATCGAAGCCATGTCACGGTTGTCCCGGCGCAGGGCGGCCGGTCGCACGATCGGGTGATCATCGCCGCAAGATGTACGTAAACGGGGGTCTCGACCATCGGTTGAGAAAGAAGGCCCCCCGAAACCACCCCGGCCCGCCGACCACCCCGGCCCCGCCGGCCCCCGGGCCGAACGAGAACGGAGAGCCCAGCCACCGGACCAGGGCACCAGCCAACCCCCGACCGCGATCCCGACCCCGACCCCGACCGCCCGACCCGCGAGCACACCCACGTGCCCGCCCCCACGGCGGACACCCCGACGCCGGCCCCCGCGGACACGTGCGCCCCCGCAGGCACACGCGTTGTCGCGGACACGCCCGTGGACGCGCACCCGCGCCCGTGCGGACACGCACCCGCGAACGCGCACCCGCCCAGGCGGCGTGAGCCGACGGAGCGTCGCGGGTCGGCAAGCCCGGTAGGCGTGGGTGGGTCGGCTGTTCGCGGTGGTGGGGTGAGGTGGGTCGTGCAGGGGGAGCTGGCAGGGATGGGGTTCGGGACCTGCCAGGAGCATGTCCCGGTTGTCGCTTCGGGCAGACCCGGGAAGCGCTGAGCGGAAGCTCGTCGCCGGCCCCGGAGTCGTGCGCGCTCGGACCGGCCCGGAGACCGGCCCGGAGACCGGCCCGGAAGCCAGCCCGGAAGCCGACCCCGAGCCCGGCTCGAAGGCCACCGACCCGCAGACCGGCCCCAAGTCCCGCTCCGAAACCCGCCCCGAAGCCAAGACCCGCCCCACACGGGTCATCCGAGCAAGAGCCGTGGCCCGCGATCCTGCCACCGCGAACCAGTGGGCTCGCCGTGCCGCGCCGCCGGTCGCAACCAGGTGGTCGCCGGCGCGCGGGGCGAGCGGGTGGGTTCGGGCGTGGGCGGGGCGCGTCAGGCCCCACGGCTGGTGTGCGGGCACGGCGTCGCTCTCAGTTCTCGATCTCGGTGGCCCGGCCGACCGGTTCCCACTCGGTCAACTCGGCCCGCACGGCGTCCAGCCGGGCGCCGATCGCGTCCGCGGCGTCGTTGCCGAGCACCAACCTCAGCGGCGTGCGCGGTGCGTCGAGCGCCACGCGGATCGCCTCCGCCGCCTTGGCCGGGTCACCCGACTGGGTACCGTCCATCTCGCGCGCGAACTTGCGGACCGGCTCCATCACGTCCTGGTAGTCGGGGATCGGCGCCCCGAACCGCAGCGCGCTCCCCGCGAACGCCGTGCGGAACGCGCCGGGCTCCGGCACCAGCACCTTGATCCCGAAGTCGGCGACCTCGGCCGCCAACCCCTCGGACCACCCCTCCAGGGCGTACTTCGCCGCGCAGTAGGCCGAGAACCCCGGCCACACCACCTGCCCGCCCATGCTGGACATCTGCACGATCGCCCCGGTCCGCCGCGCCCGCATGTGCGGCAGCACGGCCTTGGTCAACGCGACCGGCCCGTGCAGGTGGACGTCCATCAACGCCCGCAGCTCGTCGTCCGGGGTCTCCTCGGCCGCGCCGAGGAAACCGTGCCCCGCGTTGTTCACCAGCACGTCGATGTGACCGTGCCAGGTGATGGCGTCCTGCACCGCGTGCGCGATCTGCTCGCTGTCGGTCACGTCGAGCCGCAGCGGCGTCACGCGATCGGGCGCGATCGCCGTCAGCGGGGCGAGGGTCTCGACGTTGCGGGCCGTGGCGACGACGAGGTCGCCGTGGGCCAGGGCGTTCTCCGCGATCGCCCTGCCCAGACCTGAAGAAGTACCGGTGATGAACCACACCCGCGCCGTCTCGGCGCCGCCGTGGTGCGGTACCTGGTTCGTGCTCATGAAAAGGTCCTCCTCGCCCGTGGACCGGTCAGCCCTGCACGATCCAGGAGACACCGGGACTTCACCGGAAGTCCAAGACCCTTGCCCATACGCTCACGGCATAGATCGCTATTTCGAGGGGGCTCCCAACTCCGATGGACGTCGACACCCGCGTCCTGCGCTACTTCGTCGCGGTGGCCGAACAGCTCAGCTTCACCCGCGCCGCGGAACGGCTGTTCGTGTCGCAACCCGCCCTGAGCAGGCAGATCCGCCAGCTGGAGGCCGACCTCAAGATCCCGTTGTTCGAACGCACCAGCCGCGAGGTCCACCTGACCGCCGCGGGCGAGGCCCTGTTGCCCGTGGCACGCGGGCTGATCGCCGACTGGCAGGCCGCCCAGCGCACCGCGCGCGGCATCGCCGCCGCCGAGAAGAGGGTGCTGCGCATCGGCTTCGAGGCGACCGGCGCCGGTCCGCTGACCACGAGGGCGCGCACCGCGTTCGCCGCGCGCCACCCGGACGTCACGGTCGAGCCCAAGCGCTTCGACTGGGGCGGCGAGGTGGCCGCCCTGCGCGACGGCCTGGTGGACATCGCCTTCCTGTGGCTGCCCGCCGACACCACCGGCTTCCACACCGAGATCGTCGCGGTCGAGGAGCGGCTGGTCGGCCTGGCCGCGAAGCACCGCCTGGCCGACCGCGACCGCGTCTCCATCATGGACCTGCGCGAGGACCCGGTGGTGTGGACGCGCAAAGCGCCCCGCTTCTGGGTGGACTGGTGGGCGGTCAACCCGCGCCCGGACGGCTCGGAGCCGGTGTGGGGTCCGGAGAACGGCAACGTGGAGGAGATGCTGGAGCACGTCGCCGCGGGCGAGGCCATCTGCATCGGCCCGCGCTCGATGGCGGCCTACTACGCCCGTCCGGACCTGGTGTGGCGGCCCATCACGGACGTCGCGCCGCTGCGCATCGCCTTCGCCAGGCCGGCGACCAGCACGAACCCGCTGGTCGCCGACTTCGCCGACGTCGTCCGGGAGCTGGTCGGGACGCCCGCCTCAGCCGGGGAGGTCTGAGCGTCCCCGGCTCCCGGACCACCCCGGGACCGCCCACCCCGGGAACGCCCACCCCGCTAGGCGTTCCACTTCGCGCTGGCGCCCGCGGTGACGTCGAGGACGGTGCCGGAGACGTAGCGGGCGCGCGGCGAGGCGAGGAACGCGATCGCGTCGGCCACGTCCTCCGGCTCGATCAACCCCACCGGCTGGGTGTTGTACGAGCGCAGCGCGCGCTCCAGGTCCTCGATCGTCGTGCCGCCCGCCCACCGGTAGGTGGCCTCGTTGAGCACCATCGCCGTCCGGGTGCCGGTCGGCGCGACGCCGCTGACCCGCACCCCGGCCGGCCCGACCTCGGTGGCCAGGGCCTTGACCAGGCCGACCACGCCCCACTTGGCGGCCTGGTAGTGCGGCAGCAGCGGCGCGCCGTGGCGCGCCTCGCTGGAGGCCACCGCGATGACCGACCCGCTCTTGCGCGCGACCAGGTGCGGCACGACCGCGCGCATGGTGTTCGCCACGCCGACCAGGTTGACGTCGATGACGTCGGCGAACTGCCGCGGCGACATGTCGGCCATCGCGTTGTAGGTGCAGATGCCCGCGTTGGCGACCGCGATGTCCAGCCGCCCGTACTCGCGCACGGCCTGCCGGGCCACCTCCTGCAACCGGGCCGCGTCCCGCACGTCGGCCTTCACCGCGGTGGCGCGCCGGCCGAGCGCGCGCACCCGGCGCACCGTGTCGTCGAGCTCGGCCTCGCTGCCGAGCGGGTAGTCCAGCTCCATCGCGTCCGGCCTGGCGATGTCGAGCGCCACCACGTGCGCGCCCGCTCGGGCCAGCGCGAGGCACGTGGCGCGGCCGATGCCGCGGGCCGCGCCGGTGACCAGCGCGACCTGCCCGCGCAGGTCACCGCCCCTGTTCTCGTCGGCCTGCGCCCCGCCGGCGCCCGCCACCACACCCGCTGCCGCGCCCGCCGCCGCACCGGCGCCCGCCAGCAGCGCCCGCCTGCTCACCTTGGCCTGTTCCGTCATGGCCACGATCGTGGTGAGCGGGCCCGCGCGGTGTCCAAGACCCGCGACGATGCCGTTTGGTAATAGCACTCGTGCACCCGGTCAAGTCCACCCAGTCGCGCACCGCGCCTTGTCGGCCGTCACCGACCGCTAGTTGACTGGGCCTCGTTCCCGGGCACGTCGTCCCGAACCCCCTGTTTTGCAAGGGAAATCGGCCGTGCCCAGAAACCCACCCGAGGAGAGTTCCATGAGTGACGCGGTGCGCACGCTGCTGCTCAACGCGGTCCGCCGGGACGACGTGGCCGAGGTGCGCGGCCTGCTGCGCAACGGCGTCGACCTGAACTCGCGCGGCTCCGACGGCCTGACGCCGTTGATGATCGCCGCGGGCAAGGGCAACGCCGGCCTGGTGCGGCTGCTCGTCGACGCCGGCGCGGACGTCTACACCACCGACAGCGCCGCCGGCGGCACCGCGCTGCACAAGGCGGTGCAGGGTGGCGACCTGGAGACGGTGAAGGCGCTGGTGGAGGCCGGGGCGTTCATCGACGCGGTGGCGGTGACGACCGGGCACACGCCGCTGCTGGACGCGTTCTGGTACAAGCACCCCGAGATCGTCGGCTACCTGCTCGACCGGAACGCGGGGCTGAACCTGGCCACGCACTACGGGTTCTCGATGCGCGACCACTTCGAGTACGCGATCAACGTGAACACCCGCGGCCAGGAGAAGCTGCTGGCCGCGGAGGCGCTGCTCAAGCGGCGCATCGAGGCCGACGAGCGCGCGGTGGAGCGGCAGGCGCTGATGGCGGCCACCGTCGCCGGCGACCTGATCGGCGTGCAGGTGCTGCTGGCCAACGGCGCCGAGGTCGACGCGCGCCACCCGGTGCTCAACGGCTTCAACGACCTGCACACGCCGCTGCTGGTCGCCTCCCGCGACGGTCACACCGAGATCGTGCGGGCGCTGATCGCCGCGGGCGCCGACGTGAACGCGACCGAGCCGACGTTCGGCGCCGTGCCGCTGCACAAGGCCGTCTACAACGGACACGCCGACATCACCCGGGTGCTGGTCGAGACCCCCGGCACGGACATCGACTTCCAGGGCTCCACCAACGGCTACACCCCGCTGCACGACGCGCTGTGGCACGGCTTCGAGGACTGCGCCCGCATCCTCGTCCGCGCCGGCGCCCGCCTGGACCTGGTCGGCCACGACGGCAGGACGCCGCTGGAGATGGCGGTCGCCGTCTTCGGCCCCGACCACCCCCTGACCACCACCATCCGCAACGCCTGACCCCGCGCGAGTCGTACGCCCAGTACCCGCGAGTCGTACGTACAGACCTCGCGAGTCGTACGTCCAGACCCGTCGTGTCGTACCTCCAGGACCCCCGAGTTCACCGTTCGGGACCGGTGAGGTCGTGACCGCGGTGGTCCTGAGTGCTGAATTCGGGGGTCCTGAACGTACGACACGACCGACCGGAACGTACGACTCGCGCGTTTGCCGAAGGGAAGTAGAGGACCATGCTGTTCTACTGCCAGATGAAGTGGAACCACGAGGGGCGCATCAGCCTCGACGAGCTGTGGGAGCTCGAGGAGGAGGAGACCCGCCACGCCGAGGAGACGTTGAGCTCGGGCTACTGCGTCGGCCTGTGGAAGGTGGCCGGCCAGAAGCGGGTCATCGCGGTGGTCGACGCGGAGTCCGCGGAGGAGCTGGACCGGTCGGTGTTCCGCCTGCCGATGCGCGAGTACCTGGAGTTCGAGGTCATCTGGCCGCTGCGCGACTACCTCGGCTTCGCGGAGGACGTGGCCAACCGCTACCGCCCTACCGAGGCGGAGACCGGCCGATGATCCACCAGCTGATCTTCGCCTCACCCCGGCCGGGCATGGGCGAGCAGGAGTTCCACCGCTACTGGGTGGAGGAGCACGCCGTCCGCTACGCGAGCAGGATTCCGCAGATCCGGCAGTACGCGGTGGACACCAGGGTCGAGCTGGGCCTCGACGAGGCGGAGCCGCTGTGGTCCGGCGTGGCCGAGATCTGGCTCGCCAACGAGGAGGAGCAGCTGGCGTCGTTGCAGACGCCGGAGTTCCTGGAGGGCGCCCGGCTCGACGAGCCGCGGTGGGCGGCGTTCTGGCGCACGCTGGTCATGGACACCGAGGCGCACGTGGTGGTCGAGGGGCCGCCGCAGCGGGCCGACCGGCCGGGCACCAAGCTGTTCGTGCTGGTCAAGCGGCGCGAGGGGATGCCGCTGACCGAGTTCCGCCAGTACAGCCGGGACGCGCACGCCCCGCTGGTGGCGAAGGTCCCCGGCCTGCGCCGGTACTACCAGAACCACACGCGCGACGGCGCGTACGGCGTCGGCGAGGCCACCCTCGACTGCGCCCACCAGCTGTGGTTCGACGACGCGCCGGCCCTGCGCGCCGCCCTGCGCACGCCGGAGTTCCGGCGCGCGATGGCCGACCTCGCCACGTTCACCGAACCCCGGTACGTGCACACCCTCGCGGTCCGCGAGAACTGGGTCGTCGGCCCGTCGGAAAACGTCATCTAGTCAAGTCCGGAATATCGTCCGGCAATTCTCGCCAAACCCATCCGGAAACGGTTGGATGAGAAGTGCGAGACCCCACCGAAAACCTGTTTGAGGAGAATTGTGACCAAGCGAATCCTGGTCGTGCTTTCCGAGTACGGTTATTGGGGTGAGGAACTGGTCGGCCCCGTCGAGGCGTTCGACGCCGCAGGCTACCGCACCACCTTCCTCACGCCGACCGGCAAGCGGCCCCAGGCCCTGCCGCCGAGCCTCGACCCCGAGTACCTCGACCCGCCCCTGGGCCGCTCGGTCACCACGCCGGACATGGCCCGCCGCGCCCGTGAGCTGGACGCCTCCCCCCGCCTGGACAACCCGCTGAGCCTGGCGGACCTCGTCCCCGAGCGGCCCTACTACAGCGCGGTCAACCACCTGCGCGAGGTGGAGGAGCACCACCGCCGGCTCGACGGCGCGGTGGCCGACCTGGTCGGCAGCTTCGACGCCCTGGTGCTCGTCGGCGGTTCCGGCCCGATCGTCGACATGGCGAACAACGAGCGCCTGCACGAGCTGGTCATCGGTTTCGTGAACGCCGACAAGCCCATTCTCGCGGAGTGCTACGGCGTCGCGGTGCTCGCTTTCGCGCGTGACCTGGAGAACCGCCAGAGCATTCTCCAGAACAAGCACGTGACCGGTCACCCGAAGGAGTACGACTACAAGGACGGCACCGGTTTCACGGGTGTCGAGTTCAACATGGGCCCGCCGCCGTACCCGCTGGAGTACGTCCTGCGCGACGCGACCGGCCCCGTCGGCCGCTTCCACGGCAACGTCGGCAAGGAGACCTCGGTCATCGTCGACTACCCGTTCATCACCGCGCGCTCCACCCCCGACTCGGTGCCCGCCGGCGAGCTGCTCGTGCGGGTGCTGGAGCAGGGCCTGCGCCGGTTCGGCTGGTAGGAGGGGACCACCCATGAACGGCAGGCCGGGAAAGGTCGCCCTCTTCGAGCAGTTCGCGGCCGACGGCATCCAGTACGTGTTCGGCAACCCGGGGACCGTCGAGCAGGGGTTCCTGGACGCGGGCGGCGAGTTCGACGTCGAGTACCTGCTGGCGCTGCACGAGGGCGTCGCGGTGGGCATGGCCGACGGCTACGCCCGCGCCGCGCAGCGACCGGCCCTGGTCCAGCTGCACAGCGGGGTCGGGCTGGGCAACGGCATCGGGATGCTCTACCAGGCCAAGCGGGGCGGTTCGCCGCTGGTCGTCGTGGTCGGCGAGGCGGGGGTCCGCTACGACGCCATGGACGGGCAGATGGCGGCCGACCTGGTCGCCATGGCCGAGCCGGTGACGAAGTACGCCACGCGGGTGCTGGACCCCTCGTCCACGCTGCGGGTGCTGCGGCGGGCGGTCAAGATCGCCATGACGCCGCCGCGCGGCCCGGTGCTGGTCGTCGTCCCGGCCGACGTGCTGGACGAGATCACCACCGAGCCGGTGTTCCCCACCCCGATCCCGAACACCCGGGTGGTCCCGGAAACCCCGCTGGTGGCGCGGGCCGCCACCACGCTGCTGGCCGGCGAGCGCCGGCTGGTGCTGATGGGCGACGGCGTCGCCACCAGCGGGGCCCAGCGCGAGCTGACCGCCGTGGCGGAGGCGCTGGACGCGCAGGTGTGGGGGGTGAACTCCTCGGAGTTCAACTTCGACGCCACCCACCGCCTGCACGGCGGCCAGCTCGGGCACATGTTCGGCGGGGACAGCGCCCGCGTGGTCGCCGGGGCGGACTCGGTGCTCATCGTCGGCACGTACGTGTTCCCCGAGGTGTTCCCCAGCCTGGAGAACCCGTTCAAGCCGGGCGCCCGGATCGTGCACGTCGACCTCGACGCCTACGAGATCGCCAAGAACCACCCGGTGGACGTGGGCATCGTGGCCGACCCGAAGCTCACCCTGGCCGCGCTGGCCAGGGAGCTGGTCCGGCAGGACCCGTCGGCCCGGTCCGCGCCGGAGCCCGCGCGGGGCCGCCCGGTGCACCCGGAGCCCCCGCTGACCGAGGACACGGTGCTGGACCGGTTCGTGCGGCGGCTGGCCCGCCGCGCGCCGGAGGACCTGGTGGTGTTCGACGAGGCGCTGACCGCGTCGGCGCCGCTGGCCCGGCACCTGCCGCCGCAGCGGCCGGGCGGGTTCTTCCAGACCCGCGGCGGCTCGCTGGGCGTGGGCATCCCGGGCGCGCTGGGCGTCAAGCTCGCCCAGCCGGACGCGCCGGTGGTGGCGTTCACCGGCGACGGCGGCTCGATGTACACGATCCAGGCGCTGTGGACCGCGGCCCGGTACGGCATCGGCGCGAAGTTCGTCATCTGCAACAACCGCCGCTACCACCTGCTCGACCTGAACATCGAGCAGTACTGGCGGGAGCTGGGGGTGTCGCCGCGCGCCCTCCCCGCCGCGTTCGACCTGTCCAGGCCGGACATCGGCTTCACCGGGCTGGCCGCGGCGCTGGGCGTGCCGGGGCAGCGGGTGGAGAGGCTGTACGAGGTGGACTCCGCCGTGGACGCGATGCTCGCCCACGACGGCCCCTACCTCGTCGACCTGGTCATCGACTGAGGGAGGGGGAACCATGACTGGGGGAACCGGTGACCGGATCACCGAGTCGGCGGTGCGCGGCCTGGTGCGGGACTGGTTCGCCGCACTCGACCGGCACGACGACGTCGAGGTGCTGCTGGACCTGCTGACCGAGGCGGGCCTGGTGATGCACCTGCCGCAGCGCACGGTGCGCGACCACGAGGACTTCCGGGCCTGGTACCGGGAGACCACCAGCACCTACTTCGACGAGGTGCACGACGTGCTCGACGTGAAGGTGGCGACGACCTCGCCGCTGCACGCCGAGGTGGCACTGCGGGTGAACTGGCAGTCCCGGATGTGGGTGCCGCCGTCGCCCAGCAGCGCGTGGGTCGGCGTCACCGCGAAGGAGACGTGGTCGGTCGTGCTGCGGGACGGCCGCCCGAAGATCCGCACCTGCACCACCGGGGGTCTGACCCCCATGCCGGGATCCGCCGCCCCGCGCGCGACCGGGTTCGCGCCCGAGAGCGCCGCGGCGTAGCAGGCGTCGATCCCCGCCACCGGGGCGCGTCGCGGGGGCGCGCGCCGGGGGGCCCCCGGGGGAGGGCCGGGGGGGGCGGCGGGCCGGGG
>NZ_JBHSQO010000033.1:0-69169 GCF_042658445.1 Saccharothrix lopnurensis | reverse complement strand
GGCCCGGCGGGTCGACGAACCCGTCGGGCCGGGCCGCCCCGAGGCCAACCACCGAGCGAAGGCAAGGACAATGACCCAGACCACGGAAGTCCCCGGCACGACCGGCAGGCTCCAGGGCAGGCGCGTCGGCATCCTCATGGAGAGCGACTACGTCGAGGAGGAGATCGCCTACTACCGGATGCGGTTCGCCGAGGAGGGCGCCCAGGTCGAGCTGCTGACCCGGCTGTGGGGCAGCGACTCGCTGACCTTCACCGGCCACGAGCAGCGCGCGCCCATCGAGGTGGGCGGCGACCTGGAGAAGCTGGACTACGACGAGCTGTCCCGGTTCTCCGCGCTGATCGTGCCCTCGGGCATGGTCGCGGACCGGCTGCGCTACACCGACAACGTCAGCCGGCCCGCGCCCGCGGTCGAGGTGATGCGGCGGGCGTTCCGGCTGCCGAACCTGATCAAGGCGTTCTCCTGCCACGGCCTGCTGCTGCTGTCGTCGGTGCCCGAGCTGGTCCGCGACCGGCCGGTGACCTGCCACAACAACCTGGTCGGCGACGTGCGCAACATGGGCGCGGTCTACACCGGCCGCGACGTGGTGGTGGACGGCGACCTGGTCACCTCGCGCACGGTCGAGCAGTGCAACCTGCTGGCCCGCACGGTGATCGAGATGCTGGTGGCGAGGGGCAACGGTGGGCGCTGAGATTGCCTACTCGTTCTCGGACACCACCGCCGGCCGCGTCGAGTCGTTCGCCGGCCGCGCCCTGCGGCTGCGCACGTTCGACGGCCGCGCGGTCGCGCTGGAGCTGACCGACACCACCTCCGCGCAGGTCGTGCGCAACCTCGGCGAGCCGTACCGGGACGCGGGCGGCCGGCTCGCCGAGCTGCTGCGGCCGGGCCGGCTGGTGTTCGCGCACGGCCCGGTCTACCCGGACCCGGGCGGGCTCCGCTACCAGGCCACCCAGCTGGTCCTGGTGGGCGACGAGGCCGAGGACCACGTGTTCGAGCGGCCCGGCTGGTGGGTCGAGCAGCTGCGCGAGCTGGCCCGGTTCTACCGGCGCGCCCAGTTCGGCGCGGGCGAGGTCGACTACGCCGACTACCGCACCGAGATCCGGCTGGGCGGCGACAAGAACGGCCGGCACGTCCAGGAGACCGACACGATCTCCCGCCTGGTCTACGGCATGGCCTCGGCGTACATGCTGACCGGCGACGAGGACTTCCTCACCGTCGCCGACCGCGGCTCGGCCTACCTGCGCGAGCACATGCGGTTCGTCGACACCGACCTGGGCGTCACCTACTGGTACCACGGCGTCGACGTGGACGGCGGCCGCGAGCGCAAGCTGTTCACCTCCGAGTTCGACGACGACTACCGCGCCATCCCCGCCTACGAGCAGATCTACGCGCTGGTCGGCCTGGTGCAGAACTACCGCGTCACCGGCGACCCGGCCACCAAGGCCGACATCGACGGCACGGTGCGGCTGTTCGAGCGGTTCTTCGCCGACCCGGCGCGCGGCGGCTACTGGTCGCACATCGACCCGGTGGACCTGAGCCCGCACTCGCCGGCGCTGGGGCGCAACCGGGCCCGCAAGAACTGGAACTCGGTCGGCGACCACGCACCCGCGTACCTGTTCAACCTGTACCTGGCCACCGGCGACCCGCGGCACCTGGACGCGTTGGAGCACACCTTCGACATGGTCGTGGCGCACTTCCCCGACCGCGGCACGCCGTTCGTCCAGGAGCGCTTCCACGGCGACTGGACGCCGGACCGCGAGTGGGGCTGGCAGCAGGACCGGGCGGTGGTCGGGCACAACCTCAAGATCGCCTGGAACCTGACCCGGATGAACGCCGCGCGCGCCAAGTACGACTACGCGCGCGTGGCCGAGCAGCTGGCGCGCTCCATGCCGGACGTGGGCCGCGACGGGCAGCGCGGCGGCTGGTACGACCTGGTGCAGCGGCAGCCGCCGCACGACTTCGTGTGGCACGACCGCAAGGCGTGGTGGCAGCAGGAGCAGGCGATCCTGGCCTACCTGGTGCTCGCCGGGCACCGGCGCTCGGACGAGTTCCTGGCGCACGGCCGGGAGGCGGCGGCGTTCTACAACGCGTTCTTCCTCGACCACGACGAGGGCGGCGTGTACTTCAACGTGCTCAACAACGGCATCCCGTACCTGGTGGGCACCGAGCGGCTCAAGGGCAGCCACTCCATGTCGATGTACCACGCGGCGGAGCTGTGCTACCTGGCCACCGTCTACACCGGACTGCTGGTGCGCGGCGAGCCGCTGGACCTGTGGTTCAAGCCGCGCCCGGACGCGGACTTCCCGGACCGGCTGCTGCGGGTGGCGCCGGACCTGCTGCCGGCGGGCCGGGTGCGGCTCGACGGCGTGCTGGTCGACGGCGAGCCGTACCGGGACTTCGACCCCGACGCGATGGCGGTGCGGCTGCCCGACAGCGCCTCGGCGGTGACCGTCCAGGCGCGGCTCGTGCCGGTGGAGGGGGCATGACCGCCGTGGACCGGGCGCCGGGGGCGCGGCGGTGGGTCGACGGGTTCCGGGTGGCACCCGCCCCGCCGCTGCCGCTGGGGTCGACCGCCACGCCGGACGGCATCGCGTTCGCGGTGGCCTCCGGCTCGGCGCGGCGCGTGTCGCTGGTGCTGCTGGACCCCGAGCGCGGCGACGAGGTCGCCGAGCTGCCGTTCCCGGAGGACTACCGGGTCGGCGACGTGTGGGCGATGACCGTGGTCGGCCTCGACCCGGACCTGGTGCACTACGCCTACCGCGTGGACGGCCGGGACGACCTGCTGCTGGACCCGCGCGCCCGGCTGCTGCCCGGCGGCGGGACGTGGGGCCGGCGGCCCCGCTACCGGTCGGCGGTGGCGCGGCCGGACGACTTCGACTGGGGCGACGACCGGGCGCCGCGCCTGCCGGTCGAGGACCTGGTGGTCTACGAGCTGAACGTGCGCGGCTACACCCGGCACGAGTCCTCGGGGGTGGCCTCGCCCGGCACGTTCGCGGGCCTGCGGGAGAAGGTGCCGCACCTGCGGGAGCTGGGCGTGAACTGCGTCGAGCTGATGCCGGTGTTCGAGTTCGACGAGACCGACGTGCCCGGCGCGCCCGAGCGGCTCAACACCTGGGGCTACCACCCGGTGGGGTTCTTCGCGCCCAAGGCGTCCTACGGCTCGCCGCGCGAGTTCAAGGAGCTGGTGCGCGACCTGCACGCGGCGGGCATCGAGGTGGTGCTCGACGTGGTGTTCAACCACACCGGCGAGGGCGACCACCGCGGGCCGACGCAGTCGTTCCGGGGCCTGGACAACGCGGTGTACTACCTGCTGACCCCGGACGGCGACTACTACAACTTCAGCGGCACCGGGAACACGCTCAACTGCAACCACCCCGTGGTGCGCGAGCTGGTCGTGGACAGCCTGCGGCACTGGGCGCTGGAGTACCGGGTGGACGGCTTCCGGTTCGACCTGGCCTCCATCCTGTCCCGGGGTCGCGACGGCGGGCCGCTGCCCGACCCGCCGCTGCTGGAGGCGCTGGCGCTGGACCCGGTGCTGGCCGACCGCAAGCTGATCGCCGAGGCGTGGGACGCGGGCGGGCTCTACCAGGTCGGCTCGTTCCCCGCCTACGGCCGCTGGATGGAGTGGAACGGGCGCTACCGCGACGCGCTGCGCCGGTTCCTGGTCGCGGCGCCGGGCGGCGCGGGCGAGCTGGCGGGCGGGCTGATCGGCTCGCCCGACCTGTACGCCGGGCGCGGCACCGGCGCCTCGGTGAACTTCGTGACCTGCCACGACGGGTTCACGCTGGCGGACCTGGTGTCCTACGACCACAAGCACAACGAGGCCAACGGCGAGGACAACCGGGACGGCCACGACGCCAACGAGAGCTGGAACTGCGGCGTCGAGGGACCCACGGACGACCCGGGGGTGCTGGCGCTGCGGCGGCGGCAGGCGCGCAACGCGCTGGCGCTGCTGATGGTGAGCAACGGCGTGCCGATGCTGCTGGCCGGCGACGAGTTCGGCCGCACCCAGCGGGGCAACAACAACGCCTACTGCCAGGACAACGACATCACCTGGGTGGACTGGGGGCTGGCCGAGCGCAACCGGGACCTGGTCGGGTTCGTGCGCTCGCTGACCGCGCTGCGCGCCCGGCACCCCGTGCTGCGGCGGGCCGGGCACCCCGGCGGCGAGCCGGTGCCCGGGTGGCGGTACCCGGCGGTGAGCTGGCACGGCGCGCGGCCGTTCGAACCCGACTGGTCGGCGGACTCGCGGCTGCTGGCCGTGCTGCTGCACGAGGAGGGCGTGGACTCGGTGTTCGTGGTGGCCAACACGGACCTGGCCGCGACCGGGGTGGAGCTGCCGGAGGCGCCGGGGGGCACGGCGTGGCACGTGGCCGTGGACACCGCCACCGGCAGGTCCGGCGCGGGCGGGCGGCGCGGGTCGCTCGTGGTGGCGGGCAAGTCCGTGGTCGTGCTGGAGGCGCTGCCCGTGTCCGAGGAGGATGGGCCAGAGGAGGATGGGCCAGAGGAGGACGGGCCAGGGGAGGACGGGCCAGGGGAGGACGGGCCAGGGGAGGACGGACCAGGGTCCGGGTCCGAAGAGGACGGTTCCGCACAGCACAGCGAGGGAGGACAGCGGTGAGCTTCGAGGCGTACCTGGGGTTCAACGGCCGCACCGGCACCGTCTACCTGACCGGTGAGCTGGACGCGGGCACCGCGCCGGTGTTCCGGTCGCTGGTGGAGCAGGCGGCGCGGCGGCCGCTGGACCGGCTGGTGCTGGACCTGACCGGCCTGGTGGCGATGTCCTCGGCGGGCGTGCGCTCGCTGGCGTTCGCGCAGCAGCAGCTGCCGCCCTCGGCGTCGATCATCGTCGTGGGGGCGAGCGCCGGGGTGGTGGAGGTCATCCGGCTGGCGGGTTTCGACCAGGCGGTCACCATCGCCGAACGCGTCGCCTGAACGAAATGGCCTGACGGCCGCGGGAAAATCATTCACGAAGGCGCGGGCGCGCCGGCGAACCACCACCCGGGTATATCGGTTGAACGTCAACTGTTTACCAACACGTGGTTATGTCGGCGCGCCCCGCCGCGCGAATCCGCGGTGCGCCCCGAACGCCGCCGGAGCGGATTCCACGTCCGGGGCGCTCACGCGCCCCTCCAGGTTGAACGGTCAACTATATAACGCTGCGTGCCAACTGAGGTGACCGGTTTCCACCCGGATGTACGAAGTGCTCATCCGCCGACTGGCCCTGTCGTCCTGCTACTCAGGGTGATCAACATCGTTCGACGGGACGCGCCCCGGAGCCGGATTTTTCCTGTTGGCGTGGATGTCGATAGGCGGCCCGCAGTGCCCTCACAATGCTCTCCTCACAGAGGGTGAGCACCACTGGGGCGCTGTATAAGTATTTTGCGATAGCGCTTGCGTTTCGGACCTCACGAGATCGTCCCGGCTTGGCCGCAAGTAGCTTGCCGCACGCGTTCCCCATATGGAGTATCGATTGAGTACGACATGTGACAGTTTCGGGGGTCTTACGGTGGTCGAGGACAGTCTTCGCACTGCTCTTTCGCTTGCCAAGAATGATGAGGTGACACACTTCGCGCAGGACAAGTTCAGCTCCCTTCCGCGCTCTGACCAGCGCAGATGGGCTGAGGTCTATCTCAGGGGGCTGCTGCTTGGGCGTGGTCGGAAGTCTGTCCGCAGAATTGCTGAGGAGGTGCTCGAGTTACCTGTTTCGCAATCGCTCCAACAGTTCATAAACCAAAGCCCGTGGGACTGGCGGGAAGTGCGCTCCAGAATAGCGGGAGAAGTTGAGGAGCTGCTGTCCCCGAGGGCGTGGGTGATCGCCGACACGACCATTCCGAAAAGGGGGGAGCACTCGGTCGGCGTGGAACGCAGGTTCGTGCCGAGCGAGGGTCGTGCGATCAACTGCCAGTTGGGCACCGGGCTGTTCCTGGCCGGGGAGGCGGCGAGCATCCCGGTGAACTGGCGGATCCAGCTGACCAGGCGGTGGATCGACGACGAACGCCGCCGCAACCGCGCGTACATCCCCGACTCGGTCGAGGCGCTGCCGGAGTGGCGGTACGCGCTGGACCTGGTCGAGGAGGTGGGCGAGTGGGGCGTCCCCCGCGCGCCCGTGGTCGGCGACCTGCGGCACACCGCGGGCGCGCACCGGCTGATGGCGAGGCTCGCCGAACTGGGGGCCGACTTCGTCTTCGAGGTGCCGGACGCGTTCGAGGTGGTGCCGGGACCGCACCTCGCGGCCGTCCGCAGCGGCTTCGGCCCGCAGCGGGGGCCCAACCTGGTCCGGGCGCGGGACTGCCTGCGGGGCGCGGACATCAAGCACCGGCAGGTCGTCACCTGGGCGCCGGGCGTGGACGGCAAGCACCGGGCCACGCAGGCGGTGTCGGTGCCGGTGCGGCTGCCGGTCGACCCCGGGCGGCGCGGCGGGCCCGCGCTCCAACTGGTCGGCACCTCGCGGCAGGGAGGCCGCGTGAAGCTGTGGTTGACCAACCGCACCGACCTCCGCGCGGCGGAGGTCATCTCACTGGGGGCACTCGTCGATCGCACCGCGTGCGACCTGCTGGACCTGCGGGCGCACTACGGGCTGCTGGACTTCGAAGGCCGGTCGTACCGGGGTTGGCACCACCACATGACGCTCGTCTCGGCGGCTTACACGTTCGCCAAGCGCAGCGCGGTGCCGGGCCGGCGGGAACGGCAGCTGTCCTGATCGGCGCACATGCCTCAACGGCGAGGCATGTGCGCCGCGCGCGGGAGGGCGCACCGGGCGTGCCGGAGTTCCGCGGGGAACGGGACGCGTCCGGGCGGGACCCGCGTGACCTGCTCGAACGGCCCGGCGGATCGGGTCGGGAGGCCGTCACGGCGCTCGCCGTGCCGGAGAGGAGGCGGCACGGCGACCGCCCCGCCCACCTCGGGGGCGCCCGCGACCGCGCCGCCCACCCGGGGCGGCCGCGGGCCCCGGGTCAGCCGCGCGCCTCCCGCGTCCGCCACAGCACCACCACGAAGTACGGCGT
This sequence comes from Saccharothrix lopnurensis, assembly GCF_042658445.1. NCBI lineage: Bacteria > Bacillati > Actinomycetota > Actinomycetes > Pseudonocardiales > Pseudonocardiaceae > Saccharothrix > Saccharothrix lopnurensis. Next base: position 62,165 of record NZ_JBHSQO010000033.1, on the reverse strand, counting down.
GCCGAGCAGCGCGATCACCAGCCCGGCGGGCACCTGCGCGGGCGCGACGACCGTGCGCCCGATCGTGTCGGCCAGGCTCACCAGCACCGCGCCGAGGACGGCCGCCACCGGGATCACCCGCTGGTGCCGGCCGCCGACCAGGGACCGGGCCAGGTGCGGCGCGACCAGGCCCACGAACGCCACCACGCCGATGGCGGAGACGGCCGTCGCCGCCAGCACGCCCGCGCCCGTCAGCACGGCCAGGCGCGACCGCTCCACCCGCATCCCCAGCACCCGCGGGGTGTCCTCGTCCAGGCTGTGCAGGTCCAGCTCGCGGTGCCGCGCCCACAGCAGCGGCGTCAGCAGCGCCAGCGCCAGCGCGGTCGGCACGACCTGCTCCAGCGTCCGCCCGTAGGTGGAGCCGGACATCCACGTCAGCGCCTTCGCCGTGTTCCACGGGTCCGAGGTCACGATCAGCAGCGTGATCAGCGCCGTGCCGCCCGACCACGTCGCGATGCCGATGACCACCAGCCGGTCCGGGTCCAGCCCCGACCGCCACGCCAGCCCGTAGACCAGGGCGAACGCCACCACGGCCCCACCGCCGGCGGCCCCGGCGATCGCCCACGCGCCCGCGGCGGGCACCACCGTGATGAGCGTGATCGCGCCCAGCCCCGCGCCGGCGGTGATGCCCAGCAGGCCGGGTTCGGCCAGCGGGTTGCGGCTGACCGCCTGGATGCCGCAGCCGGCCACGGCCAGCGCCGCGCCCGCGGTCAGCGCCGCCAGCACCCGCGGCAGCCGCTGGTCCAGCACGAACGTCAGCGCGGTCCCGGTCCGCCCGGACACCCAGTTCGCCAGGTCGCCCAGCAGCACCACCCGGTCGCCCAGCATCAGGCCCGCCACCGGCGCGGCCACCACCAGCGCCGCGAGCACCGCGCCGACCGCCACCAGCCGCCCCCGCGAGCCGGCCTGCCCGACCCGCCCGGCGGGGGCCTGCCGCGGCGTGCCGCTCGACCGGCTCCGCCGCGCCAGCCACACCAGCACGACCGCGCCGAGGACCGTGGTCATCACGCCGGTCGGCACCCGCACCGCCGCCGCCGGGCCCATGACCGCCCGCAGCAGCACGTCCGCGCCGAGCACGATCAGCACGCCGACCAGGCCGGACACCGGCAGCAGCAGGCGGTGCCGGCCCAGCCCCGGTACGCGGGGCGCGAGCAGCCGGGTGATCACCGGCGCGCTCAGCCCGACGAAGCCCACGGGCCCGGCCACGTTCACCGCGGCGGCGGTCAGCGCCACGGTCAGCAGCACCGCGCCGACCCGCGTCCGCCGCACCTTGAGCCCCAGCACGGTCGCGTTGTCGTCGCCCAGGGCGAGGACGTCGAGCGACCGGCCCATGCAGAACAGCGCCACCACCGCGACCAGCACCACCGGCGCCATCTGCCCGGTGGTCCGCAGGTCCCCGACGGACAGCGACCCGCTGCCCCAGGCGAACAGCCCGGTCGTCTCCTGCTCGAACAGGAGCAGCAGCAGCATCGTCAGCGACTGGAGCGCCAGCGCCACCGCCGACCCCACCAGCACCAGCCGCGGGCTGGTCGACCCGCCGGCGGACAGGCCCAGCACCACCACCGCCGCGGCCAGCCCGCCCGCGAACGCCGTCGCGCCCGTGAGCAGCACGGGCAGCCCCAGGCCGAACGCCGCGACGACCACCACGGCCAGGTGCGCGCCCGCGTTGACGGCGAGCGTGTCCGGGGACGCCAGCGGGTTGCGGGCCACCGACTGCATCCCCGCGCCCGCGACGCCGAGGGCGAAGCCGAGCAGCAGGGCGGTGAGCAGGCGGGGCACGCGCGAGCCCTCCAGCACCGCGAGGGTCTGCGCGTCCCCGCGGCCCACCAGGGCGGCCAGCACGTCGAGCACGCCGGTGTCGGCGGTGCCCTGGGTGAGGTGGACGGCGGAGAGCGCGGCGACGACCGCCACGATCCCCGCCGTCACGGCGGCGGCGCGGAACATCAGGCGGTGACGGCCTTCACGAACTGCTCGGCGACGCGCACGACCGACTTGGGACCGCCGAAGGTCCACGTGCCCGGCTCCAGCTTGACGACCCGGCCCGAGGCCACGAACGGCAGCCGCTGCCACACCGGGTTCTGCGCGAGGCCGGTGGTGAACACGTCGTCCTCGGACGCGCTGTAGAACAGCACGGTCCTCGGGTCGGTGATCGCGGTCATGCCCTCGACGTCGGTGGCGCCCAGGCCCCACTGCGCGTCGACCTCGCCGGTCCAGGCGTTGACCAGGCCGAGCGCCTCGGCGGTGTCGGAGACCAGCGAGCCCTTGCCGAACGGGCGGATGTTGACGGTGCTGCCCTCCAGCCAGCCGTCGGCCATGACGAACGGCGTGCCCGCCGCGCCCCCGTCCGCGACGGCCTTCCTCCCGTCGGCCAGGGCCTGGTCCATCTCGTCCAGCAGGGTGTCGGCCTCGATGTCCTTGCCGATCACCCCGGCGATGACGCCCAGTTCCTCGCGCAGGCGGTCGAAGTTGCGGCTCGCGTCGGTGGACTTCGTGACCACGACCGGGACGTACTCCTCCAGCCTGTCCGCGAGCGTGGTGTCCCGGCCCTCGGCCATGATCACCACGTCCGGGTCGAGCGCGACGATCGAGTCGACGCTGGGCTCGGCGCGCGTGCCGACGTCCGCGACGCCCTCGTCCAGCGGGGTCGCCTTGTTCCAGGCCCGGTAGCCGGCGGCGTCGGCCACGCCCACGGGCATGACGCCCAGCGAGGCGACCATCTCGGCCTCGGCCCACTCCAGCGCCACCACCCGCTGGGCGGGCGCGTCGAGCCTGACCTCCTTGCCGCGCGCGTCGGTCGCGGTGACCGGCCCGCCGGCGCTGTCCGCGCTGGTGGGGGTGGTCGTCGGGGTCTCGGTGGTGCCGCAGGCGGACAGCAGCACGGCCGCGGCGACGAGGGCAGGGGTCGACCAGCGCATGGTTCGCACCTCTCCTGGCTTGTTCGGGGTTGTTCGGGGTTGTTCGGATCAGCTGACGGTGCGGGGCGCGTGCCTGCCCAGGGGGCGGCAGTGGATCGCGCCGGTCACCGGGTCGTCCGCGACGTGGACGGTGACGCCGTAGGCGCGGGAGAGGTGGTCGCCGGTCAGCACGTCCCGCACCGCGCCCGCGGCGACCACCCGGCCCTCGGACAGCAGGACCACCTCGTCGGCGACGACCGCGGCGTGGTCGAGGTCGTGCAGCACCACGCCGACCGCCACGCCCTGGTCTGCGAGGTCGCGGACCACGTCCAGGACCTCGACCTGGTAGCGCAGGTCGAGGTGGTTGGTGGGCTCGTCGAGCAGCAGCACGGAGGTCTGCTGGGCCAGGCAGGACGCGAGCCACACGCGTTGCAGCTCGCCGCCGGACAGCTCGTCGACGCCCCGGTCGGCCATCGGCGTGACGCCGGTGAGCTCCATGGCGCGGGCGACGGCGGCGCCGCCCTCCACGTCGACCCCGCGCCACCCCGCGCGGTACGGGTGGCGGCCGTAGGAGACGACGTCGCGGACCGAGACGCCCGACGGGGTGGGCCGCTGCTGGGTCAGCAGGGTGACGCTGCGGGCGAACTCCTTGCCGGACAGGGCGGACCGGCCCCAGACGGCGCGCCCGCCCACGGCGACCCGTCCCCCGCGCGGCCGGTGCAGGCGGGCCAGCGAGCGCAGGACGGTCGACTTGCCGGAGCCGTTCGGGCCGACCAGCGCGGTCACCGCGCCGGCGCGCAGGCTCAGCGAGACGCCCTCCACGACGGTGCGGTCGTGGTGCGCCAGGACCAGGTCCTCACCGGCGAGCAGCGCGTCTCCTCTGGACATGAGGGGAGCCTAACCTAAGCCGTAAGACCCCCTCTTCGGGTGGAACTCGTCGCGCTTCCGGGACGTTCCGCGCAACGCGGAGCGCACGTCGCCCCGGTCGGGGGACGCCCGGACCGGGCCACCCCTCACCGGCTGAAGTGACGCCGCGTGTCCGCCGCCAGCGCGGCGCACACCTGCGCCGTCCGCTCCGCCCAGAACCGCCGCCCCGCGAACCGCTCCGCGGGCTCCCAGGCGAACGTCCAGGTGAACAGGCACCCGCCCGCCGCCGGCTCCACCAGGTGGTCCTCCCCGAACCGCCGGAACAGCGGCAGGTTCGCCGACTCCGCCCGGAACGACTGCCGCCGCCCCTCCTCCCAGCGGAAAGCGCTCTCGCGCAGCCGCAGCACCCCCAGCGCGGTCGCCCGGCGCGTCGTGCCCACCCCGAACGGGCGAGGCGAGGCGTACTCCGCCGTCGCCAGCCGGCACCACCACAGCGGGTTCGAGGCGGTCAGCCCGCGCCACACCCGTTCGGGCGACACCGGCAGGTCCAGCGCGTAGCTGCGGCGCTGCGGCGCCGCGGTGAAGAACTCCTCGTCAACCGGTTCCAGGCGCGGCATCCCCCCAGTGTGCGGCCTGTCCCCCCGGAGCACCGGGCACGCGGAGTGCGGACACCGCCAGCAGCACCGCGTTGGGCCCGCCGGGGGACACCCGCTCTCGAACGTGTGGATCAACCCCCGGGGGTCTTGGCCGGGGCGCCCCCGCACTGGTTGCGTACCGGGGTACGCCACACCGACGCGAGAGGCGCGTGCCGAATGCAGCCGTTCCAGTTGCCGGAGTTCTACCTGCCCCACCCGGCGCGGCTGAACCCCAATCTCGACCGCGCGCGCACCCACACGAAGGCGTGGGCCTACGGGATGGACATGGTCGACGTGCCCCAGCACGGCACCGTGATCTGGACCGAGCACGACCTCGACTCGCACGACTACGCCCTGCTCTGCGCCTACACCCACCCCGACGCCACCGCGGACGACCTGGACCTGGTCACCGACTGGTACGTCTGGGTCTTCTACTTCGACGACCACTTCCTGGAGCTCTACAAGCGCAACCCCGACCTCGCTGGCGCGAAGGCGTACCTGGACCGGCTGCCGCTGTTCATGCCGGTCGACGGGCCGATCACCGAGGAGCCGACCAACCCGGTCGAGAAGGGCCTCAAGGACCTCTGGGAGCGCACCGTCCCGGCCCACTCGGCCGACTGGCGCCGCCGGTTCGCCGAGAACACCGAGCACCTGCTCGACGAGTCGATGTGGGAGCTGCTCAACATCTCCGAGGGCCGGCTGGCCAACCCGGTCGAGTACGTCGAGATGCGCCGCAAGGTCGGCGGCGCGCCGTGGTCGGCGAACCTGGTCGAGCACGTCACCGGCATGGAGGTGCCCGCCCGGATCGCGCTGAGCCGCCCGCTGGGCGTGCTGCGCGACACCTTCGCCGACGCCGTCCACCTGCGCAACGACCTGTTCTCCTACGAGCGCGAGGTGCTCGACGAGGGCGAGCTGAGCAACGGCGTGCTGGTGTTGGAGAAGTTCCTCGACCTGCCCACCCAGGAGGCCGCCGAGGCGGTCAACGACCTGCTCACCTCCCGCCTGCACCAGTTCGAGCACACCGCGTTCACCGAGGTGCCGCCGCTGCTGGACGAGCACGGCGTGGACCCGGAGGGCCGGCTCGCCGTGCTGGCGTACGTGAAGGGCCTCCAGGACTGGCAGTCCGGCGGCCACGAGTGGCACGCCCGCTCCAGCCGCTACATGAACGAGGGCGCGGTCACCACCCCGGTGCTGGGCGGGCCCACCGGCCTGGGCACCGGGGGACTCCGCTCGATCCTGGCCACCGCGCCGCAGCGGGCCCGCGCCTTCGGCCACGTGCCGTTCGAGCAGGTGCCGCCGTTCGCGTGGCCCGAGATGTACTCGCCGCACCCGGTGACGATCAACCCGCACTGGCGGGAGTCCCTGGAGCACAACGTCCGGTGGTGCGGGGACATGGGCTTCTACGACGACGTGCCGCGGGTCTGGACTGCGGAGAAGCTGCGCGGGTACGACTTCGCGCTGTGCTCGGCGGGCATCGACCCGGACGCCGGCCGCGAGGAGCTCGACCTGTCCGCGGACTGGCTGGCCTGGGGCACCTACGGCGACGACTACTACCCGCTGGTGTTCGGCCGGACCCCGGACCTGGCCGCCGCGAAGGTCGCCACCGAGCGCCTCAAGCAGCTCATGCCGGTGGAGGGCGCGGCCCCGATCACGCCCGTCACCCCGCTGGAGCTCGGCCTGGCCGACCTGTGGCGCCGCACCGCCGCCCCGATGCCGCTGGCGCACCGCGAGGGCTTCCGGCAGGCGGTGGTGACGATGCTCGACGCCTGGCTGTGGGAGCTGCACAACCAGGAGGTGAACCGCATCCCGGACCCGGTCGACTACGTGGAGATGCGCCGCCGCACGTTCGGCTCGGACCTGACCAAGAGCCTGGCCAGGTTCGGCCACGGCGACGCGGTGCCGCCGGAGGTCTACCGGACGCGGACCGTGCAGAGCATGGAGAACGCCGCCGCGGACTACGGGTGGATGGTCAACGACCTGTTCTCCTACCGCAAGGAGGTCCAGTACGAGGGCGAGCTGCACAACCTCGTGCTCGTCGTGCGCAACTTCCTCGACGTGGGCTTCGAGCGCGCCTACCAGGTGGTGCTCGACCTCCAGACCGCGCGGATGAAGCAGTTCGAGCACATCGTGGACGTCGAGCTGCCCGCCCTGTTCGAGGAGTTCGACCTCGACCGGCCGGCGCGCGACACGCTGCTCACGTACGCGGTCGAACTCCGGGACTGGATGGCGGCCATCGTCGAGTGGCACTTCAAGACCCACCGCTACGGCGACGCGGCCCTGGAGGAGCACAACCGCCCGCGGGAACCCGTCGTGATCCGGTCACCCCTCGGCCCGACCGGGCTCGGCACCTCGTCCACACGCCTGGTGATGAACAACAAATAAACCGGGAGCAACGAAGAAAAGAAGAAAGAACCGCTCCCCCGCGCGAGTCGTACGCCCAGACCCCGCGAGTCGTACGCCCAGGACCCCCGAGTTACACGTTCAGGACCCCGGAGTTGCACGTTCAGCGCGCCGAACCGGGTCGCGAATGCTGAACTCGGGGGTCCTGAACGTACGACACGGTCGGTCTGAACGTACGACTCGCGCGGGCTGGAGGTACGACTCGCGCGGGGTCAGGGGAGGATCCTGGTGGCGGACACCGGGCGGTCGGTGGTGGGGTAGGCGCCGGTGGACGAGGTGTTCACGCTCCACCGGTAGCGGGTGAAGGCGCCGGTGGTGTCCGAGGCGTAGAACATCATGTGCCCGAAGCCCGCGCCGTCGGTGGCGGCGCCGGCGTGGAAGATCCGGCTGTCCGGGAACCGGGCGTAGTTGCCCACCCCGTACCGGCCGTGCGGCTCGGCCGTGCAGTCGACGACCTCGACCGCGTACTGCGTCTCGCCGGGGAAGTTCAGCGACGCCACCGGGGCCCGGTACACGCCCTTCACCGACCGCACCATCACGATGTGCCCGGTGTTGGTGTCCTGGTCGTTGCGGTAGTCGACGGCGATCAGGTCGCCCGGCCGCAGGTCCGCCACCGCGTCCACGCGCTCGAAGTGCGGCACGGACCGCTCGGCGAACGCCAGCCGGTAGTCGCGGGCGAACGGGCTGGCCGCGCCGAAGTGGGTGCGGAAGAACCGGGACGTCGCCCACGGGTAGGTCCGCCGGAGCACGGCCGTCTGGAACGACGCGCACTGGCTCCGGTTGACCCACCCCGAGGCGTCGCCGGGCGAGCCCCAGCGGACCACGTTCGGCTGGTCGGGTTCCTTGTAGGCGTTGTTGCCCAGCGGGCACGTCGGCAGCGACAGGTAGCCGACCAGCAGTTCGGCTTCGAGCAGGTGCGGTGTGGACGTCCGGTGTGGACGCGGTCCCGGGCTCCCGGGGCGCGCCGCGACGGCGGTTCTCCCGGACTGCGGTCTCCAGGACAGGACCATCGTGCGACTCCCCCTCCGGTGCGGGCCCGCACACCGTAGTCGAAGGGTGGAGCCGCCACCGGGTGGTCGACGCGCGTGCGCCGGGCGTTCAGCGCAGGTACACCAGCAGGACGGTGGTGACCGCGGCGGACATGGCGAGCGTGGTGGCGATCCCGGTCATGACCGCGCCGGCCGAGACGAGGAGTCGGGTGAGCACGCTGAGCGTGCGGCGCAGCAGCCGGGCCAGGCCCAGGAGCAGCGCCAACGCGCCTATCATGATCATGACCACCAGTGTCGGCCACCCGGTGGGGTCGGAGGACTGGGCTGAGGACTGGGCCAAGGCGGCGAGCACGTTCACGGTTACCCCCGGAGGTTGTCCTGGGTGAACTTCAGCTCTGATCACTGAAATTTGCTGAATCTCAGTAGGATCAGGGTAAGTCGGGTCCCAGCTGGGTGACAAGGCCCAATTGCGGCTTCGACTCGCGAAATTTGGGGAATATCGTGTATGTTCCTCGCTTCAGCACCCGAGCTGAAGTTCACTGAAGGGGCGCGGCACTCGTGGCGGTTGTGGAGGGCTCCCACCGGCTGGCGCACCGCCTCCGGGCGCTGCGCGAGGAGTGCTGGCCGGACGTCCCGATCACGCAGGGGGACCTCGCCGACGCCCTCAGCGCGGACAAGCCGGCCAGCGTGCCGCTGCTGTCGTCGTGGGAGAGCCGCACCAAGCCCAAGACCCCGCCGCTGCACCGCCTCGCCGCCTACGCGACCTTCTTCGCCACCAGGCGGTCCGTGGGGGAGCGCCCCTACCGGCTGCTCGGCGTCGACGAGTTGACCGCCGACGAGCTGCGCCGCCGCGAGGAGCTGCTGGCCGAGCTGGCCGAGCTGCGCGCGGCCGGGCGGCGGGCGCCGGGACGGGCCCCGGCCCGCGCGACCAGCGACGACGACCCGGGGTTCTGGTACTTCGACGACCCGCACGACATCACCATCGTGGTCGCCCAGCTGCCCCGGGACATGCGCGAGCGGATGCCGTACGCGGACCCGGCCAAGCCCGACTACGTCGAGCTGTACACCTACGCCGACCTGGACGCGCTGATCGAGCTGCACGGCCACATCCGCGCGCTCAACCCGCGCAGCCAGGTCCGCTTCCGCATCGCCTCGGAGCTCTCGCCCGACGACTACACCACCCACCTGGTGCTGCTGGGCGGCGTGGACTGGAACTTCGTCATCCGCGAGCTCCAGGACCGGGTCGACCTGCCGGTCGAGCAGGTCGGCCGGCACCACGAGTCGGAGTCCGGCGGGTTCATCGCGAGCCTGCCGGACGGCGCGCAACGCCTCTACGCGCCCGTGCTCGGCACGTCCCCCGACCAGCCCGACGTGCTGCACGAGGACGTGGCGCACTTCTACCGCGGTCCGAACCCGTTCAACCACAGCAGGACGGTCACGGTCTGCAACGGCATGTACGGCCGGGGGACCCTCGGCGTCGTGCGCACGCTGACCGACGTCCGGTTCCGGGACCGCAACTTCCGCTACCTGAAGACCCGCTTCGCGGGCGAAGCCGCCTACAGCGTCCTCACCCGGGTGCTCGTGGTCAACGGTCAGGTGGTCACGCCGGACTGGAACCAGCCCGGGTCCCGACTCCTGGAATGGCCGGTGAGCACCGGTTGAACACCGCTCCGCAGACGGTCGCGCGGCACCACGCGTCGCACGGCACACTCCTCGCCACCGTGCCGGTGGCGGACTGCCCGCCCGGTGAGGTGGACGCTGTCGTGGTGCCCACGAACCGGCCCTGGGGCTACCTGTCCACGGCGGTCGACGTGGCCGCCGCCCTCAGCCGTCCCCTGGTCGTGCTGACCAGCGGCAGCGCCTCGCCCGAGCGCACGGCGAAGCTGGCGCGCGGCAGCGGCGTCGAGACGCTGGTGCTCGACGTCGGCCGGCTGCCCCGCCCCTTGATGCCGCGCCTGGCCACCACGGAGGTGCTGCGCGGCACGGAGTTCGAGCGGCGCACCGACACCAGCCTCAAGCGCAACCTCGGCCTGCTGGTGTCGCGGGTGCTCGGCTGGGAGCGGGTGGCGTTCCTCGACGACGACATCGCGGTGCCGCGGCCCCGGGACCTCGACTCGGCGGCCGGCCTGGTCTCGGCCGGCTTCGCGGCGGTCGGCCTGGCCGTCGGCGGCTTCCCGGACAACTCGGTGGTGTGCCACGCCCACCGCGAGACCGGCGGCGAGCAGGGCACGTTCATCGGCGGCGGCGCCCTGGTCATCGGCCACGAGTCGATGACCTCGTTCTTCCCCAGCGTCTACAACGAGGACTGGTTCTTCCTGCTCGACGACCACGGCCTGCGCCGCTCGGCCAAGACCGGCGAGGTGCTCCAGAAGCCCTACGACCCGTTCGCCGACGAGCTGCGGGCGCAGACCGAGGAGTTCGGCGACTGCCTGGCCGAGGGCGTGTTCGCGCTGCTGGACGACGAGGGCGGCTTCGGCGCGGCGACCGACGAGGGTTACTGGTGGGAGTTCCTGCTCGGCCGGGCCGCCCTGATCGAGGGCATCCTGGAGCGCCTGCGCTCGCGCCGCCGGCGGGACGACGAGGCGCTGCGGATGGAGATGGCGCTGCGGGCCGCCCGCAAGCGGTGCCGGGCCATCGAGCCGTCGCTGTGCGTGCGGTACCTGAAGGCGCTCGCCCAGGACCGCCGGACGTGGGCCGAGCACGTGGAGAAGCACCCGCGCGCCGCCACCGACCTGCGCGGCGCGCTCGACGTGCTGCGCCTGACCGACCACGGTGCTTACGTGGCCCGCCGGACCCGCTGAGCCGGGGCCGGTGGGGCCGGCGGGGCGGCACCGCTGGGCCGGCACCGCACGCCGGGCCGCCGGGTCGGCCCGCCGGGTCGGGCCGCTGGGCCGGCGCCGCACGACGGGTCCGCCGGGCGGGCACCGCCGAGCCGCCCACCCCGTCCCGGCCCACCCCGTCCCGGCCCACCCCGTCCCGGCCCACCCCTCCCATGTGGCGGAACGCTCAGCCCGCGCCGCCGCCCGCCGGTTAGGCTCCTCTGCCGGGGATGAACCGGCAGGAGGCAGGGGATGACGAGCACCGGTGGTCCGCGGAAGTGGCTGACCGTCGCCGAGGAACTGGCCGCCGGGCTGCGCGTGGACGCGGCCGAGCGCGACCGCCTGGGCGCCGAGCCCACCGCCGAAATCGAGGTGCTGCGGCGGTCGGGCCTGCTGTCGGTCCGCGACTGGGCCACCCGGCAGGCGGTGACCCGGGTGGTGGGCGCGGCGGACGCCAACATCGGCCACCTGCTCGGCTACCACTACCTCCAGGTGTGGCGCTGCGGCCTGTTCGACAACCCGGCCTTCGACGCCGGTGACGGCCTGTTCTGGGCGGGCGTGAGCAACCCGCTGGACGCGGCGCTGCGGCTCGACCCCGTGGACGGCGGCTTCACCGCCTCCGGCCGCAAGACCTTCGCCACCGGCGCGTCCGTGGCCGACCGCCTCGTGGTCAGCGCCACCCGCGCCGACACCGGCGAGAAGCTGACCTTCACCCTGGACGCCCGCGCCGACGGCATCGCCTACGCCGGCGACTGGGACAACATCGGCCAGCGGCTCACCGCCAGCGGCGGCGTCGCGTTCGACTCGGTGTTCGTCCCGCACGGGCAGGTGCTGGGCGGTCACGACACGGCCACTCCCCGCCTGTCCCTGGCCGCCCTCGGCTTCCAGCTCGTGCTGGCCCAGCTGTACGTCGCGCTCGCCGAGGGCGCGCTGGCCGAGGCCGCCCGCTACACCCGCACCACCACCCGCCCCTGGTTCCTCAGCGGCGTGGACCGGGCCGTCGACGACCCGTACGTCCTGGCCGCCTACGGCGAGCTCGTCGCCGACGCGCAGGCCGCCGGCCTGCTCGCCGACCACGCCTCCGAGCTGCTGCGCGCCGCCTCCGAGCGCGGCGCCGGCCTGACCGCCGACGAGCGCGCCGAGGCCGCCGCGGGGATCTCCGCGGCCAAGGTCGTCTCCACCCGGGTCGCCAACCAGACCACCGGCCGGGTGTTCGAGCTGTGCGGGGCCCGCGCCACCGCGGCCGGCTACGCCTTCGACCGGTTCTGGCGCAACGCCCGCACGCTCACCCTGCACGACCCCGTGTCGTACAAGGCGCGCGAGGTCGGCGCGCGCTTCCTGACCGGCGAGCCCGCCCCGTTCACCGGGTACAGCTGATGGAGCCGGTGCTCGCGCGCAGCGTCCGCCTGGAGCCCGACGGCGTGCACGTCCTGGACCGCCGGAACTTCCCGTTCGAGCGGGTGTGGGTGCGCTGCGCCACGGTGGCCGAGGTCGCCGCCGCGATCGAGGACATGGTCACCCAGTCCTCCGGCCCGTACTTCGCCGCGCTGTGGGGCATGGTGCTGGCCGCCCGGGAGGCCCGCGGCCTGCCCCGCGCCGAGGCCCGCGCGTCCCTGGAGCGAGCCGGGGAGCTGCTGGTGAGCACCCGCCGCACCAACAACGCGCTGCGCAAGGCCGTGGCCGCGGTGCTGGCCGGCGTGGACGCCTCCGACGACCTCGAAGCGGGCGCGCTGGCCGGCGCGCACGCGGGCGACCGGCGCTACCGGGACCGCAGCCGCAGGCTCGGCGAGGCCACCGCCGCGCTGCTGCCCGACGACGGCGCGGTGCTCACCCACTGCTGGGCCGACCTGTACCTGACCGAGACCGTCAAGGCGGCCCAGGCGCGGGGCAAGCGCTTGCGGTTCGTGTGCACGGAGACCCGGCCCTACCTCCAGGGCGCCCGGCTGACCGCGGAGACCCTGGGCGAGATGGGCGTGGACACCACCCTCATCACCGACGGCACGGGCGCGGCGGTGATGTCGGCCGGCGAGGTCGACGTGCTGCTGACCGCCGCCGACCGGGTCACCATGGACGGGCACGTGGTGAACAAGGTGGGCACGCTCGGCCTGGCCGTCGCCGCGCACGCCTTCGACGTGCCGTTCCTGGCCATGGTGCAGGCGCCCGACCGGCTCGCCCCGACCGCCCGCGACGTGCCGATCGAGCACCGGCCGGGCGAGGAGGTGCTGCACACCCTGGGCCGCCGCACGGCCTCCGACCGGGCGCGCGGCCGCTACCCCGCCTTCGACGTCACCCCGCCGCGGTTCGTGACCACCGTGGTGACCGACCGCGGTGCGTACGCTCCGCACGAGCTGGCCGACTACTACGCCGAGGACGTTCATGACTGACCGGATCACCACTGAGTGGGTCGTGCTGGACATCGAGGGCACGCTCAGCGCCACCGACCAGGTGCTGGTCACCCTGTACGACTACGCGCGCCCGCGCCTGGGCCCGTGGATCGACGGGCACCCCGACGACCCGGCCGTGGTCGAGGCGGTCGCGCGGGTGCGGGAGCTGTCCGGGGTGGGTGGCGGCACGGACGAGCTGGTCGCGGTGCTGCACGGCTGGATGGACTCGGACCGGAAGGTCACCCCGCTCAAGACCCTCCAGGGCCTGATCTGGCAGGAGGGCTACGCGCGGGGCGACCTGGTCGCCGAGTTCTTCCCGGACGTGGTGCCCGCGCTGCGCGAGTGGCACGCCGCCGGCGCGCGGCTGGCCGTGTTCTCCTCCGGCTCGGTGGCCGGGCAGGTGGCGTTCTTCCGGCACACCACCGACGGCGACCTCACCCCGCTGTTCGAGCACCACTTCGACACGGTCAACGCGGGCCCGAAGCGCGAGGCCGGGTCCTACCGGAAGATCGCCTCCGCGCTGGGCTCCGACGACATCACCTTCTACTCGGACGTGCCCGCCGAGCTGCACGCCGCCGCCGAGGCGGGCTGGCGCACGGTCGGCGTGGCGCGGCCGGGGGAACCCCAGGAGCACGCCGACTTCGGTCCACACCGGACCACGGACTCGCTGTGAGACCCGGAGAAGCGGACCCCGGAGAAGCCGACCCCGGCGAACACGTCGGCCGGGCGCTGGCCGCCGAGTGCGCCCGCTACGCCGCGATGGGCTGGATGCGGGGCACGTCGGGCAACCTGTCGGTGGTCGTGGGCCGCGACCCGCTGCGGCTGGCCGTGACGGTCAGCGGCAAGGACAAGGGCGAGCTGACGGCCGACGACGTGGTGCTGGTCGACGCCGCGGGCCGCACGGACGACCCGGTGCGCGTGCCCTCCGCCGAGGCCGCCCTGCACGGCCGGATCGCCGCGGTGTCCGGCGCGGGCGCGGTGGTCCACGTGCACGCCCTCGCGCCCGTGGTGGCCGCCGAGCGCTCGCCCGGCGGGGTGGGGCTGCGCGACCTGGAGATGCTCAAGGGCTTCGGGCGGCACGCGCACGACGACCTGGTCGTCGTGCCGGTCGTGCCGAACAGCCAGGACATGCGGGTGCTCGGCGACGCGTTCGAGGCGGGCTTCCGGCCGGACGTGCCCGCCTTGCTCGTCGCCCGGCACGGGGTGTACGTGTGGGGGGACGACCTCCTCCAGGCCCGCCACCGGCTGGAGTGCCTGGAGTGGCTGCTGCGCTTCGAGGTCGGGATCTCCTGAGGAAGAGGGTGCGGGCGCGATGACGTTGCTGACCGTGTGGCCGGACACCGGACCGGGGACCGTGGTGCTGCGCACCGCCGACCCGGCCGAGATCGCCGTCGAGCTGAAGCGGCTCGGCGTCCGCTACGAGCAGTGGCCCGTCCTGCCCGGGGTGACCGCGGCGAACGCCCTGGACGCCTACCGCGACCGGGTCGAGCGGGTCACCGGGACCGAGGGCTACGTCCTGGTCGACGCGATGGAGATGACCCCCTCGGACGACCCGGCGTGGCGGGAGACGGCCGCCGGGTCGCGCGCCAGGTTCCTGGCCGAGCACACCCACGACGACGACGAGGACCGGTTCTTCGCGCGCGGGGCCGGCGTGTTCTACCTGCACGTCCAGGGCCGCGTGCACGCGGTGCTGTGCGAGGCGGGCGACCTGCTCAGCGTGCCCGCGAACACCACCCACTGGTTCGACATGGGCACCCGGCCCGACTACGTGTCGATCCGGTTCTTCCACGACGACGAGGGCTGGGTCGGCAACTTCACCGGCAGCGACATCGCCCGGTCGTTCCCGACGTTCGACCAGCTCATGGCGGGTCACCGAGCGAGCTGAGCTCGGCGGCCAGGTTCCGCGCGGCCCGCGCGCCCCAGCGGGCGCGCGCCGCGGGCGTGGCGTACAGCGGGTCCCGGTCGAGCAGGGACCACAGCACCGCGCCGCGCCCGACCCGCCAGGCGTCGTCGGGGACGTGCGCGTACTCGGCGCGCACCGCCCGCCGGTAGCGCTCGTAGTCCGCCGGCTCCGAGCCGAGCACGGCCAGGTCGGCGTCCAGCAGCAGCCGCGCCAGTCCGTCGTCCGAGGTGTGGTCGGTGGTGGCGAGCACCAGCTCCGCGACCCGCTCCGCCTGCGGCAGCCCGGCCAGCCGCGCCCGCGCCCACCCGGCGCTGCGGCGCTCGTCCTCGCCGGGCCGGCCGTCGTAGACCACGTCGTGCGCCAGGGCGGCCAGCACCAGCACCGCGCGCTCCTCCGCCGTCCGGTCGGCGGCGAGCGCGGTCACGTCCCGCACGACGGCCAGCACGTGGTCGGTGTTGTGGTAGCCGCGGTGCGGCTCGGCGTACCGCTCGGCCAGGTCGCCGGGCGGGTGGTCGCCGCCCAGCGCGCGGACGGCGTCGTGCCACAGGGCCTCCGGATCGCGCACGGGGTCATCCCACCGCACGGGTCCGAAGAAATCCATCGTCCGCCGATACGCCCTTACGGTCCACGGCGATACACCGGGTGGAGGACTCCTTCGACTCCGCGAGGTGCACCATGCGCACGACGACCCGCGCCCTGCTCACGGCCGCAGCCGTGCTCTCGGCGGCCCTGGTCACGACGGCCCTGCTCTCGGCACCCCTGCTCTCGGCGGCCACCGCCGGCCCCGCGCTCGCCCGGGCCGGTGACAGCCGGGCCACCGCCGTGGTCGGCGACGTCCGCCCGGACTCTCCGGGCGACGCCTGCGACGTGGTCGGCCTGCCCGGCGACGAGCTCGTGCCGCCCGCCGACACCCACACCCGCAACGGTCCCTACCTCGACGTGGTGGCCTTCCCGCCGGGCCGGGAGCTGACCGGCGTCGTGGTGGCCGGCGGCGGGGCTTACCACGTCTACCCGGCGGCCACCCTCCACGACCTGCCCTGGGAGGGGCTGCGGGCGCCGCTCGACCAGGACGACCTGCTCCCGGCCGTCGAGCACTGGTTCGCGTGCGCGATCGCGGTGGCGACCACCTCGCCCACCACCGACAGCACCGCCGCCACCTCCCTGGACGCCCCGGTGACCAGCCCGAACGGCGCCGCCCCGGTCGCCACCTCGCCCCGGCCCACGACCACGCGCACCACCGCGACCGCGGCCACGGCCACACCCGCCGCGACCACCCGGAGCACGACGACCACCGCGCCCGCCGCCCCGGCCGCCGACGCCAGGCCCGCCGGTCTCGCGACCACCGGGGCCGCCCCCGCCGGGGCGGTGGTCCTCGGCCTCGCCCTGCTGGTCACGGGCCTGGCGCTGCTCGCCGCCACCCGGTCCCGCCGCCCCCGGCACCGGCCCGCCCACCGGCTGTGACCTGCGCTACCTCGCCCGCGCCGGCAACCGGCCCAGCCGAACCCCCGGGAACCGGGCCGTCTACGATCCGAGAAGCCGACGGGCCCGCCCGCCGGTCATGCCAGAACCAGCACAGGCAGGAGGCACCGTGACGGCCGTAGCCCCGCAGCCGATCGCTACGCGGCCCTTCGGGACTCGCAAGGCGGTCAAGGGTTCGTTCCTGCTGCGGATGTTCCGCACCACGGACCACAAGCAAATCGGCATCATGTACCTGGTCACCTCGTTCGCCTTCTTCATGGTGGGCGGCGCGATGGCCATGCTGATCCGGACCGAGCTGGCCCGACCGGGGATGCAGTTCCTCTCCGCGGAGCAGTACAACCAGCTGTTCACCATGCACGGCACGATCATGCTGCTGCTCTACGCGACCCCGATCGTGTTCGGCTTCGCGAACTTCATCCTGCCGCTCCAGATCGGCTCGCCGGACGTGGCGTTCCCGCGGCTCAACGCCTTCTCGTACTGGCTGTACCTGTTCGGCGGCCTGATCGTGATGGCGGGCTTCCTCACGCCGGGCGGCGCGGCCGACTTCGGCTGGTTCGCCTACACGCCGCTGTCCAACGCCATCCACTCGCCCGGCGCGGGCGCCGACCTGTGGATCACCGGCCTGGTCGTCGGCGGTCTGGGCACCATCCTCGGCGCGGTCAACATGATCACCACCGTGGTCTGCCTGCGGGCGCCCGGCATGACCATGTTCCGGATGCCGATCTTCACCTGGAACATCCTGGTGACCAGCGTGCTGGTGCTGCTGGCGTTCCCGATCCTGACCGCCGCGCTGCTGGGCCTGCTGGCCGACCGGCACCTCGGCGCCCACGTGTTCGACCCCGCCAACGGCGGCGTCATCCTGTGGCAGCACCTGTTCTGGTTCTTCGGCCACCCCGAGGTCTACATCGTCGCGCTGCCGTTCTTCGGCATCGTGTCGGAGATCTTCCCGGTGTTCAGCCGCAAGCCGCTGTTCGGCTACAACGGACTCGTCTACGCCACGCTGGGCATCGCGGCCCTCTCGGTCGCCGTGTGGGCCCACCACATGTACGCCACCGGCGCGGTGCTGCTTCCGTTCTTCGCCTTCATGACCTTCCTGATCGCCGTGCCGACCGGCATCAAGTTCTTCAACTGGATCGGCACCATGTGGAAGGGGCAGCTGACGTTCGAGTCGCCGATGCTGTTCAGCATCGGCTTCATCGTCACGTTCCTCTTCGGCGGCCTGTCGGGCATCCTGCTGGCCGCGCCGGCGATCGACTTCCACGTCTCGGACACGTACTTCGTCGTCGCGCACTTCCACTACGTGCTCTACGGCACGATCGTGTTCGCCACCTTCGCGGGCATCTACTTCTGGTTCCCGAAGATCACCGGCCGGATGCTGGACGAGCCGCTGGGCAAGCTCCACTTCTGGACCACGTTCCTCGGCTTCCACGCCACGTTCCTGGTGCAGCACTGGCTGGGCAACGAGGGGATGCCGCGCCGGTACGCGGACTACCTGGCCGGTGACGGCTTCACCACGCTGAACATGATCTCCACGATCGGCGCGTACATCCTGGGCGCGTCCACGCTGCCGTTCATCTACAACGTGTTCAAGTCCTACCGGTACGGCGAGACCGTGCACGTGGACGACCCGTGGGGCTTCGGCAACTCGCTGGAGTGGGCGACCTCCTGCCCGCCGCCGCGGCACAACTTCACCGAGCTGCCCCGCATCCGCTCCGCGCGCCCGGCGTTCGAGCTGCACTACCCGCACATGATCGAGCGGTTGCACGACGAGGCCCACGTGACCTTCACCGGCAAGTCGATCCCGCACGAGCAGGCGAAGGCCGCGCCGTCGGAGAAGGCCGCCCAGGCGGTCCAGTCCGGCACGGCCTCGGAAGGCACCGAGGGCGACCACAAGTAACCTGTGGCGCAGGTTCAACGACGAGCCCCGGCCCGCCCACGGCGCCGGGGCTCGTCGCTGTCTGGCATAGGAGCCATCGTGACCAAGCCCACCGCCACGCCCGTCCTGATCACGGTCACCGGACCGGACAAGCCGGGGGTGTCCTCGGTGCTGTTCGCGGTGCTGACCCGGCACGGGGTGGACATCCTCGACGTCGAGCAGGTCGTCATCCGCGGCCGGCTGGTGCTCGGCGTGCTCGTCGGCGCCGACCGCGACCCCGAAGGTCTCCAGGAGGCCGTCGAGCAGGCCATGGCGACGGTGTCCATGCAGGTCGAGGTGGAGATCGGGGCCGACTCCCGGCGCACCGCCCGGCTGGAGTCGAGCCACGTGCTCATCCTGCTCGGCCGCCCGGTGACCGCCCGCGCGTTCACCGAGGTGGCGCGGCGGCTGGCCGCGCTGGGGGTGAACATCGACGCCATCCGGGGCGTGGCCGACTACCCGGTCACCGGCCTGGAGCTGCGGGTGTCCGTGGCCGCCGACACGGCGGAGGGCGACGCGGACCTGCGGGCGGCGCTCGCCGAGGTGGCGGTGCGCGGCGGGCTGGACATCGCGGTGGAGCGGGCCGGGTTGACCCGGCGCGCCAAGCGGCTGGTGGTGTTCGACGTCGACTCCACGCTCATCCAGGGCGAGGTGATCGAGATGCTGGCCGCGCACGTCGGGGTGGAGCCGCGGGTCAGGGAGATCACCGAGGCGGCCATGCGCGGCGAGCTGGACTTCGCCGAGTCGCTGGAGCGCCGGGTGGCGCTGCTGGCCGGCCTGGACGAGTCGGTGCTCGACGAGGTGGCCGAGTCCCTGGAGCTGACGCCGGGCGCCCGGACCACCGTGCGCACGCTCAAGCGGCTCGGGTTCCGCTGCGGCGTCGTCTCCGGCGGGTTCACCCGGGTGATCCAGCGGCTGGTCGACGACCTGGGCCTGGACTTCTGCGCGGCCAACGAGCTTGAGGTCATCGACGGCAAGCTCACCGGCCGGGTGGTCGGCGAGGTGGTCGACCGGGCGGCCAAGGCGGTGGCGCTGCGGCGGTTCGCCGAGCAGGAGGGCGTCCCGATGGGGCAGACCGTGGCCGTGGGCGACGGGGCCAACGACATCGACATGATCGGCGCGGCCGGTCTGGGGGTGGCGTTCAACGCCAAGCCCGCGCTGCGCGAGGTCGCGGACACCGCGCTGTCGCACCCGTTCCTGGACGCCGTGCTGTTCGTGCTCGGCGTGACCAGGGCCGAGGTGGAGGCCGCGGACGCGGCGGACGGCCTGGAGCTGAACCGGCTGTGAACCCGGTGCTGGAGCTGCTGGTGGACCGCCACCACGCCACCGACGTGGAGGACCCCGCGGCGGTGCGGGCGATGCCGGTGGTGCTGCGCGTCGAGCGGTCGGCGCCGCCGTCGCGCACGGAGGTGCTGGAGGCCGCGGCGGCGGCCGCGGTCGCGGTGTGCCTGGACGAGCGGGCCCTGCCCGGCGGCGAGTGGCACGAGGAGGTGGTCGCGTGGGTGCGCGGCCGCATCCGCAAGGTGTCGCGGCGGGCCAGGGGCGCGCACTGGGAGGCCGTGCTGGCGCTGCCCGGGGTGACGGTCGAGGTCGGCGGCGCGCAGGTGCGGGCGTTCGTGCCGGGGCTGGTCTCCGAGCTGCCCCGGGAGCTCCGCCGGTTGCAGGTCTCGGGCAGCGACCTGCCGCCGGACGAGCCGGGACCGGTGCCGCCGGGCGCCTACGAGCTGTGGCTGAACCCGCGGGTGGTGATGACCGCGGGCAAGGCCGCCGCGCAGGTCGGGCACGCCTCGATGCTGCTCGCGCCGCGCCTGTCGGAGGCCCGGTTGGACGAGTGGGCGGCGGTCGACCACCGGTGCGCGGTCCGGACGCCGTCGGCGGCGGACTGGGACCGGCTGGTGGCGCGGCCGGACGTCGTGCTGGTCCGCGACGCCGGGTACACGGAGGTCGCACCGGGTACCGCGACCGTGGCGGTGAACTCCCGCTTCGGGTGAGGTTTGATCCGTCCTGTTCAGGGCAACCATCCCTGACGTGGCCCTGTTGGACGTAGTGGACGCCCGGATCGGTGACGGGCTCGAAAGCCTGCTGTGCGCGCACCACTCCCGCCGGCTGCGCAAGCTGGGCTGGGGTTCGGTGTTCGCCGGGGAGGACGGCTGGTGGTCGCCCCGGAGTCCCGTGCGGGACGGCAACCGGGTCGACGTCCTGGTCGACGGGCACGAGCTGCTGCCCGCCGTGGCCGAGGCGATCTCGTCGGCGCGCGAGTCTGTGCACCTGGCCGGCTGGTGCATGAGCCCCGACTTCCAGCTGACCCGCGAACCGGGCGCGCCGACGCTGCGCGAGCTGCTGGCGGCGACGGCGGAGCGCGTGCCGGTGCGGGTGCTGCTGTGGGCGGGCCCGCCGGTGCCGATGTTCGAGCCGACGCGCAAACGGGTCCGGGCCGCCCGGGAGGAGTTCATGCGGGACAGCGCCGTGTCCTGCGTGATCGACGCCCGCGAGCGGACCATGCACTGCCACCACGAGAAGATCGTCGTGGTGGACGGCTCCGTCGCCTTCGTCGGCGGCATGGACCTCACCGCCGTGGAGGGCGACCGGCACGACACGCCGGAGCACCCGCCGCGCCACCCGCTGGGCTGGCACGACATCGGCACCCGGCTGCGGGGGCCGGTCGTGGCGGACGTGGCCGAGCACTTCCGGGCCCGGTGGCAGGAGATCGCGGGCGAGGAGCTGCCGCCCGCGCCGGTGCCGGGGCCGGCGGGCACCTCGTCCGCGCAGCTCGTCCGGACCATCCCCGAGCGCACCTACGACTTCGTGCCGCGCGGCGAGTTCAGCCTGCTCGACTCCTACCTCAGGGCCCTGCGCTCCGCGACGCGCCTGGTGTACCTGGAGAACCAGTTCCTGTGGTCGCCCGAGGTGACCGAGATCCTGATCGAGAAGCTGCGCACCCCGCCGGACCCGAGGTTCCGGGTCGTGCTGGTGCTGCCGCGCAAGCCGAGCAACGGCGCCGACACCACCCGGGGCCAGCTGGGCCGGATGATCGACGCCGACGACGGCGGCCGCCGGCTGATCGCCGCCACCCTGTCCTCGCACGACGGGCAGACCTCGTCGTCGGTGTACGTGCACGCCAAGCTGGCCATCGTCGACGACCGCTGGCTCAGCGTCGGGTCGGCCAACCTCAACGAGCACTCCCTGTTCAACGACACCGAGGTCAACGTGGTCACCGACGACGCCGACCTGGCCCGCCGCACCCGGCTGCGGCTGTGGTCCGAGCACCTGCGGCGCCCGGTCGAGGAGCTGGACCGCGCGCCGGAGGACGTGGTCGACGGGCTGTGGCGGGACCTGGTCGAGTCGGAGGGCGACCACCGGGTGACCTCGCTGCCGGGGGTGTCCCGGCGGGCCGGTCGGCTCCAGGGGCCGCTGCGCGGCCTGCTCGTGGACGGCTGAGGCGGGCGCGCCCGTAACGGCCCGCGCCGCGGACCCGATTCCAGCGGCGGGGGAGCCGACGAGAGGCAGGTCCGGGTTGTCGCGGTTCGAGGACGAGTTGGACCGGGCGCTGGACGAGCGCCGGGCCGCGGACCGGTCGACGGCGGAGGCCGGCGCGGAGGCGGTGCGCCGCAACGCCGCGGCGCGGGCCGAGGCGACCCGCCGGCTCGGCGACGTGGCGGGGCGGCTCCGCGACTTCCTGACCCGGCACGGGGTGCCCCCGGTCCAGGTGGTGGCCGAGGTGAGGGGGCGGTTCCTGGGGCCCCGCCTGGTCACCCTCTGCACCGGCTGGCAGCTCCACCCGTTCTTCGTCACCACCGAGGGCCGGCCCGTGACCTTCGGCGCCGACGTCCGCCGCTTCGGCAACGCCGGGCTGAGGCACCGCGTGAAGCCGGGGCAGCACTACCAGGGCACCTACGCGGACGCCGCCACCGCCGTGGTGCCCTACGAGCGCGGGGTGCCCGCCGCGACGTTCGTCGGGGACGCGCGGCCACCCGGCTACTTCCGGTCGGTCGCGGACTTCAACGCCTACTACTACGGCGACCTCCACCGGCCCGGCGTCGAGCTGCCGCAGGTGGGCGACGCGCTGCTGCTGACCCGCTCCGACTCGGACCTGCACCTGGCCGTGTACGACACCTACGACCGGTGCTACCAGGTCAGCGCGCTGCACGAGCAGCTGCGCGACGCGGCGCTCAAGCGCGTCGACGACTGCGGCTGACCTCGGGGGCGTTGGCCGCGTCCAGCCGCTTCAGCGCCGCCCGCACCACCTCCGGGTCGTAGGTGGTCCAGAACGGCGGCAGGGACGCCCGCAGGAACCCGCCGTAGCGGGCGGTGGCCAGGCGGGGGTCCAGGACGGCCACCACGCCCTTGTCGCTCATCGACCGCAGCAGCCGCCCCGCGCCCTGCGCCAGCAGCAGCGCCGCGTGGGTGGCGGCCACGGTGAGGAACCCGTTGCCGCCGCGCGACTCGACCGCCTTCTGGCGCGCGGAGGCCAGCGGGTCGTCGGGGCGGGGGAACGGGATGCGGTCCATCACCACCAGCTGGAGCGACGGCCCCGGCACGTCCACGCCCTGCCACAGCGACAGCGTGCCGAACAGGCACGTCCGGGGGTCCTCGGCGAACCGCTTCACCAGCTGCCCGGTCGAGTCGTCGCCCTGGCACAGCACCGGGAACTCCAGCCGGTCGCGCAGCGCCTCGGCGGCCGACTTCGCCGCGCGCATCGAGGAGAACAGGCCCAGCGCCCGCCCGCCGGCCGCGTTGACCAGGCCCTCGATCTCCGCCACGTAGGCCGGTTGCAACCCGTCGCGGCCGGGCGGCGGCAGGTGCCGCGCCACGTACAGGATGCCGCTGGTGCCGTGCGAGAACGGCGAGCCCACGTCCAGGCCGGTCCAGCGCGGCGCGCCCGGGTCGGACGGCGGCTCCTTGTCGGTGGCGGTGCCCGGCGCCTTCACCGCCGGGGAGGACGCCGGCAGGCCCCACTGCCGCGCCAGCGTGTCGAACGTGCCGCCCAGGGTCAGCGTCGCCGAGGTCAGGACCGTGGTGCGCTTGCCGAACAGCCGCTCCCGCAGCAGCCCGCCCACGCCCAGCGGCGCGACCCGCAGCGACGCCGTCCGGTCGCCGTGGTCGCCCGACACCCACACCACGTCGTGGTCGTCGTCGAACGCCTCCAGGATGCGCACCGCGCAGTCGTGCACGTCGTCCAGCAGCGTCAGCGCCAGCTTGCGCGAGGCGGCGCCCTCGACGTCCTCCTTGCGCTCCGGCCCGAGCGAGGTGATGCACGCGTGCGTCGCGTCCCGGGTCGCCTTCAGCGCGCCGGCCACCGCCTGCGGCAGCGCGTCGAGCCGCCCGGCGGGCACGTCCTCCAGCACCATGGCCAGCCCGTCGGCCGCCTCGGCCAGCCGGTCGGCGACGCCCTGGTCGATGAGCCGCCCGCAGCGCCGCGCCGCGGTCGACACCAGCGACCCGCTCAGCTCCTCGGTCGCCACCGAGGTGATGCGGTCGACCAGGTCGTGCGCCTCGTCGATCACCACCACGTCGTGGTCGGGCAGCACCTGGTAGCCCTCCAGGGCGTCCACGGCGAGCATCGCGTGGTTGGTGACCACCACGTCCGCCCGGCCCGCCTCGCCCCGCGCCCGCTCGGCGAAGCAGTCGGTCCCGATCGGGCACTTGGCCACGCCCAGGCACTCCCGCGCGGTCACCGACACCTGCCGCCACGCCTGGTCGCTCACGCCGGGCACCAGCTCGTCGCGGTCGCCGGTCTCGGTGTCGGAGGACCACTCGTGCAGGCGCTTGACCTCGCGGCCCATCCGGGACACGGCGAACGGGTCGAACAGGCCCGCCTCCTCCGGCTCGTCGGGCGCGCCGGTGTGCAGGCGGTGCAGGCACAGGTAGTTGCGGCGGCCCTTGAGGATGGCGAACCGGGGTTCGCGGCCCAGCTCCTTCTTCAGCGCCTTGGCCAGCCGGGGCAGGTCGCGGTCCACGAGCTGGCGCTGGAGCGCGATGGTGGCGGTGGAGATGACGACCGTGGACTCCTCGGCCACCGCGTGCCGCAGCGCCGGTACCAGGTAGGCCAGCGACTTGCCGGTGCCGGTGCCCGCCTGGACGGCCAGGTGCTCGCCGGTGCGGATGGAGCGCTCCACCGCCTCGGCCATCTCGACCTGACCGGTCCGCTCGGCTCCGCCCACCGCCTCCACGGCGACGGCGAGCAGGGTTCTGGTGTCGGGGATGGCGGTGGTGGCGGGCACGGCGAAGACCGTACCCGCCGGCACCGTCGGTCCTCGCGGGCGTCAGACCGCGGCGAGCACCCGGTTCCCCAGGGCCACGACGGCTTCCCGGTGCGCCGCGGTCAGCTCGACCCGCTCACCGCGCCGCGCGGCGAGCAGGTCGCGCAGCTCGTCGGCCAGGTCGGGCCAGTGCTCGGCGGCCAGCTCGCCGGCCCTGGTCTTGGACACGACCTCGCCGGTGCGGATGGTGTGCCACTGCCGCGCCGGGCCGAACGCGACCCACAGCACGCCGTCGCGGTGCCCGGGACCGGTCACCCCGGCCACCAGCTCCAGCAGCGGCCGCCAGTACTCGACGAGGTTGCGCCGGCAGTACGCCTCGACCTCGTCCCGCGTCACGGCGAACCGCGGCCGCGGCCCGCGCAGCGTGGTCGAGCACCGGTTGAGCTGGTGCAGCAGCACGGGCGTCACGTCGTGGCCGGGCCCGGGGTGGAACGCGCCGTCCCGCCCCCACGGCCCCGGCTCGCCGTCGACCAGGCAGACCAGGTCCAGCTCCGGGGTCAGCGCCGCGGCGAGCGCGGCCAGGTCGTCCGGGCCCGGCACGCGGGACAGCTCCAGCACCAGGTCGAGGTCGGACCCGGGCCGGTGGTCGCCCAGCGCGGCGGAACCCACCACGTGCGCGGCGCGCACCAACCCGGGCGCCGACCCGTCCAGTGCGGCTGAGAACGCCTCGCTCACCTGCGGCGGACCAGCAGCCACGCGGCGGGCAGCAGCCCGGCGGCCAGGGCGATCTTCAGCGCGTCGCCCAGCAGGAACGGCGTCACGCCGAGCCGGAGCGCCTGGCCGAACCCGACACCGGCGGCGGCCATCAGCCACGGCACGCCGCACGCGTAGATCGCCAGGTTGCCCAGCGCCATGGTGCCGGCGGTCCGCAGCGGGGTGCGGTCGCCGCCGCGCCCGGCCAGGTGCCCGACCAGCGCGCCGGCCAGGACGAACCCGACCACGTAGCCCAGCGAGGCGGGCGTGCCCGACGCGCCGCCCTGGAACCACGGCACGCCCGCGACGCCGGCGACCAGGTACAGCGCCATCGAGACACCGCCGCGCCGCCAACCGAGGGCCGCGCCGACGAGCAGGGCCGCGAACGTCTGACCGGTGATGGGGACCGGGCTGCCCGGCACCGGCAGCACCACCTGGGCGGCCAGGCCGGTGAGGCCGGCGCCGGCGACGACCAGCGCGACGTCGCGCGCCAGGGAGCCCGGCACCAGGTCGGCGAGGACCGCGCGACGGCCGGGAACGGCGAGGACGGACACTTCGAACCTCCTACGGGATCGACTTCCCCGGGAGGCTAACCGCCGATTCCCGGTCCGGTCCTCGTCGGAGGGCCGCGGAGCCGGTCCGGAGTTGCCCACGTCACGCCGCGCCGGTCCCTCGACCGGGGATCGCCCGACAGGGCTATGTGCTGACCATCGGACGGGCGTTCGACTCACCACACCCCCGGATCGAGTGACAACGTGAAGTCTTTTCGGGGCTGATTCCACCTTCAGTGGTCCCGGTTGCGCGCTTCGGGTGGAGCGCTTGGTCCGTTGCGGGCAGCACCCCTCAGCCCGGCCGGTCGTGGGCCGATAGGGCAATACCCACCCGGACACACCCGCCCGGACACCCCGCGAGGACACCCCCGCCCGGACACCCCCGCGAGGAAGGAGCCCCGCGCGTGCCCGAACGGCGTGCCGCCCCGCGGTCGCCGGGGCACCGCGTCCCCGGCGCCCCGGTACCGCGATCCCGGTGCCGGGGCGCCGCACCCCCGCGGAGACGGGAGCGAGCAGAGATGGGAGCAAGGTGAAGGAAGTCCTGCTGCTGGCGGGCACGAGACCCGAAGCGGTGAAGATCGCCCCCGTGGCGCTGGCCCTGGCCGACCACCCCGTGCTGCGGCCGGTGATCGTCCACGCCGGCCGGCACCCCGACCCGGTCGACCGGGCCCTGCGGGCGTTCGGCCTGCGGCCGGACGTGGAGCTGGACGTGCCCCGCGCCGCCGGCACCCGGGCCGAACTGCTGGCCGCCCTGGTCCCGGAGGTCGACCGCGTGCTCCGGGTGCGTGACCCGGCCGTCGTCCTGGTGCGGGGCGACTCGACGACGGCGCTGGCGGGCGCGCTGGCCGCGTTCTGGCGCGGCACCCCGGTGGCGCACCTGGACGCCGGCCTGCGCACCGGCGACCCGGGCGGCCCGCTCCCCGAGGAGGGCGCCCGGCAGATGATCGCCCGGATCGCGGCCCTGCACCTCGCGCCCACCGACGACGCGGCCGCCGCGCTGGTCGCGGAGGGCCTGGTGGACCGCGAGATCGTGGTCACCGGCAGCACCGCGGTGGACGCGGTGCGCCGGGTAGCCGCCGCCGACCAGCCCGCCCGCGACCCCGGACTGGCCCTGCTGGAGCGCGTGCTCGACGAGCGCTCCGAGCGGCTCGTGCTGGTCACCGCGCACCGGCGGGAGTCGCGGGGCGAGCCGCTGGGGCGCGTGCTGCACGCGGTGCGGGAGATCGTGGACCGGCACCCGGACGTGCGGGTGCTCCTGCCCGCGCACCCGGACCCGGCCGCGCGCTCGACCGCGCCGGAGGCGCTGGGCGGGCACGAGCGGATCGTGGTGAGCGGGCCGCTGGACCACCCGGACCTGGTGCGGGCGCTGCGGCGGGCCGCGCTGGTGCTCACCGACTCGGGCGGCCTCCAGGAGGAGGCGCCCACGTTCGGCGTGCCCGTGCTGGTGCTGCGCGGGACGACCGAGCGGACGGCCGCGGTCGACGCGGGCTACGCCTGGCTGGTGGGCACGGACCCGATCCGCGTCCTGGCCGAGGCGGGCTGGGTGCTGGGCTCCCGGCTGCGGCTGCCCACGGGGCGCAACCCGTTCGGCGACGGCCACGCCGCGTCCCGGGTGCGCGGCGCGCTGGAGCGGCTGATCGGCCTGCCGGCGGACTTCGCCACCGCGCGCCTACCCATCCGCATCCCCACCTGACCGCTTCCGCGGCCCGCCCGCTCTCACCCCACCTCACCCGATCTCACCCGATCACCACGGGTGACAAACCACTCGACCAGGTAAGAGATGCGTCCCCGGCGGGTGACTTGCGGGCGGGTTCGACGCGGCACGCCGCCCCGGCGCGGGTATTCATGCGCAGGAATGAGGAGGCAACACCATGAACCACACCCGAGCGCGCCGGGTAGTTCCGGTGACCGCGGCGCTCGTGCTCGGCCTGGTCGCGGCGCCGCCCGCGTGGGCGGCCAACCCGCCGGGCGTGGCGTCGGTCGGCTTCGCCGGTTTCAGCAAGGACGGCACCCAGGTCGACATCGCCCCGCTGGCCCCGTGCGCGGTGGACGGCGTGACCAGCGCGTCGTCGGAGGCGGTGGTCCGCCAGGGCATCCGCTTCGGCCCCGGCACCTCGTCGTGCACGACCACGGTGGTCGACCCGACCAACCACACGACCACCACGACCTCCGAGGCGAACGGCACGGAGTTCGAGCTGTCCACGCTGGTCGCGGAGGGCGGCCCGCGCCTGCGCATCGGCAAGTGGCGCGTCACCTGCACCGCCACCGACCGGGGGACCGGCACCGACTGGGGCCTGAACGGCCTCCAGGGCTTCGCCGGCCTGCCGGACGAGATCCCCCCGGCCTACCGCCACGAGATCAGGTCCGCCTCGGGCGCGGTCCTGGCCGTGGCCACCTTCAACGAGAACACCACCCCGGAGCCGAACGACGGCAGCATGGCCCTGACCATGCTCCGCATCACCTTCGCCCCGGACTCGAAGGCCACCGGCCAGGTGGTCGTGGGCACCGCGGCCTGCTCCCCGACCCCCTGACCCCCTCACGCGGGCGGAGGCCCCCACCTCCGCCCGCCCCAAGATCCCGCGCGAGTCGAACACCCAGGACGACCGTGTCGAACACCCGGGACCCCCGAGTTCAACACCCGCGCCGACCGCTCACCCCACCCGGGGCGTGCCCGACAGCGCCACACCGGCCTCGTCCAGCGTCGCCAACGCGGTGTCCACGGTCGTCCGCGCCACCCCCGCCGTCAGGTCCAGCAGCACGGTGGTCCGGAACCCGGCCCGCGCCGCGTCCAGCGCCGTCGCCCGCACGCAGTGGTCCGTGGCGATCCCCACCACGTCCACCTCCTCCACGCCCCGCGCCCGCAGCCAGTCCACCAGTTGCTCGCCACCGCCCGAGGTCCCCTCGAACCCCGAGTACGCCGCCGCGTACGCGCCCTTGGAGAACACCGCCTCCACCGCCGTCACGTCCAGCTCCGGGTGGAACGACGCCCCCGCCGTCCCCGCCACGCAGTGCACCGGCCACGAGTCCACGTAGTCCGGCTCGGAGCTGAAGTGCCCGCCCGGGTCCACGTGGTAGTCGCGCGTCGCCACGACGTGGTCGTACGACCCGGCCGCCACGTGGGCCGAGATCGCCGCCGCCACCGCCGCACCACCGGCGACCGCGAGGGAGCCCCCCTCGCAGAAGTCGTTCTGCACGTCCACCACGACCAGCGCCTTGCCCATGAGATCGGCCTCCTTCACAGGAACGTCGTCGGAACAGCGGGTTCGCCCCGGGACAGCTTGAGGCCCTCCCACGGCACCGTCACCAGCGCGGCGCGCAGCCGCTCCCGGCTCTGGGCCAGGGTGTCCAACCCCCCCACCCGCTGTCCACCGCGGATCAGCGGCACGGCCAGCAGCCGGTCGTGCTCGCCCACCTCGACCTCGGCCGAGTGCGGGAACACGACCTCCTCCAGCGCCGTCCCGGTCTCCTTGTGCCGCCGCAGCGAGCTCTTGCGCCCGCCGCGGGACTCCTTGTGCGAGCTGCGCTTGGCCACCGGCCGCCCGTCCACCTCGACCAGCTTGTAGACCATGCCCGCGGTCGGCGCGCCCGAGCCCGTCACCACGGACGTGCCCACGCCGTAGGCGTCCACCGGCTCGGCCCGCAGCATCGCGATCGAGTACTCGTCCAGGTCGCCCGACACCACGATCCGGGTGTTGCGCGCGCCCAGCGCGTCGAGCTGGTCCCGCGCCTGCCGCGCCAGCACGCCCAGGTCGCCGGAGTCGATCCGCACCGCGCCCAGCTCCGGCCCGGCCACCCGGACCGCGGTGTCGATGCCGTTGGTGATGTCGTAGGTGTCCACCAGCAGGGTCGTGCCCACGCCCAGCGCCTCGACCTGGCCGCGGAACGCCTCCTCCTCGGTGTCGTGCAGCAGCGTGAACGCGTGCGCGCACGTCCCGGAGGTCGGGATGCCGTGCCGGCGGGCCGCCTCCAGGTTCGAGGTCGCGGTGAACCCGGCCAGGTACGCGGCCCGCGCCGCCGCCACCGCCGCCTCCTCGTGCGTGCGGCGCGAGCCCATCTCGATCATCTGCCGGCCGTTGGCCGCGCCGACCATGCGGGCGGCGGCGGAGGCGATCGCCGAGTCGTGGTTGAGGATCGACAGGGCCAACGTCTCCAGCACCACGCCCACCCCGAACGGGGCGCGCACGGACAGGACCGGCGAGCCCGGGAAGTACAGCTCGCCCTCGGGGTAGCCGTCCGCGTCGCCGGTGAACCGGTAGTCCGCGAGCCAGTCGAGCGTGGCCCGGTCGACCACGTCGGTGCGCTCCAGCAGCTCCAGCTCCTCCGCCGAGAACGTGAAGGACTCGATGGCGTCGAGCAACCTGGCCGTGCCCGCGACCACGCCGTACCGCCTGCCCTCGGGCAGCCGCCGGGCGAAGACCTCGAACACGCACGGGCGGTCCGCGGTGCCGTCGCGCAGGGCTGCGGCGAGCATCGTCAGCTCGTAGTGGTCGGTGAACAGGGACGTCGACATGGGAAGAGAGCCTAAAGCCGTTCGACCGGGGACACCTGTGGGCTCCACCACCCGCCGGAACATGACACCATTGGCGGTATGACCACGCCCGTCGAACAGGAACGGACGCAGGCCGACCCGGTGGGGGAGGAGGTCCGCGCCGAGGACCGCCCCTGGCAGACGCTGGTCTGGAACGACCCGGTCAACCTGATGTCCTACGTGACGTACGTGTTCCAGAAGCTCTTCGGCTACAGCCGCGACCACGCGACGAAGCTGATGCTGGACGTGCACCACAAGGGCCGGGCGATCGTGTCGTCCGGGACGAAGGACAAGGTGGAGGCCGACGTGGCCAAGCTGCACGCGGCCGGGCTCTGGGCGACCATGCAGCGGTCCTCGTGAAGAAGTGGACCCGCAGGGACGACCTGGTGCTGGGCCGGTTCGACCGGCAGGAGGCCGCCGTGGTGCGCGGCCTGGTGAGCCAGATCCAGGACATGCTGCTCGCCCGCGCCGAGGAGGCGCCCCAGGACGAGCTGGCGGAGCTGACCGGCATCCGGACGGGGCCGTCGTCGCCGCCGGACGACCCGATCCTGGGCCGGCTGCTGCCCGACTTCCACCGGCTGGACCCCGACGCGCCGGACCCGTCCGAGGTCGACTCGGCCAACGCCCTGCGCTCGCTGCACGAGCCCGCGCTGCTGGACCAGAAGACCGGTGCGGCCGGGGTGGTGCTGGAGACGTGCCCGCCGGACGGCGGTGAGGTGCGGCTGCGGCTGGAGCAGGCCGAGGCGTGGCTGTCGGCGCTCAACGACGTGCGGCTGGCGCTGGGGACGGCGCTGGACGTGCAGGACGAGATGCCGGACGACCTGCCGCCCGACGACCCGCGCTCGCCCCACCTGGGCGTCTACCAGTGGCTGACCTGGGTGCAGGAGACGCTCGTCGAGGCGGTCATGGACTGATGCTGGTCGGGCGGTCCGCCGGGGTCGTGGTGGTGCTGGCGCCCGCCGGCGCGGTGGCCGGGGTGGACGTGCGCGGCGCGCCGGTCGGCACGCGCGAGCTGGACCTGCTGGACCCGTCGACGCTGGTGGAGCGGGTCCACGCGGTCGTGCTCGCGTCCGGCGGGCTGGCGGCGGTGGACGGGGTCGTGCGGTGGCTGGCGGCGCGCGGGCACGGGTTCCCGGTGGGGCCCCGGTCGCACGAGGTCGTGCCGATCGTGCCCGCGGCGGCGGCGCTGGGCCTGGTCGGCGGCGGGGACGTCGGCGACGGGGCCGCGGCCTGCGAGGCGGCCGCCGAGGAGCCGGTGGAGGCGTTGGCGCTGGTGGGGGAGACCGCGGTGGGCCTCGTCGTGGTGGAGGCCGAGCTGACGCGGGCGCAGTGCCGGAGGGTCGCGATCTCGGCCCGGGACGGGTTCGCGCGGGCCGGGGTGGACGTGCCGTCGACGGTGTTCGCGGTGGCCACGGGCGTGCCCGCGGGGGCGGCGCCGGACGAGCTGGGCGCGCGGGCGGCGGATGCCCTCGAACGGGTGGTTCTCGGCGCTTGATCGGGGGACACGTCGATCGCGGGTGTGGAACTCGGGGGTCCTGGGCGTTCGACACGGTCGGTCCGAACGTTCGACTCGCGCGGGGTGGGGTACCCGGTCGGCATGTCTGGTGTGAAGAAGCTGCTCAGGTGGGTCGAGTCGAGTACCGCGCTGGACAAGGCGGCCGGTGCGCTGGCGGAGGTGATCCCGCCCGCCCTGCGGCGCCACCAGGTGACCGACGTGCTGCGCGGGCGCCCGCTCGGCCACCCCGCGCACCCGGCGGTGGTGCTGGTGCCGATCGGCATGTTCGCCGCGTCCACCGTGCTCGACGTGCTGCCGGGCGAGAGCCGGGCCGCCCGCGCGCTGATCGGCCTCGGACTGGTCGGCTCGCCCGCCGCCATCGCGACCGGGCTCGCCGAGTACACCGCGCTGGACGAGCGGCAGCGGCGCACGGCGTTCGTGCACCTCGTGGCCAACGCGACCGCGACCGCCTGCTACCTCACCTCCTTCCGGCTGCGCGGGCACGGGTTCGGCGGCGTGGCGCGGGTCGTCTCGCTGGTGGGCCTGACGGCGGTCGGGGTGGGCGGCCTGCTGGGCGGCCACCTGTCCTACGCCCAGGGCGCGGGGGTCGGGCGCGACCGGATGGCACTCGGGCCGGCGGCCGTCGAGCAGGTGCCGGAGTGGGATGTCTCACGGGGCGGGACGCCTTCCGCCACCACGTAGGATGGGCGCGTGCTGGTGATTCGCCGTGACCTCGTCGACGAGATGGTGGCGCACGCCCGTCGTGACCACCCCGACGAGGCATGCGGGATCATCGCGGGCCCCGAGGGCTCCGACCGCCCGGAGCGCTTCATCGCGATGGACAACGCCGAGCGCTCGCCGACCTTCTACCGCTTCGACTCGATGGAGCAGTTGCGCGTCCACCGGGAGATGGGCGCGAACGACGAGGAGACCGTCGTCGTCTACCACTCCCACACCGCGACGGAGGCGTACCCGTCGCGCACGGACATCTCCTACGCGAGCGAACCGCAGGCGCACTACGTGCTCATCTCCACCCGGGACCCCGAGCAGCACGAGCTGCGCTCGTACCGGATCGTGGACGGTGTGGTGACCGAGGAACCGGTCGAGGTCGTCGAGTCGTACATGTTCTCGCACACCGGCGCCGACGACACGCCCGACTGTCCCTGACAGCGCGCGTCTCACCCCTCTTCACCCAACCCGGTTCCCCGGAGGTTCCAGCATGGCCGTCACCGTCTCGATCCCCACGATCCTGCGCACGCACACCGGCGGGCAGAAGTCCGTCGAGGCGTCGGGGACCACGCTCGCCGAGGTGATCGACAACCTGGAGGACAACCACGGTGGCCTCAAGCAGCGCCTGGTCAAGGAGGGCACGCTGCACCGCTTCGTCAACGTCTACGTCAACGACGAGGACGTGCGCTTCGCGGGTGGGCTGGAGGCCGCGGTGAAGGACGGCGACACCGTCACGATCCTCCCGGCCGTCGCGGGCGGCTGATCCGCCGTGGCCAGGTACGAGTCCCTGCTCGACGCGGTCGGCGGCACGCCCCTGGTGGGCCTGCCCCGGCTGTCGCCGTCGAAGGACGTGCGGTTGTGGGCGAAGCTGGAGGACCGCAACCCGACCGGCTCGATCAAGGACCGCCCGGCGCTGGCGATGGTCGAGGAGGCCGAGCGGACCGGCGTGCTGACCCCGGGGTGCACGATCCTGGAGCCGACGTCGGGCAACACCGGCATCGCCCTGGCCATGGCCGCCAAGCTCAAGGGCTACGGCCTGGTGTGCGTGATGCCGGAGAACACCTCCACCGAGCGCAGGCAGCTGCTCCAGGCGTACGGGGCGCGCATCGTGTTCTCGCCCGCCGCGGGCGGCTCCAACCAGGCGGTGGCGCAGGCCAAGGAACTGGCCAAGGCCAACCCCGACTGGGTCATGCTCTACCAGTACGGCAACCCGGCCAACGCCGCCGCGCACTACCGCGGCACCGGGCCCGAGCTGCTCGAGGACCTGCCGACGATCACGCACTTCGTCGCGGGCCTGGGCACCACCGGCACGCTGGTCGGCGTCGGCCGGTACCTGCGCGAGCACAAGCCGGACGTGCGGGTCATCGCCGCCGAGCCGCGCTACGGCGAGCTGGTCTACGGCCTGCGCAACCTCGACGAGGGCTTCGTGCCCGAGCTGTACGACGCGGCCGTGCTGACCGGCCGCTACTCGGTCGGCTCGTACGACGCGCTGCGCCGCACCCGGCAGCTGCTGGAGGTGGAGGGCATCTTCGCGGGCATCTCCACCGGCGCGATCCTGCACGCGGCGCTGGCCGCGGCGGAGAAGGCGGTCAAGGCGGACGAGCCCGCGGACATCGCGTTCGTGGTGGCCGACGCGGGGTGGAAGTACCTGTCCACGGGCGCCTACGCGGGCACCCTGGACGAGGCGTCCGAGCGCCTCGACGGCCACCTCTGGGCCTGAGGCGACACCGGGAGAGCCCCGCACCGCATCCGGTGCGGGGCCCTCGTCCGCGCCGGGGTCAGGCGACGGCGCAGGCCGCCCCGTTCAGGGTGAAGGAGGTGGGCTTGCCGGTGTTGCCGCCGTGCGTGGCCTGGAGGCCGATGCCGATCGACCCGTTCGGGGCGATGGCGGCGTTGTAGGCGACGTTGCGGCCGGTCACCGCACCGCTGGTGGGCGACCAGGTCGCGCCCCAGCCGCCGGTGACGGTCTGGCCGGCGGGCAGGGTGAACGCGAGCTGCCAGCCGTTGACCGCGCTCGTGCCGGTGTTGGTGATGGTGATGGTGGCGGTCAGGCCGGTGTTCCACGAGTTGACCGCGTAGGCGATCCGGCAGGCCCCGGCCGGCTGGTTGCCGGTCGTGGTCGTCGTCGTGGTGGTGGTCGTGGTGGTGGTCGTCGTGCCGGTGGGATCGCCGCGGTCCAGGCCGAAGAACTGGATCGCGCGCAGCGCCATGCCCGAGGCCAGCAGGTTGTGCCCGGTGCCCTGCATCGAGATGGCCTCGACCTTGTCGCCGTAGCGCGTGCGCGTCCAGCCGGACTGCGGCGAGTCCGTCGAGGTCGGCGTGGTCGACAGGCCGTGGACGTTGGTCCACTGCTCGACCTGCTCGGCGAAGTTCGGGTAGCGCAGCGTGTCGTCCGCGGTGCCGTGCCAGATCTGCATCCGCGGTCGGGCCCCGCTGTACCCCGGGTAGGCGCCGCGCACCAGGTTGCCCCACTCCTGCGCGGTCTTGTTCACCTGGCCGTTGGCGCACGCGCTGTTCCACGACGAGCCGTCGGTGGTGGCGAAGCAGCTCGCGGGCACGCCCGCGAACGCCGCGCCCGCGGCGAACACGTCGGGGTAGTTGGCCAGCATCACGTTCGTGGTCATCGCGCCGGACGAGACGCCGGTGACGAACACGCGGCCGGTGTCGCCGTTGTAGCGCTGGAGCACGTAGCGGACCATCGACACCAGGCCCACCGGGTCGCTGCCGCCGTCGCGGCGCAGCGCCTGCGGCGAGGACACGTCGTAGCAGCCGCCGGAGCGCGTGGCGGTCGGGTAGAT
Source organism: Saccharothrix lopnurensis (assembly GCF_042658445.1). Lineage (NCBI taxonomy): Bacteria > Bacillati > Actinomycetota > Actinomycetes > Pseudonocardiales > Pseudonocardiaceae > Saccharothrix > Saccharothrix lopnurensis. Next base: position 26,787 of record NZ_JBHSQO010000033.1, on the reverse strand, counting down.
GACGATGAACCCGTACTGGTCGGCCAGCCGCGCGAACTCCGTGCCGGAGTGGAACGCCGGGCCGGTGCCCGTGCAGTAGTGCACCGCCAGCAGCACCGGCGGGCGGGCCTGCGTGCGGTCCGGCACGTACAGGTGCATCCGCAGGTTGCTCGGGTTCGTGCCGAAGCCGGTCACCTCGGTCAGCGCCGCGGCCGAGGCGGGCTGCGGCGCGGCGACGAGGGCGAGGCAGAACGCCGCCGCCGCGGTCACCCCGGCGAGCAGCGCGGTGAGCCCCTTCCTCACGGGGCCACCACCTGGCCGGAGTTGTTGATCCGGCCGGGGCACAGGCCCTTGGCGGCCAGGCCCTGCACGATCCGCGGCACCGCGTTCACGGTCGACTGGTAGGCGGCGTGCATGAGCACGATCGCGCCCGCGTTCGCGCCGGTGGCGGAGCGCACGATGGCGTCGGTGGAGGCGCCGTTCCAGTCCTGCGTGTCGACCGACCAGGTGACCTGGGTCAGGCCGAGCTTGCGGGCCTCGTTCTGCACGGTCGCGTTCGTCGCGCCGTACGGCGGGCGGAACAGCGTCGGCGTCTGGCCGGTGGCGCTGCGGATCGCGTTCTGGGTGTTGGCCAGCTCGGTCGCCACCTGGGCCGCGCCCAGGTTCGTCAGGTACGGGTGCGACCAGGAGTGGTTGCCGATCCACATGCCGGCCGACGCGGTCTCACGGGCCAGGCCCGCCTGCTGCTGCACGTTCCGACCGAGGTCGAAGAACGTCGCCCGCGCGCCCGCCGAGCGCAGCGCGCTGATCAGCGGCCGGGTGAACTGACCGTTCGGACCGTCGTCGTAGGTCAACGCCACGTACCCGTTGCACGGCGCGGCCTGGGCCGTGGACGCGGCGACCGGAAGCGCGACCACCACGAGCGTGGCGGCGAGGAGGGTTCTCCAGAGCATCGTTGCTCCTCAAAACGGGGTAAGGAATTCAGGCCACTATGTGACTCCCGACCGTGGTCGGACAACGGTTTCGTGGAAGTTGCGGATCTCAAATGGCCTGATGAGCTGGTGGAACAGGCAAAACACCCATTCGGCGCGTGGTGGCGCCGGGGAAACTTTCGCAAGCTCGCCCGCGTGCTGCCGACCGAGCCGGAACGGGACCTGCCGGCCACGGCGCTGCGGACCGCGCGTGCCCGCACCCGGTGGCGGCACCACACCGCGGCCGGCCTCGCGCCGGACGGCCGCGTGTTCACCGACCTCGACGTCTTCCACTTCGCGGGCGGTCCGGGCGCCTGCCGGTCGCTGGGCCTGCTCGCCGTGCCCGCCGCCGCGAAATCCTCCCGGTGGTCGTGCGCGTTCTCCGCAGGCGGCGGGTATTCGGAGGTCGGACGTCACCCGCGGGAATTCCGGCGCCACCACCCGGTACCGGCAATCGACCGGCGCGGACTCGTTCCCCGACCGCCGGCCCGCCGGCTGCGCCGCGATCTCGCGCAGTTCTTCCGACACCACCGTCCGTCGAATGGCGCAGTCCGTTCAGCCCAATGCGATGAGGCATTGTGATATGCCGGTTCGGCGGGAACCGCGGTATCGCGCACGACACCGTGCGCACCCCGGCTCGGGCGGGGTTGACCGGGTGTGCCCGTAGCTCACCCGACCGGCGGACACGCGTCGCCGGATGCGCTTCTCCCCGACTTCGGCAATCCGCAGACAAGCCTGTTCGAACTCGACCCGCCGCATCGGCCGGCGGTGCGCCGAGGGCCAATCGGGTTCCGCGCCGAGGAGCAACTCCCGCTCGGTCCCAACCGCTACCCGCGCCCCCGCTGATGCATTCGAGTGAACCTATCCACCACCGATATCGGCAGCTTCTTCCCGTGCCCTTTCCGCATTTTTGCAGAGAGCGGGCTGCTATCGTTCCGCCATGCAATTGACGGTGCTCGGGTGTGCGGGCAGCGCACCCGGTCCCGGCCTGCCCACCTCCGGGTACCTGGTGGAGGCGGGCGGGGTCCGGATCGTGCTGGAACTGGGCAGCGGCGTGTTCGGCGCCCTGATGCGGCACTGCGACCCGTTCGACCTCGACGCCGTGCTGCTGTCGCACCTGCACCTCGACCACTGCGCGGACTTCAGCGCGCTCACCGTGCACCGGCGCCACCACCCGTCGCCGCCGTACGACGTGACCGAGCGCAGGCTGCCCGTGTTCGCCCCGGCGCACGCGCCGTCCCGGCTGGCCGCCGCGCACGCCGCGAGCCGCGCCGAACTGGCCGCGCTGCGGCTGGAGGAGGCGTTCGACTTCGTGCCGCTCGCGCCCGGCTCGTACCGGGTCGGGCCGGTGGAGGTCGAGGTGGCCGCGATGCGGCACATCTGCGAGGCGTACGCGTTCCGGCTGACGCACGGGGGCGCGTCGCTGGTGTTCTCCGGCGACACCGTGCCGTGCCCGGAACTGGTGGGGCTGGCGCGCGGCGCGGACCTGCTGCTGGCCGACTCGGCGTGGCGCGAGCAGGCCGGCCGGGCCGACTACCTGCACATGAGCGGGCGGGAGGCGGGCGCGGTGGCGGCGGCCGCCGGGGTGGGCCGGCTGGTGCTGACGCACGTGCTGCCGTGGTCGGACCGCGACGGCGTGCTGGCCGACGCGGTGACCGAGTTCGACGGCCCGGTGGTGCTGGCCGAACCCGGCGCGGTGTACGAGATCGCCTGACCCCGCCCCGCCCCCGCCACCCGAGCCCTCTCACCCCGCGCCTTCGCCCAGCCCGCGCCTTCGCCCCAGCCCCCGGTTTCCGTCCCCAGCCCTCAGTTTCCGTTCCCCCCCGCCTCCTCAACCCGCGAACGCGGTCGACGGCAACCCTTCCCCGACCCCGGGCAGCACCAGCACGGACCCGGCCAGCTCGCTCAGGGCGTCGCCGGACAACCCGGTCCGGGCGCTGGTGACGTACAGGTCGGTGAAGTCGGGCCCGCCGAAGCAGCACGCGGTCGGCTGGCCCACCGGCAGTTCGAGTTCGAGGTCCAGCACGCCGTCGGGGGTGTAGCGGTGCACGGCCGCCCCGCCCCACAGCGCCACCCAGACCGCGCCGGAGGCGTCCACGGTGAGCCCGTCCGGCAGGCCGCGGTGGACCTCGGCCAGCGGGCGGCGGTGGGTGGCCTCACCGGTCTCGCGGTCGAAGTCGAGCACGTCGACGCGGCGCTCCGCCGAGTCGATGTAGTACATGCGGGTGCCGTCGGGGCTCCAGCCGATGCCGTTGCTGACCCCGAGCTTGTCCAGCACCACCTTGGCGTCACCGTTGGGCTGGACCCGGGCCAGCCAGCCGTCGGGCTCCTCGTCGTAGCGCATGGTGCCCGCCCACAGCCGCCCCGCCGGGTCGACGGCCGCGTCGTTCCCGCGCACCCCGTCCCGCGCCCAGTAGACCAGCCAGGTCTTGGTCCCGTCCCGGTCCAGCAGCGCGATCCCGTCGCGCAGGTTGAGCACCAGCCCGCCCCGGGACCGCGGCTTGGCCGCGCCCACGTGCTGCGGCACCTCCAGCACGGCGTCGTCGTCCCGCGCCGGGCTGTAGCGGTGCACCTCGCCGGCCAGCACGTCCACCCACAGCAGCGTCCCGCTCGCGTGGTCCCACGTGGGCGCCTCTCCTAAGGCCGCCTCGGCCCGCACCGCCACCTCGATCACGCCACCACCCTACGTCCCCCCTCCCCACCACCCCTCGCGAGTCGTACGTCCAGACCCCGCGAGTCGTACCTCCAGACCCGCCGTGTCGTACGTCCAGGACCCCCGAGTTCAGCGTTCAGGACCGCGCTCGTCACCCGACAGGTGAACCTGAACGTTGAACTCGGGGGTCCGGAACGTACGACTCGCGCGACCTGGACGTACGACTCGCGGGGTCGCGTAGGTTGGGGGAGTGGGAATCGGTGAGGTGGGGACGGGTGGCGGGGGGAAGGCGCCCACGCCGTTGGCCAAGAGGGTGATCCCGCCCAACCCGCTGCTGTCCGCCGCGGTGGTGCTGGGGTTCGTCGGGCTGCTGTACGTGGTCGAGGCCGTCGACGTGGTGCTGGGCGGCCGGTTCGACGACGACGGCGTGCTCCCGCGCGACTTCTCCCAGTGGGACAACATCATCTGGTACCCCTACCTGCACGCCGACTGGGCCCACCTGACGGGCAACGCCGTGCCGCTGCTCGTGCTCGGCTTCCTGGCCACCTCGGGCGGCATCAAGCAGTTCCTCCAGGTCACCGCCGTCATCTGGCTCACCGGCGGGCTCGGCACCTGGGTGGTCGGCTCCTACGGCAGCCACATCGGCGCGTCCGGCCTGGTGTTCGGCTTCCTGGCGTTCCTGCTGGTGCGCGGCCTGTTCGCGCGCAGCCCGTGGCAGGTCGTGGTCGCCCTGGTCGTCTTCGCGCTCTACGGCACCGCCCTGTGGGGCGTGCTCCCCGGCCAGCCCGGCATCTCGTGGGAGGGCCACCTGTTCGGCGCGCTCGGCGGCGTGCTCGCGGCGTGGGGCGTGGCCCGCGACGCGCGGGCTAACCTCGGGGTGTGACTCCGAGCTCCGACTCCCCGATCGGGATCTTCGACTCCGGCGTCGGTGGGCTGACCGTCGCCCGCGCGATCATGGACCAGCTGCCCGCGGAGCGGATCCGGTACGTCGGGGACACCGCGAACTCGCCCTACGGCCCCCAGCCCATCGCCCGGGTCCGCGAGCACGCCCTGAAGATCGCCGACCGGCTCGTGGCCGACGGGGCGAAGCTGCTCGTCATCGCCTGCAACACGGCGTCCTCCGCCTGCCTGCGCGACGCCCGCGAGCGCTACGACATCCCGGTGGTCGAGGTCGTGCTGCCGGCCGTGCGCCGCGCGGTCGCCACCACCCGCACCGGGCGGATCGGCGTCATCGGCACCGCGGGCACCGTCACCTCCGGCGCCTACCAGGACGCGTTCGCCGCGGTGCGCGACGTCGAGGTCACCGCGGTGCCCTGCCCCCGGTTCGTGGACTTCGTCGAACGCGGCACCACCTCCGGCCGCCAGGTCCTCGGCCTCGCCCAGGCGTACCTGGAGCCGCTCCAGCGCGCCGAGGTCGACACCGTGGTCCTCGGGTGCACCCACTACCCGCTGCTCACCGGCGTGGTGCAGATCGTCATGGGCAACGACGTGACGTTGGTCTCCAGCGCCGAGGAGACCGTCAAGGACGTGGTCCGGGTGCTGACCGAGCGCGACCTGTTCCGCACGGGCGCGCCCGACCAGGTGTTCTCCTGCACCGGCGAGGTGGCCTCCTTCGCCAGGCTGGCCCGCCGATTCCTGCCCCGGTTGGAAAACGCGTCCTTCCGCCCCCACTGCTGAGCCGGCACGCTCGCCGGGTGCTGTTGACCACCCTGGGCTGCTCGGGCAGCCTGCCGGGCCCGGACGGCCCCGCATCCGGCTACCTCGTCGAGGCGGACGGCTGCCGGCTCGCGATCGAGCTGGGCAGCGGCGTGCTCGCCGCCCTCCAGGCGCGCCACGACCCGTTCTCGATGGACGCGCTGCTGTTCTCCCACCTGCACCCGGACCACTGCAGCGACTTCACCACCCTCGCCGTCATCCGCCGCTACCACACCGACCCGCCGCACGACACGACCGAGCACCGGCTGCCCGTGCACGGGCCGTCCGAGAGCGCCGACCGGTTCGCCCGCGCCTACGCGGAGACCGCCGAGGAGCTGCTCGCCACGGACCTGTCCGACGTCTTCGAGTTCCACACCCTCGTCGACCGCGCCCCGTTCCGCGTGGGCCCGTTCGAGATCACCCCGGTCCGCGTCGACCACCCCACCGAGGCGTACGGGTTCCGCATCGCCACCGGGTCCGCGACCCTCGCCTTCACCGGCGACACCGGGCCGTGCGACGCGCTGCGGACCCTGGCCGACGGCGCGGACGTGCTGCTGTCCGAGGCGACCTGGACGCACGCCGACGACCGGCCGACCGGTCAACACCTGTCCGGGGTGCAGGCGGGGGAGCTCGCGGCGGCCGCCGGCGTCGGCCGGCTGCTGCTCACCCACGTGGCCCCGTGGACCGACAAGGCCGCCGTGCTGACCGAGGCGCGCGGCCGCTTCCCGGGCCCCGTCGAGCTGGTCGTCCCGGGCGGCACCTACGCGGTTGACGAACCGGTGGTCCGGGTAATCGGCGGCCATGGCAACTGACGTCGTCGAACTGATCCTCGAAGACCACCGGAGGTTCGAGGAGCTGTTCCGCCAACTGCGTGACCGGAACTCCGACCGGACGGCCCTGCTGGGCGAGCTGGCCGCGCTGCTCGTGGCCCACGCCGAGGCCGAGGAGTCCGAGGTCTACCCGGCCCTCAAGCGCTACAAGGAGGTCGACAACGACGAGGTCGACCACGGCGCCGAGGAGCACGCCGAGGGCCACCAGGCCCTGCTGGCGCTGATGGAGGTCACCGACACCGAGTCCGAGGACTGGGAGAGCAAGCTGGAGGAGCTGGTCGAGGCGCTCAACCACCACGTGGACGAGGAGGAGCGCACCATCCTCAACGACGCCCGCGAGCAGGTGGAAGACGCGCGCCGCGCCGAGCTGGGCAAGCTCTTCCTGGAGATCCGGCAGGACCACCTGGACGACGACTGCGGCGACATCTCCTACGTGCGCCGGATCGCGGCCGACACCAAGGACCGGATCGACTAACGTCGGCCGCGTGGCGAACGTCGAGGTGCGCAGGGTGGGTCGGCACGACTTCGTGGCGGAGAACGACCGGGGCGCCTCGGTGCGCCTCGGCCGCTCGGGCGCGGAGGGCGCCTTCTCGCCCGTCGAGCTGCTGCTCGCCGCGGCGGCCGGCTGCGCGGTGGTGACCGCGGAGACGCTGGTCACCCGCAGGGTCGGCGAGGGGGGCCTGGTGGCCCGCGCGCGGGACGTGCGGCCCGAGGGCGCCCACGAGCTGGACGCCATCCCCATCACCCTCGACTACGACACCTCGGCCCTGGACGACGAGCAGCTGGCGGCGCTGGACCAGGTCGTGCGGCGGGCGGTGGAGCAGCTGTGCACCGTCACCCGCACCCTGAAGAAGGCGCCGCCCGCGCCGCTGACCCTGCCGGGCCCGGTCCCGCCGGGCCCGGTCCCGCCCGGTTAGCCCCGCCCGGTCAGCCCCCGATCCCGTCCCACACGGCCGTGGAGCCGCTGTGCCCGATGCGGACCACCTGCACGGTCGCCGCCACGCCCGCCGCGATCACCAGCACGGCCACCACCGCGCAGATGCGCCGCCACGTCCCGGGCACGTTCCCGTCGTCGGCCGCCGCCGCGCGCTCGCGGTCGGCCAGCCGGCCCGCGACCAGCAGCGCGACCACCGCCACGCCGAAGCCCAGCGCGAACGGCAGCAGGTCGTTGCCCAGCGAGGCGTGCCGCTCGATCAGCGGGTTCCCCAGGGTGGCCATCCGCGCGTACAGCTGGTCGCCGGACCACTGGGCCAGCGGCACCGAGCCCACGCCCGCCACCGTCACGCCCAGCAGTGGCCACGTGTACCGCCGCCGCCAGCGCGGCACCACCGCCAGCGCGACCGCCCCCGCGGCGGCCAGCGGGAGCAGCACCACGACCGCGTGGACCAGCAGCGGGTGCGCGGGGAGGTCGAAGATCTTCACCAGGTCGCTCGCGAGTGCCATGCCTCTCCCTACGCCGGTGGGCTGTCCCCAGGTTCAGCGCAATAGGGTAGTGCCGTGCTGAGGAGCGATGGCAGGAACGACGACGTGCTGCGCGACATCCGGATCACCCGCGGCTTCCAGCAGTGGCCCGCCGGGTCGGTGCTGATCGAGTTCGGCAACACCCGGGTGCTGTGCGCGGCCAGCGTGACGGAGGGCGTCCCGCGCTGGCGGTCCGGCTCCGGCCTGGGCTGGGTGACCGCCGAGTACGCGATGCTGCCGTCGGCGACGCACACCCGCGGCGACCGCGAGTCGGTGAAGGGCCGCGTCGGCGGCCGCACGCACGAGATCAGCCGCCTGATCGGCCGCGCCCTGCGCGCCTGCATCGACCTGGCCGCGCTGGGCGAGAACACGATCGTCATCGACTGCGACGTGATCCAGGCCGACGGCGGCACCCGCACCGCCGCCATCACCGGCGCGTACGTGGCCCTGGCCGACGCCGTGACCTGGCTGTCCGCCGCCAAGCGCCTGGCCGACCCCCAGCCGCTGTCGTGCGCGGTGTCGGCGGTGTCCGTGGGCGTGGTGGACGGCCGCGTGCGGCTCGACCTGCCCTACGAGGAGGACTCGCGCGCCGAGGTCGACATGAACGTGGTGGCCACCGACGCGGGCACCCTGATCGAGGTCCAGGGCACCGGCGAGGGCGCCACGTTCGCGCGCTCCACGCTGGACAAGATGCTGGACGTGGCCCTGGCCGGGTGCGCGGAGCTCAACCGCCTCCAGTCCGAGGCGCTCGCCCTGCCCTACCCCGGCGTGCTGCCCGAGCCGAAGGCGAGGAAGAAGTGAGGCTGCTGCTCGCGTCCCGCAACCGGAAGAAGCTCGCCGAGCTGCGCCGCATCCTGCTGGCCGAGGGGCTGGCGGGCATCGAGGTCGTCGGCCTGGACGACGTGCCGGAGTTCCCCGAGGCGCCGGAGACCGACCCGACGTTCGAGGGCAACGCCCTGGCCAAGGCGCGCGACGCCTTCCGCGCCACCGGCCTGCCGTCCGTGGCGGACGACTCGGGCATCGCGATCGACGCGCTCAACGGGATGCCGGGCGTGCTGTCGGCGCGGTGGTCCGGCCGGCACGGCGACGACCTCGCCAACACCGAGCTGGTGCTCGGGCAGCTGCGCGACGTGCCGGACGAGCGCCGCGGCGCCGCGTTCGTGTGCACCGCGGCGTTCGTGTCGGGGAACGCGGAGGTCGTGGTGCGCGGCGAGTGGCGGGGCGCCATCACCCGCGAGCCGCGCGGCGCGAACGGCTTCGGCTACGACCCGGTCTTCCGCCCGGAGGGCCACGACGTGACGTCGGCCGAGCTGTCGCCGGAGGAGAAGGACGCGCTGTCCCACCGGGGCCGTGCGCTGCGCCTGCTGCTGCCGCACCTGCGGGAGCCGGCCCGGAGCTGACCCCGGCGGACCGGGCGGGCAGCCGGGCCGGCCGACGGGCCGCCGGTCAGGCGGGCAGCTCGCGCAGCAGCTTGGCCACGTGCCCGGTGGCGCGCACGTTGTACATGGCCTTCGTGATCTTCCCCTCGGGGTCGACCAGGAAGGTGGACCGGATCACGCCCGTGATCCTCCGGCCGTAGTTCAGCTTCTCCCCGTACGCGCCCCACCGGGTGAGCACCTCGCGGTCCACGTCGGCCAGCAGCGGGAAGTCCAGGCCCTCGGCCGCGGCGAACGCGGCGAGCTTCTCCGGCTTGTCCGGCGAGATCCCGACGACCTCGTAGCCGGCGGACGCCAGCGCGGCGGTGCTGTCGCGGAAGTCGCACGCCTGCTTGGTGCACCCCGGCGTGCTCGCGGCCGGGTAGAAGTAGACGACCACGGAGCGGCCCAGGTAGTCGGACAGCGAGACGGGCTTGCCCCCGCTGTCGGGCAGCGTGAACGCCGGGGCCTGGTCGCCGGGGGACAGGCGCTTCTGCTCGGTCATGGGGCGAGACGCTACAGGTCAGGTCCTGCCCTCGAACGTGGCGTTCGGCTCCTGCCCGGCTCCGTTGGGCTCGATCACCAGGCGCAGCCGCACGGGGTGCTCGGGCACGGCGAAAGCCATGGTCAGCACGGTCTCGCCACCGGGGGCGACCTCGCTGACGGCGGCCGCGATCCCGTTGAGGCCCTGCACCGAGTCGCGCACCTCGGCCACCGGCGCGCCCGCGATCTCGGCCCGCACCGCGAGTCCGCTGGTCCGGTAGACCTCCTCGGTGTCGTTCACCAGGGTGAGCGTGAACACCGCGGCGCGCGGGGACTGCGGGAACGAGGTGTCGCTCGGCTTGAGCGAGGTCGGCTGGGACACGGTGACGGCCATCCCGCCGGCCCACACGCGCTGCGTGCCGAACTCGGTGGAAGCCTGTCTCGCGGCCGCCTCGGGACCCTGCTCGGCCACCGCGGAGGGCGCGGGGGCGACGGGGTCGATGCCGGTGTGGTCCGCACACCCCGCCACGGCCAAGCCCAGGCATGCGCCGACGGCCAGTCTGGCGAACTTCACGAACCTCCCCTTCCCGCCCCGGCGGTGGGCTTGCTGCGACTGCCACCACCATGACGGGGCGGAAGGGTCCGCGGGGGCGGATCGGGGGCCTTGACGCGCACCTGGTGCCTGCCCGTGGCCAACCCGTGATGGCGCACGGCTGCCCGCGTGGGCGGCGCCACACCTGGCGGCGCCCACGCGGGTCGGCGGCGGCCGAGCCCCGGCCGGCGAACCGACCGGGAGTTGGAGAGCGCGTCGGGGGGCGTGCGCGCTCACACGGATCATCGCGGTCCACCCGCGAACCGCTACACCTCGACTTCGGTCTTCACCCGTTCGGACGAACGATCGAACAGTTCGGCCAGGAGTTCGTACGACCGGAGCCGGTCCCGCTGCTCGGCGACCATGGTGGTCACCATCAGCTCGTCGGCCCGGGTGTCGTCGAGCAGCCGCCCGAGCTGCGCCCGCACCGTCTCGGGGGAGCCCAGCACCTGCTCGGCCCGCCGCTCCTCGATGAACAGCAGCTCCAGGTCGGTGTAGGGGTGGGCGGCGGCCTCCTCGTTGGTGGGCATCCGCCCCGGCCGGCCGCTGCGCAGGTTCAGGAAGGCCAGCGAACCGGGCATCGCCAGGTACTCGGCGCGCTCGTCGGTGTCCGCGACCAGCACCGAGGCGCAGACCACCGCGTAGGGCTCGGACAGCCGCGCCGACGGCCGGAACCGATCCCGGTACAGGGCCAGCGCGGGCAGCGTGTTCTGCGCGCTGAAGTGGTGGGCGAAGGCGAACGGCAGCCCGTTCACGGCCGCGACCTGGGCGCTGTAGCCGCTGGAGCCGAGCAGGAAGACGTCCGGCCTGTTGCCCTCGGCGGGCACGGCGTCCAGCGGCTCGCTGCCGGCGAAGTAGCCGGTCAGCTCGGCGAGCTGCTGCGGGAAGTCGTCGACGGACAGCGGCCCGGCGGTGCGGCGCAGCGCCCGCGCGGTCCGCTGGTCGGTACCCGGGGCGCGCCCGATGCCCAGGTCGATGCGGCCGGGGTGCAGGGCGGACAGCGTGCCGAACTGCTCGGCCACCACCATCGGCGGGTGGTTGGGCAGCATCACGCCGCCCGAGCCGACCCGCAGCGTGGTGGTGGCGTCGGCGACGTGGCCGATCAGGACGGCGGGGGACGAGCTCGCGATGCCGGGCATGTTGTGGTGCTCGGCCAACCAGAACCGGGTGAAGCCGAGCCGTTCGACGTGCCGCGCGAGTTCGCGGGTGTGGGCGAACGCGGTGCCCGCGTCCCCGGAGGTGGTGATCGGGGCCAGGTCCAGTGCGGACAGCGGCACGTCGCGGAGTCGGCTCATACCCGGTGGCAACGCCCTCGGGTCCCGCTGCCTTCCCGCGCGCGCGGGGTGTGACCACCGCGACCCGCGGGCGGGGAAGCGGCGCGGCGCGCGGGGCGTTGTCCGGGGCATGGACGTGGTGGTCGTCGGCGCCGGTCAAGCGGGTCTGTCCGCCGCTTACTTCCTCAAGCGGGCCGGCCTCGACCACCGCGTCCTCGACGCCGAGGAGGGCCCCGGCGGCGCGTGGCGGCACCGCTGGCCGTCCCTGCGGATGGCCACCGTGCACGGCATCCACGACCTGCCCGGGGCGCCGTTCGCCGAACCCGACCCGGACGCGCCCGCCCGCCGGGTGCTGCCCGCCTACTTCGCCGACTTCGAGCGCCACAACGACCTGGACGTGCTGCGGCCGGTCCGCGTGCGCGCCGTGCGCGACCTCGGCGGGCTGCTCCGGGTCGAGACCGACCGCGGTGCGTTCGACACGCGCGCCCTGGTCAACGCCACCGGCACCTGGACCCGCCCGTTCTGGCCCCGCTACCCGGGCCAGGAGCTGTTCCGGGGTCGTCAGCTGCACTCGTCGGGGTACCGGGGCCCGGCGGAGTTCGCCGGTCGGCACGTCGTCGTGGTCGGCGGCGGCACGTCGGCGGTCCAGCAGCTGCTGGAGATCGCCGGGCACGCCGCGGGCACCACCTGGGTCACCCGCCGCGAGCCGGAGTTCTCCGACGAGCCGTTCACCCCCGAGCTCGGCCGCGTCGTCGTGGCGGAGGTCGAGCGGCGGGTCCGGCTGGGCCTGCCGCCGCGCAGCGTGGTCGGCGTGACCGGCCTGCACCTGACCCCGGCCGTGCGCGAGGGCCTGCGGACCGGCGTGCTCCACCGGCGGCCGGTGTTCGAGCGGATCACCGAGGACGGCGTGGTCTGGGCCGACGGCACCCGGCAGCGCGCCGACGCGATCCTCTGGGCGACCGGCTTCCGCGCCGCGCTGGACCACCTCGCCCCGCTGCGCCTGCGCGAGCCCGGCGGCGGCGTCCGGCTCGACGGCACGCGGGTCGTGGCGGACCCGCGCGTGCACCTGGTCGGCTACGGCCCGTCCGCCAGCACGGTCGGGGCCACGAGGGCGGGGCGGGCCGCGGCGAAGGAGCTCAGGTCGCTGCTCGCCCGCCCGCGGGCCGCCTGACCGGTCTCGGCCCGACCAGCTTCTGCCCGACCACCCGGGCGGCCACCGCCAGCCTGTACCGCAGCACGTCCAGCCGGCCGACGTCGCACCGGGCCAGGAACTCGCGGGCCGCGGGCGCCTCGAAGAACCACGGGGACAGCGACGACGGGTCGTTGAACCCCTCCCACAGCTGCTCGGCGATCCCGGGGTGGCGGGACGCGGCGAGGATCAGCTCCTTCTGCGCGGCGGTCATCGGCGCCAGCATCCGGTTGGTGAACTCGTTGGCGTGGCGCCCGCGCTCCCACCACTCGTCGAACCGCGAGGTCAGCCAGTCCGCGGTGTAGGGACCGTCGAACGCGGCCAGCTCCTCGGCGAAGAACCGCGCCATCCGGGTGGCGTTGTTCGCGCCCTGCCCGGTCAGCGGGTCGTTGAGCACCACCGCGTCACCGAGGCCGAGGACGTGCCGCCCGGACGGCAGCACGCCCACGGGTCTGCGCACCACCGGCAGGACCTCGCCCTTGATCCAGGTCACCGGGGAGGTCGGGCGGGCGGGCCGGAGGAACGCCGACTCGTGCGGCAGCAGCTCGTCCACCACCTCCTTGAGCACGGCCAGCCCCTCGTCGGCCGAGGTCACGCCGCAGAACCGGTCCGCCCGTCCGCCCGGCGCGGCCTCCAGCACGACGCTGCGCGACTCGCCGACGTCCCGGTCGTGGAAGGGGACCCAGAACACCTCCACGGTGCCGGGCAGGAACGAGAACACGCCCTCCCGGTGCTCGGGGCGGGCGGTCAGGTCGTACCCGTGGACGTTGATCATGAACAGCCTGCGCTGCGGCTCGGTGTGCACGCACCGCACCGGGTCGAGCTCGAACAGGGGACCCGCCCCGGTGCCCGCGGTGACCACGACCAGGTCGTGCGTGGCGGCCAACTCCTCCAGCCCGGCCTCCGTCACCACGCCCACCGTCACCGAGGCCCCGCGCGCCCCCAGCTCCCGCAGGCCGCGCGAGAACTTCAGCCGCTGGTCGACCGCGAGCGCGGGCTTGCGCAGCGGCGCGTCCACGGCGAACGCCGCGTCCCGGTCCCCGGTGCACAGGTCGAGGTGGATGCGCCGCATCCGGGACGCCTCCGGCCAGAAGTCGAGGCCCAGCTCCGCCTCGTACTCCACCTGGTCCCCGAACAGGCAGGCCGTCGGCCGTCCGCGGCCGGCGAGGAGTTCCTCGGGCGTCCGATCGGAGCACAACGACACCCGCCACCCGGCCCGCAGCAGTGCGGCGGACAGCACAATACCGGCTTGACCTGCGCCGACGACGGCGATTGAGGGCACGTCAAGAGATCCTCGGTGGCCCGGAGCGGGTGGCGCCATAGCACGTTCGGGTTCACTGACCCGCGCCACGTGCACTGGGGGTTGCGCGTCGTTGCCGGTTCGTCACCCGAATTCCCCACTGCTGGGGTGAACCCGCTGGTGGCGGTGTGGGCGCGACCGGGCGCGGGTGCCGTCGCGGGGTGGGGGCGACGGGGCCCCGGGTGGTCCCCCGGCGTGGGCGCCGCCGGGCCGACCCGGGGGCGGGCGGTTCGGTACCTCGCAGTGCGCGCCCCCGGCCTGTTCGGCGGGGTCGCGCCGGAGGAGCACGTCAACGCGGTCTTCGACGGATCGGGCCCGTCCGCTGTGGACGGCCGTCACGGGCGCTACCCGCGCGCGTGGGACTCCTCGTCCTCGTCCTGGTCCTGCCCGCGCTGCCGCACCCGGGAGACCACGAACCACACCACGCCCACCACCGCGAGGCCCAGCACGACCTTCGACACGATCCCCAGGTACTGGTCCACCACGTGGTAGTTGGCGCCCAGGAAGTAGCCCGCGAGGATCAGCGCGGTGTTCCAGATGAGGCTGCCCGCCGCGGTGAGCAGGGTGAACAGCGGCACCGGCATCCGCTCGACGCCGGCCGGGATCGAGATGAGGCTGCGGAACACCGGCACCATCCGGCCGAAGAAGACGGTGCTCTTGCCGTGCCGGTGGAACCACTGCTCGGCCCGGTCCACGTCGGACACCTTCATCAGCGGCATCCGCTCGGCGATGCGGCGCATCCGCTCACGCCCGAGCGCGACGCCCAGGTAGTACAGCAGCAGCGCGCCGATCACGGAGCCCGCGGTGGTCCACAGGATCGCGGCGAACAGGCTCATCTTGCCCTGGCTCGCGGTGAAGCCGGCCAGCGGCAGGAAGACCTCGCTCGGCAGCGGGGGGAACAGGTTCTCCAGCGCGATCGCGAGCCCGGCGCCCGGCGCGCCCAGCTTCTCCATCAGGTCGGTCACCCACGAGACGACATCCATGATCCCAAGTTACGAACGCGCCGGCGTGGTCACCATGAAGTCGTCCTCACACCCGCGCGCGGAAATCCCGGCACGGATTTCGGTGGACGACCGCCGGTGGCGGAACCCCCCCGGTGCGGGAGCACCCTCGGCCACGCGCTCAGGACGACCGCGCTGCGTGCGCGGCCAGCCCCTCGGCGTAGCGGGAGATCACGGCCTGGAGCACCAGGCGGTAGAGCCATCCCGTTCCCCGCACGTCGGCCTCGAACGACGAGTGCCAGTGGATCACCGTCCCGGCGCCGTCCGGCGAGAGGTCGATGAAAGCCCGGTAGTCGTGTACCGCGAGACCGGACAGCAGGACGTAGCCCACCCGCCCGTTCGGCGTCAGTTCGACGACCTCCTCCCGCGTGAGCGCCTTGCGGCCTTTGTTCCTGAATACCCGGATCTCGCCGACTCCACGCGCGTCCCCCGCCCGTTCCCGTTCGTACGACACGACCGGTGACCACTCGGGCCAGGTGGAGCTGTCGGCGGCCAGGCGGAACACCGCTTCGGGTGACGCCGCGCTGCGCACCGTGACCCCTATTTCGTGAACCATGTGGTACATGTACCATTCGGTACATGAGGGGACAAGGGGCCAGGCAGCGGCTGCTGACCGCCGTGGTGGAGCACCTGGCCGCGCACGGCCTGGGCGAGGTCAGCCTGCGCTCGCTCGCGACGGCCGTCGGCACCAGCCACCGGATGCTCATCTACCACTTCGGCTCCAAGGAGGGCCTGCTGGTCGAGGTGGTCCGGGAGGTCGAGGAGAACCAGCGGGCGGTGCTGACCTCGCTGCGGACCGACGAACCGGCCGAGGCGGCGCGGGAGTTCTGGCGGGTGCTCACCGATCCGGCGCTGCGCGCCCACGAACGGCTGTTCTTCGAGCTGTACGGGCAGGCGGCGCAGGGCAGGCGGGGCACGACCGCGCTGCTGGACGGCATCGTCTCGCGGTGGGTCGAGCCCGTGGCCGCCGTGGAGCGCGCCCGGGGGTTCGCCCCGGAGGTGGCCGAGGCCCGCGCCCGGCTCGGCCTGGCGGCCGCGCGCGGCCTGCTGCTGGACCTGGTGGCCACCGACGACCTCGACGGGGTGAACGCGGCGATGGAGCAGTTCATCACCGCGATGCACGGCTGACGGGGGCGGCTGACCGGGCGCTGCCGACCCGGGGCGCTGCCGACGCGAGCCGCCAACGCGGGGCCCGGCCGACCCGGCGGCGCGGCCGACTGGAGCCCGGCCGGCGTGGGCCCGGCCGGCGTGGGCTGGGCCAACCGTGTGCCCTTCCACCGCCCGGCGAACCGCGCGCCGGTCCGCCGACCCGGCCAACTAGGATCGCGTCACGTGAGGCGCATCCCGGTGGTGGTCGTGGCCGGTTTCCTCGGCGCCGGCAAGACCACGCTGCTCAACCACCTCCTCGCCCGCGCCCGGGGCACCAGGGTCGGCGTCGTGGTCAACGACTTCGGCGCGATCGGCATCGACGCGATGAGCGTGGCCGGGCAGGTCGACTCGACGGTGTCCCTGGGCAACGGCTGCCTGTGCTGCGCCATCGACGTCTCCGAGCTCGACGAGATGCTGGCCAGGCTCGAACCGCGGGTGGACGTGATCGTGGTCGAGGCCAGCGGGCTGGCCGAGCCGCAGGCCATGGCCCGGATGGTGCTGGCGAGCGAGAACCCCCGGCTGTCCTACGGCGGCCTGGTGCTGCTGGTCGACGCGGCCGAGTTCCCCGACGACCTCGCCCGGCACCTGCGGGTGGCCGACCTGGTGGTGCTGAACAAGGTCGACCGCGCCGCCGACCCGGCCGCGCTGGAGGCCGAGGTCGACCGGCTCAAACCCGGCGTGCCGGTGGTGCGGGCGGAGTTCGGGCGGGTCGACCCGGAGCTGCTGTTCGACCCGAGACCCCGGGTCAGCCACGGCCAGCTGTCGTTCGAGGACCTCCTGGCCGAGGACGAGGACGCGGCCGACGGGCACGAGCACGACCACGCGCGCTACGAGAGCGTGGCCTTCACCGGCGGCGCCCTGAACCCGGTGCGGTTCACGGCCTTCCTGGACCGCCGGCCCCGGGGCCTGTACCGGATCAAGGGGTTCGTGCTGTTCGACGTGCCCGGCCACCGGCAGCGGTTCTCCCTGCACACCGTGGGCGCGTTCCTGCGGTTCGAGCGCTCGGCGTGGGACGGGCCGCGGCGCACCGAGCTGGTGCTGATCGGCACCGGCCTGGACACCGCCGCGATCCGCGCGGAGCTGGCCGCCTGCGCGGAGGACGACCCGGCCTCGGTGAACCCGCAGTCCATGCTGGAGGTGCTGCGGCACCTGGCCTGAACGGGAGCCTCGGCCTGCGCGGCACCCTGACCTGAACCGCACCTGGCCTGAACGGCCCCCGGCCGGACGCCGGGGGCGCGTTGGTGGGCTCGGAGAGACTCGAACTCTCACTCGCACGGACCTAAACCGTGTGCCTCTGCCAATTGGGCTACGAGCCCGGTCCCGCCCAGCCTATCGCCACCTCGCGGCGGAGCGGTGCCGGCCGGCCGGAAACGCCGGTGCGGCCGGTCCGATCACCGGCGCGCCCGCGCCTGAACTACGGTTGTCGGGAACACCGTGGCGAGGGAGGAAAAGTGGCGCGCGACCCGGACAGCATCCAGCGTGAGATCGAACAGGCCCGCGACGCGCTGGCCGCGACGCTGGACGAGCTGGGGACCAGGGCGAACCCCCAGCGCTTCGTCGACTCGGGCAAGGAGAGCGTGCGCGCGAAGCTCGACGAGCCCAAGGTCAAGTACGCGGTGATCGCGGTGGCCGCGCTCGTCGTGTTCGCCCTGCTGCGCAAGCTGTTCAGGTGACCTGAGTCCTGGCCGGCTGGGACCCCTCGGCGACGAGGGGCACCAGCACCTGCTCCACCACGCGGTCCACGAACGGCCGGTCCAGCGGGTCGCCGGTCAGCATCAGCCGGTAGATGAGGGCCGCGCCGGCGAGTTCGACCGCCATGCCCCGGGGCGCCTCGGGGCGCAGCTCACCGCGCTCGTCGGCGCGCTCCAGGATGCGGCGCAGCACGTCGCGCTGGGCGGTCAGGAACGTCTCGCGGAACGCCACGGCCAGCTCCGGCTCGTGCGGCAGCTCGCCCACCAGGGCCTGCGCCGCCTTGCCGATCGGTCCGGAGAGGAACGCGGCGAACCCGCTCAGGAACTCCCGCAGGTCGCCCGCCAGCGAACCGGTGCGCGGCTC
This sequence comes from Saccharothrix lopnurensis, assembly GCF_042658445.1. Classification (NCBI taxonomy): domain Bacteria; kingdom Bacillati; phylum Actinomycetota; class Actinomycetes; order Pseudonocardiales; family Pseudonocardiaceae; genus Saccharothrix; species Saccharothrix lopnurensis. Next base: position 8,740 of record NZ_JBHSQO010000033.1, on the reverse strand, counting down.
GGGCAGGTTCTGGTGCGCGAGCTGCGTGCACGTGTCGATCACCAGGTCCAGCTTGGACTCCCACCTCCGGTAGATGGTCGCCTTGCCCGCGCGCGCCCGCGCCGCCACGGCGTCCATGGTCAACGCCCGGTAGCCGACCTCGGCCATCACCTCCAGCGCGGCCCGCCGCAACGCGTCGTCCCGGCTGGCGTCCCTGGGTCTGCCCCGTTGTGCCGTGCGAGCTCCGCTGTAAACCGGTGTCGCCATGTCTGCGCTCCCGTCGCCTTTGGGCTGGGCGGTCATCCTAGGCCGGGGCAGGCCGCCTCAGCCCTCGACGACCTGCTCCCGGGTGACGTTCTTCCCCGATTGGTCCGCCGGCGGCGGCGCGAGGCCCGCACGGGTGTGCAGGTACGCCACCGAAAAGGCGAACGCGTCCCCGTCCAGCAGGTGCACCACGGCCGGGTGGGCGCGCCCGCCGGCCAGCTCGGTCACCAGCTGGTCGACCGCGACGCGCGCCGCGATCAGGCCGGGCGCCGTCGCGGCGAGCTCCGCGTCACCGGTGCGCACGGTGATCGCCCAGTCGTCGCCGACGCGCCGGTAGTTCGCGGTGATGTGGGGTGTGGGCATGGCTCGGCCTTCCGTCGGTCGTCCCCCCATATGACCGGCGATCGGAGCCGAACATGCCTTCTGTCCCCCTAACGAGTGAGCGGCGCGCGAGTTGTGCGGTTCTGCGGCGCGTACGGCGCGTGCGGGACCGGTAACGGATAGCGTCCAAAGGCGATAGGCCGTTCGGCCTAGTTCGACCAATTCGGGAGAAGTCATGATCCGACGTTTGGGCGTAGTGGCGTGCTTGGGGCTCGGGCTCCTCGTCACGCCGGGGGTGGCCTCGGCCGGGGGGTGCCTGCACCGCGGCGAGCCGCCGTGCCACGACACGACCGCGCCCGCCACCTCGGTCGTCCTCTCGGGCACCTCGACCGCGGCGGCGTCCACCACCGCGCTCGTCTCCGGCACGTCGGCCACGGCGCCCACGAGCGCGGCGACCCCCGACGTCCCGGCGACCTCGGTCGTGCCGACCACGGCCGCGCCGGCCACCGTCGTGCCGACCACGGCCGCCGTCGCCGCGAGCGCGGTCGCCACCGCCACCCGCTCCTCCGCCGCCGCGCACCCGGTGTCGAACCAGACCCACGCGCTGGCCGACACCGGCCCCTCGACGCTGTGGCCGAGCGTGCTCGGGCTGGGCGCGGTCCTCGCCGGCGCGCTGCTGCTGCTGTTCAGCCGCCGGCGGGCGTGACCCGGTCGGCCATGCCCCGCCACACCACGTCCACCACGTAGTCGGTCGCGCGCGCGGGCCCGATCTCGGGCCGGCGTTCGCACCACAGCGCCAGCCGCTCGGTCGAGCCGACCACGATCTCCGCGAACGCCTCGGCCTCGACCTGGTCGATCCCCGGCACGAGGCCCGTGATGACCGCCCCGATCAGGTCGGTCTGCTGCCGCCGGATGCCCTCGACCTCCTCCACCGCCGAGGGCACGGTGATCGCGGCCTCCTGGCGCAGCAGCGCCCAGGACTGCTCGTGGTCGGCGATGAACTCGAAGAACGCGAGCAGGCCGCGGCGCAGCACCTCCTCCGGGCCCTCCGCGCCCGTGATGGCCCGCTGCGTGCGGTCGAGCAGCTCGGTGCGCGCGCGGTGGATGCAGCCGATGAGCAGGCCCTCCTTGGAGCCGAAGTACTCGTAGAGCATCGGCTTGGACACGCCCACCCGCTCGGCGATCTCGTCCATCGACGCGGCCAGGTAGCCGCGCTCGGCGAAGACGGCCTCGGCGACTTCGAGCATCTGCGCCTTGCGCTGCGCCTTCGGCATGCGGCGACGGCGCGGCTCCGCGGTGGTCACGGATCGAGACTACCGGAGGTAACTTACTTCGAGTAACCTACTGAGGAGTAGTCGCTGGACTGGGAGGACGGGCATGCACCGAGAGGTCAAGGTCCTGGTCGTCGGCACGGGTTTCTCCGGCCTGGGCATGGCGATCGAGCTGAAGCGCACGGGGCAGGACGACTTCGTCGTGCTGGAGAAGGCGGCCGACCTCGGCGGCACGTGGCGGGACAACTCCTACCCCGGCTGCGCGTGCGACGTGCCGTCCCACATGTACTCGTTCTCGTTCGAGCTGAACCCGCGCTGGTCACGCGTGTTCGCCCGACAGCCGGAGATCTGGGCCTACCTCAAGGAGGTCGCGGACAAGTACCGGCTGCGGCCGCACATCCGGTTCAACAGCGAGGTCAGCGGCGCCCGGTGGGACGAGGACGCCAAGCTCTGGCACGTCACCGTCGCCAACGGCGACACCTACACCGCCAGGGCGCTGGTCGCGGGCGTCGGCGCGCTGCACCTCCCGAACGTCCCGGTGCTGCCGGGCATCGAGGAGTTCAAGGGCCGGGCGTTCCACTCGGCGCGGTGGGACCACTCGTACGACCTGCGGGGCAAGAAGGTCGCCGTGGTGGGCACGGGCGCCAGCGCCATCCAGTTCGTGCCGCGCATCGCGGACGACGTGGAGCGGCTGACGCTGTTCCAGCGCACCCCGCCGTGGGTGATGCCGAAGATGGACCGGTCCGTCACGACGTGGGAGCAGCGGCTGTTCCGCGCGCTGCCGTTCACCCAGCGCCTGTACCGGGACTTCGTGTACTGGACGCGGGAGTCGACCGCGCTGGGGTTCGCGGTGCACCCGAAGATCATGGAGTTCGCGCAGAACATCGCCCGGCGGCACATGCGCTCGCAGGTCCGCGACGAGGCCCTGCGGGCCAAGCTGACGCCCGACTACACCATGGGCTGCAAGCGCGTGCTGATCAGCAACGACTACTACCCGACCCTGAACCGGGACGACGTGGACGTGGTGACCGACGGGATCGCCGAGGTGCGGGAGCACTCGATCGTCGACCGGGCGGGCGTGGAGCACGAGGTCGACGTGATCATCTACGGCACCGGCTTCCACGTGGTCGACTCGTTCGACTACCTGGACATCTCGGGCAAGGGCGGGGTGGACCTGGCCAAGCAGTGGCGGGAGAAGGGCATCGAGACCTACTACGGCATCACGGTCTCGGGCTTCCCCAACCTGTTCTTCCTGCTGGGCCCGAACACCGGCCTGGGGCACAACTCGGTGGTGTTCATGATCGAGTCGCAGATCCGCTACGTGCGCCAGTGCCTGGAGCTGCTCGACCGCCACCACGCCGACGAGCTGGACGTGCGCCCGGAGGTGCAGGCCCGCTTCAACCGGGACCTCCACCGCAGGCTCACCAGGGGCGTGTGGACCGAGGGCGGCTGCCGGAGCTGGTACCTGGACGCCCAGGGCGTCAACCGCACCGTCTGGCCCGGCTTCACCTGGCGCTACTGGATGCGCACCCGCACCCTGACCCCCTCCGACTACACCCTGACCAGGTCGAGCAAATCCCCCCTACCCACCCCCTGACCCCCGCGCGAGTCGTACGTCCAGACCCGTCGTGTCGTACGCTCAGGACCCCCGAATTCAGCGTTCAGAACCCTGGCCGACTACCGGTGTGGGGTCCTGAACGTGCAACTCGGGGGTCCTGGACGTACGACTCGCGAGGTCTGGACGTACGACTCGCGGGGGGTTTAGGTGGGGACGCCGGCGGCTTTGGCTCGTTCGGTGCGCAGGCGGGTCACGTCGGGCAGGTCGAGGGGGGACGGGCGGGTGCCCGTGGCCCACTCGATCAGCAGGTCGGCGATCTGCGGGTTGCGCGGCAGGACCGGGCCGTGCAGGTAGGTGCACAGGATGCGGCCCTGGACCGCGCCCTCCACCGAGCCGTCGTTGCCCGTGCCCACCTTCACGTGCGCCAGCGGCTGCGCCGACGGGCCGAGCACGGTGCGGCCCTGGTGGTTCTCGAACCCGGTGAGGATGCCCTCGAACAGGCCGTTCGCCGGCGTGGCGACGACCTCGCCGATGGCCCGGCTGCCGCCCGCGTGCGAGGTCGAGTCGATCAGGCCCAACCCGGCGTGCGTCACCTGGTCGGCCCGGGTGAACGACTCGCCGAAGATCTGGATGCCCGCGCACACCCCGAGGATCACCGCGCCGCGCGCGGCCGCCCGCTGCATCCCCGGGTGCTCCCGCAGGTGCCGCACGGCCAGCGTCTGCGCCGTGTCCTCGCCCCCGCCGACGACGTAGATGTCGCACGAGTCCGGCACCGGCTCGCCGAAGTTCACCGTGACGATCTCGGCCGGGATGCCGCGCCACGTCATCCGCTTCTCCAGCACCACCGCGTTGCCGAAGTCGCCGTAGGTGCCCAGCAGGTCCGGCAGGACCAGGGCGACGGAAACCTTGTTGGTGGTCACTGGGCGGCCCTCGCGTTCAGGTCGCGGAAAGCGGTGTAGTTGGCGATCACCTCGACCGCCCCCGGCGGCATGGCGTCGATCGCCTTCAGCGGGTCGGGCACGATCGTGTGCTCCACCTCGGCGTAGGTCAGCCGGACGGCCAGGTCGGTGGCCCGCTCGCCGGAGGCGATGACCTGCCGCCCGCGCAGCTTCTCGAACGGCACGTCCCACAGCCACGACAGGTCGCGCCCGTCGGCCTCGTGCGCGTTGATCGCCAGCACGGCGGGGTGGTCGGCCTCGCGCACCACGGTCAGCGTCTCGCTCCACCCGGCCGGGTTCTTCGACAGCAGCAGCCGCGCCTGGTGCCCGGACCGCTGGATCGTCCGGTACCGGCCGGCCACGTTGGACACCGCGCGCAACCGCCGCACGGCCTCCTCCACCGGCACGCCGAGCGCGTGCGCCGCGGCCGCCGCCATCACCGCGTTGGCCTGGTTGAACTTGCCGGGCAGGCGCAGCGACAGCTCGACCTTCGCGCCGTTCGGCGCCACCAGGAACCCGTCACCGGTCACCCAGTGCGGCCGCGGCCGCGCCAGGTCGCACCCGGTGCACGCCCAGTGCTCGCCCTGCCAGCGGATCGGGTCGCCGCACCTCGGGCACGAGGCCGCGTCGTTGTGCCACCCCGTGCCGGTGGCCACCCACACCACCGACTTCGCGTCACGCGCCGCGGAGGTCACCATGATGTCGTCGCAGTTGGCCACCACGACGCCGGGCACGCCGGTCAGCGCGGTGCGCAGCGACCTCTCGATGGTGCGGACCTCGCCGACCCGGTCGAGCTGGTCGCGGGAGAGGTTCAGCAGCACCGCCACGTCCGGCCCGGCGGCCCCCGCGACCTCGGGGAAGTACCCCTCGTCGACCTCCAGCACCGCGTACGGCGCGTCGGGCTGCTTGGACAGCGCGGTGACGTGCCCGTCGGGCATGTTGGCGCCGCCGTGGTTGGTGGCCACCTCGCCCAGGGCCGACACGGCGCGGCTGAGCATCATCGTGCTGGTGGTCTTGCCGTTGGTGCCGGTCACCAGCGCCACCGTGCGGCCCTGGGTCAGGTTCGCCAGCGCCTGCGGGTCGAGCCGCAGCGCGACCCGGCCGCCGATCATGCCGCCGGCCCCGAGGCCCATCTTCTGCGACAGCTTCGAGCTCATGTTGCCCAGTCGCACGGCGGCCGCGGTGCGCAGCGGCAAGCGGGCTGGGTCTGCACCTGGAGTGTTCGGCAAGCGAATTCCTGCATCGGTGTGGGGGAGGGGGAGTTCCCCCGATGCTACCGGTGGCCGTGGTTGCCCAGCTCCCGCAGGGTCCTGATCAGCTCCACCGTGCTGAGCTGGCACAACTGGGCCATGTACTCCAGCGCCGGCAGGTCGAGGTGGACCTCGGTCGACTGGCCGGGCACGAGCTGCGCGAGCCTGCCCTGCGCCCAGCGCCGCAGCGGCAGCAGCTGCGGCCTGCCGTCGATGACGACCGAGGCCAGGTTGACCGGCAGGTGCCCGGCGGGCGCGTCGCCGAAGACCCGCTCGTGCACGCGGGCGAGCACCTGGTGCGCCGGCACGCCCAGCGCGGAGCAGATCTCCACCAGCCGGACCACCGAGCACTGGCGGGTGCCCAGCTCGTAGGTGGCCAGCGTTTGCAGCGAGATGTCGCTCTGCAGCCTGCGGTTGAGCTCCTTGCGGGTCCAACCGCGCTGCTTGCGAAGGCTGCGGAGCTCATCACCGAGCACGCGCTGGTACGCCGCTGTGTCGATCTGCACCGTCAAGTCCTCCATGTCCGCCCCGGGTCCCGACGAACCCCACGCAGATGGAAGGCATTACCTGCCGGTTGCTTACGCAGCTTATGCCGTTTGTCGCCCGATCGGGCTAACCCAGGCGTACCGAGAGTAGCGTTTAAAGCCGCAAAGCGCTGGTCACACCCATCTCCGGTGGACCGAGGAACGTGGGGTCGGGTCTGGTGACGAGGCCGTCCCACATCGCCTTGCCCGCCGCGAACACCTCGCGGAAGTGCCCGTAGGCCGTCGTGACCGCCCACCCGCGCGAGGTGTCGTGCCCCACACCGCGCGCCTCCAGGCCCGCCGCCCGGCACAGCGCCACCGCCCGCGGCAGGTGGAACGACTGGGTCACCACGATCAACTCGGACACGCCGAACACCCGCTTGGCGCGCGTGCACGAGTCCCACGTGTCGAAGCCCGCGTAGTCGGCCACGACCACCTGCCCGGGAACGCCCCGCGCGACCAGGTAGTCCCGCATCGCGCCGGGCTCGTCGTAGTCGGTGGTGCCGTTGTCGCCGCTGACCAGCAGCACCTCCACCCTGCCGGTCCGGTACAGCTCGGCGGCCACGTCCAGCCGGCCGGCCAGGAACGAGGTGGGCGCGCCCGACCTGGTCAGACCCGCGCCGAGCACCAGCGCGACCGGCGCGCCGGGCACGTCCGCGGCGGTGTGCCGGTGCGGCGCGCTGCTGATCCGCACCCACGCCCACGGCGTGGTCGCCAGCGCGGTGAGCAGCACGAACGCGGCCAGCACGCGTCGCCACGTCAGCGCGCGGGCGAACCGGGCCGCCCCGGCGCGCAGCCGCCTGCCGAAGTCCTCCATGAACCGTCCCCCGAGGTCGTGACGCAGCGGTCAGGTGGTGCGGTGGCCAGGGTGGTGGCGGTGGCCAGGGTGGCGCGGTGGCCGGGTGGTGCGGTGGTCAGTTGATGCAGCGCACCCCGTCCGCGGTGATGGGCTGCTCGGTCGTCGTCTCCGTCGTGGTGGGCTGCCGCCGCGCGCCGTCCAGGCCGACCAGCGGCCCGCCCGCGAGGTTCCGCACGCCCGGCCCGGAGTAGTCGCTGCCCACCAGCACGCGGGCGCGCCCGGCCGGGATGGTCTCGTCCGCCTCGACGTCGATGCCGCCCAGCGCCTCGGCCACGGCCTCCGCCCCCGCCTCGCCGCCCTCGCCGTACCGGACCACGGAGACCTCCGCGGCCGGGGAGTTGCCCGTGCCGCCGTCCACGTAGCCCTCGGCCACCAGCGACTGGAGCACGCGCGCGGCCAGCCCGCCCACGCCCGAGGCGTTGTAGACCTCCACCACCACCGTGGCCGGGTCGACCTCGGTCGTGGTCTCGGCGGGCGCGCCCGGGTCGGCGCCGAGGCCCTTGAAGAACCTCGCCACCTCGCGCTCCTCCACCTCGACGGCGAGGCCGTCCTCGGGCGTCTCCAGCGTCAGCGTCCCGGTCGGGATGGTCTCGAACCGGAGGTTGCCGCCGGTCATGTTCCTCATCTGGTTGGCGAACCCCAGCACGTCCCAGCCCTCGTCCAGCACGATGGACTTGGTCAGCGCGTCGATCAGGTCGCCGAGCTTGCCGGGGTCGGACAGCGTGCCGGCGGACAGCACCTGCTTGGCCAGGCCCGCCATGAACACCTGCTGGCGCACGATCCGGTCGAGGTCGCCGCGCACCAGGCCGTGCCGCTGCCGGACGAACGCCAGCGCGTCGCGGCCCTGGATCCGCTGCTGCCCCGCCTGGAAGTCCGCGCCGGAGAACTCGTCCTGGGTCGCCTGGTTCAGGCACACCTCGACGCCGCCGACGGCCTTGGTGATCTCGTAGAAGCCGACCAGGTTGACCTCGGCGTAGTGGTCCACGGTGACGCCGGTGAGGTCCTCGACGGTGCCGATCAGGGTCTTGGCCCCGTACTGGCGGGAGCCCGTCTCCAGCTGGGCGGGGTCGCTGACGCCCTCCTGCCGGAGCTCCTCCAGGCCCTCGGTCTTGCCGTAGCCGTAGGCCGAGTTGATCTTGTGCCGCCCGTAGCCGCCCGCGATCTTCACGTAGGAGTCGCGGGGGAACGACACCGCGACCGCCTTGCTGCCGTCGTTCGGCACGTGCATGAGGATGATCGTGTCGGTGTTCAGGCCGCCCGCCGTCTCGTCGCCGGCCTGGAGCTCGTTCAGGATCTCCCGGGGCAGCGGGTTGCCCTTGGCGTCGGTGCGGCTGTCCATGCCGACCATGAGGATGTCGATCGAGCCGTCGGCGGGCTGCTCGCCGCCGCCCGCGTCGCTGATCACGTCCGTGGTGGACAGGTTGTTGGCCAGCTGCTGGTAGTTGGCCCAGCCGTAGCCGGTGCCCAGCAGCACCACGGTGGAGAAGAACGCGAGGACCGTGCGGCCGGCGACCGACCCGGCCCCCAGCCGCTCCGGGGGGCGTCGGCGCGGGGGGCCGGTGCGCACGGGGGCGGGCCTCGGGCGCTCCTCGGGCTCGACGGCGGCGGCGGCCCTGGCGCGGCGGATGTCCTCGGCGCGGGCCTTGGGCGCGGGGACCCCGCCGGACCTGGCCACGACGCGGCCCGCGTTGGCCGGCGCCGGGACCCGCCGGGGCTGGGGCGGCGCCGCGTCGGCGCGGGCGGCGCGGGCGTCGGTGGTGCTGGCCGTGCGCTTCG
>NZ_JBHSQO010000032.1:0-88422 GCF_042658445.1 Saccharothrix lopnurensis | reverse complement strand
CCCCGCCCGCTGGCTCCCCTGGCCGGGGAAGAGGACCGCGCCCTCGCCCCCCGGTCCGCCGTCGGCGTGGACCGGCTGCGGGCGGCGGTCGCGGGGGAGCGGACCGAGGGCGTGTTCCACGCCGACGGCGAACCGGCGGGCGAGGTCGCGTTCCTCTACCCCGGCCAGGGCAGCCAGCGGCCGGGCATGATGGCCGAGCTGCTCGTGGCGTTCCCCGAGGTGCAGCGGCACCTGCGGCTGGGCGCGCGGTGGGCGGACGTGCTCTACCCGCCGGCGGCGTTCGACGAGGGCGCGCGGGCCGAGCAGGTCGAGCGCGTCACCGACACGCGGGTGGCGCAGCCCGCGCTCGGCGTGGTCGAGCTGGCCGCCACGGACCTGCTGGCCGCGGTCGGCGTGCGACCGGACCTGGTGGCCGGGCACAGCTACGGCGAGCTGTCCGCGCTGGCCGCCGCCGGGGTGTTCGCGCCGGCCGACCTGCTCGCCGCGAGCGCCGCGCGCGCCGAGGCGATCCTGGCCGCGGTCCGCGACGGCGACCCCGGGACGATGGCGGCGGTGTCCGCCGACGCCGAGCGCGTGCAGGCCGTGCTGGGCGACTCGCCGGTGGTGGCCGCCAACCGGAACTCGCCCCGGCAGACCGTGGTCTCCGGGCCCTCCGACGCCGTGGCGCGGGCGGTCGACGAGCTGCGCGCGGCCGGGCTCGACGTGAAGCCGGTGCGGGTGGCGTGCGCGTTCCACAGCCCGCTGGTGGCGGGCGCGGGAGAGGCGTTCGGGCGCGTGCTGGAGACGTTGCCGCTGCGCGAGCCGACCCTGCCGGTGTGGTCCAACCGCACCGCCGGCACCTACCCCGCCTCGGTGGCCGGGGTGCGCGCCGAGCTGGCCGCGCAGATCGGCGCGCCCGTGCGGTTCGCGGAGCAGGTCGAGGCCATGCACGCGGCGGGCGCGCGGGTGTTCGTCGAGGTCGGGCCGGGTCGGGTGCTCAGCGGCCTGGTGGACGCGGTGCTCGGCGACCGCCCGCACCGGACCGTGCCGCTGGGTGACGGCCTGGTCGGCTTCCTCACCGCCCTGGCGCGGCTGGCCGTGGCCGGGGTGGACGTGCGCACCGGCCCGCTGGTGCGCGGTCGCGACGCGGTCGACCCGGCCGCCCTGCCCGCCGCGCCCGGCTGGACCGTCGACGGCCACCTGGTGCGCCGCGCCGACGGCACCGCCCAGCCCGGCGCCCTGCAACCCGCCCGACGTGTCACGGAGGCGCTCGTGCCCGAGCAGCACACCCCGGCGGCGTCCTCGGACGCCGTGATCGCGGACTTCCTGCGCACCAGCCGGGAGCTGATCGCGGCGCAGCGGGACGTCCTGATGACCTACTTCGGGGCGTCCGGGGTCCCGGTGCCGCCCGTCGCGGTGACCGGCCTGCCGGTCACCGTCGAGCCCGTGGCCGTTGCGCCGCTGACCGTTGCGCCGCTGACCGTTGCGCCGGTCACCGTTGAGCCCGTGGCCGCCGGGCCGGTGGACGTGCTGGCGGCGGTGGTCGAGGTGGTCGCGGAGCGGACCGGTTACCCGGTGGAGATGGTCGAGCCGGGGTTGGACCTGGAGGCGGACCTGAGCGTGGACTCCATCAAGCGGGTGGAGATCGCGGGTGACCTGGCGGCCAGGCTCGGGCTCCCGCTGGACGGCACGACCGGCCTGGACGACCTGGCGCGGGCGCGCACCGCCGCCGGGCTGGCCGAGGCGCTGTCGGGCCTGCTCACCGTGCCTGTGGCGGTTCCCGCGGCGGTCGGACCCGTCGACGTGCTGGGCACGGTCGTGCTGGTCGTGGCGGAGCGGACCGGTTACCCGGTGGAGATGGTCGAGCCGGGGCTGGACCTGGAGGCCGACCTGAGCGTGGACTCCATCAAGCGCACCGAGATCGCCGGCGAGATCGCGACCCGGCTGGGCCTGGACCTCGGCGACGGCTCGGGGATGGAGGCGTTGGCGGCCGCGCGCACGGCGGCGGCGATCGCGGACCTGATCAGCGCACGGGTGACCGGCACCGCCGCGCCCGCTGCCGCCGAGCTGCCCGCACCCGGTTCGGCCCCTGGCTCGATCCCTGGCTCGGTCCTCGGTTCCGCACCCGGTTCCGCCCTCGGTTCCGCCCCCGGCCCGGCCCTCGGTCCCACCCCCGCCTCCACCCCCGGTCCCGCCGCCGTGGTGATCGCCCCGAAGCGCCTGGTGTTCGAGCAGTTCGAGCTGCCCGCCCCGTCGCTCGACGTGCGGGGCGCGCGGGTCGTGCTGGTCGGCGCGGGCTCCGCCGAGGTGGCCGCCGGGCTGCGCGCGGCCGGCGTCGAGGTGGTCTCCGACCCGGCGGGCTCCTTCGTGGTCCACCTGGGCGCGCTCGACGCCGCCGAGTCCCTGCTGCCCGAGGAGTTCCCGGTCCTCCAGGCGCTGCTCGCGGCCGGTCCGCGCGGCCTGCTGGCCGTGGACCGGCGCGGCGCCGGGGCGGCGACCGGCCTGCGCGGCTTCTTCCGCACCCTGGCCCGCGAGTACCCGGACGTGGTCACCACCCTGGTCGAGGTCGACGACGGCGCCGACGTCACCGCCGCGCTGCTGGCCGAACTGGGCGCGACCGAGCACGAGCCGGTGGTGCTGGCCGGTGACGGCCGGCGCGGGCTGCGGCTCGCCGTGACCGACCTGGGCCCGGTCGCCGCCGCCGGGGCCGGTCCCGCCGGTGACGGCGCGGCCGAGGCCGAGGCCGCCGGGCTGGACCGGGACGCGGTCGTGCTCCTGGTGGGCGGCGCGCGCGGCATCACCGCCCGCTTCGCCCGGTCGCTGGCCGCGGCGGGCCGGTGCCGGGTCGAGCTGCTCGGCCGCACCCCCGCGCCGACCGGGCCGGAGGACCCGGCCACCGCCGGCCTCACCGAGCGGGCGGCGCTGCGGTCGGCGTTCATCGGCCGCGGCCTGACCTCGCCCGCCGAGATCGAGCGGGCGGTGTCCGCCCTGCTGGCCGAGCGCGAGGTGCGCACCACCCTGGCCGACCTGACCGCCCTGGGCAGCCCGGTGCGCTACCACGCGGTCGACGTGCGCGACGCGGAAGCCGTGCGCGCCACGGTGAAGCGCGTCCACGACGACCACGGCAGGCTCGACGCGGTGGTCTACGCGGCGGGCGTGATCGAGGACAAGCTGGTGGCGGAGAAGTCCGTGGAGTCGTTCCGGCGGGTGTTCGGCACCAAGGTCGACGGCGCGCGCACCCTGCTCGACGCCGTGGACACCCTGCCGGACGGCCCGCGCTACGCCGTGCTGTTCGGCAGCGTCGCCGCGGCCCTGGGCAACCGCGGCCAGTGCGACTACGCGGCGGCCAACGACGCGCTGGAGGAGCTGGCCCGGCGCTGGTCCCGGCCCGGTCGGCGCGGCCTGACCGTCCACTGGGGACCGTGGGCGGCGGCGGGCGGCGGCATGGTGACGCCGGAGCTGATGCGGTCCTACGCGGCGCGCGGCATCTCGCTGATCGACCCCGACGAGGGTCCGCTGTGCCTGCTGCGCGAGCTGGCGTGGGGCCCGGCCGACGAGCACGCCGTCGTCTACACCGCCTCCGGGTGGTGACCGGGGTGGTCCCGCAGACCGCGGACGCCGTGGCGATCGTCGGCATGGCGGTGCTGTTCCCTGGCGCGCCCGACCTGGACGCGTACTGGCGCAACATCGTCGACGGCGTGGACGCCATCGGCGAGGTGCCGCCGGACCGGTGGGACGGCGAGTTCTACGACCCGGCCGGGCCGCGGCGCGCGGACCGCGTGTACTGCCGGCGCGGCGGGTTCGTCGACGCCGCGGTGGACGTGGCCGGGTTCGGCGTGATGCCGGGGTCCGTGCCGGGCACCGAGCCCGACCAGCTGATCGCGCTCCAGGTCGCCGCCGACGCCATCGCGGACGCGGGCGGGGACGCGGTGCTGCCCGCCGACCGCCGCCGGGTCGGCGTGGTGCTCGGCCGGGGCGGCTACCTCACGCCCGGCCTGGTGCGGCTGGACCAGCGGGTCCGCACCGCCAACCAGGTCGTGCGCACGCTGCGCGAGCTGGTGCCCGAGCTGGACGACGACCGGCTGGAGCGGGTCCGCGCGGCCTTCGCCGACCAGCTCGGCCCCGAGGCCCCGGAGTCGGCGATCGGCCTGGTGCCCAACCTCGCCGCCTCGCGCGTGGCCAACCGGCTGGACCTGCGCGGCCCGGCCTACACGGTGGACGCGGCGTGCGCGTCGTCGCTGGTGGCGGTGGACCAGGCGGTGCGCGAGCTGACCGGCGGCCGGTGCGACGTGGTGCTGGCCGGCGGGGTGCACCACTGCCACGACATCACGCTGTGGAGCGTGTTCAGCCAGCTCGGCGCGCTGTCCCCGAGCCAGCGCATCCGCCCGTTCCACCGCGGCGCGGACGGCGTGCTGATCGGCGAGGGCACCGGGGTGGTGGTGCTCAAGCGGCTGGCCGACGCCGAGCGCGACGGCGACCGGGTGTACGCGGTGATCGCCGGGACGGGCGTGGCCAGCGACGGGAGGTCCGCGAGCCTGCTCAACCCCGACCCGGGCGGCCAGGTGCGGGCGGTGCGCCAGGCGTGGGAGGCGGCGGGCCTGGACCCGCGCGAGCGGGACGCGGTGGGCCTGCTGGAGGCCCACGGCACCGGCACCCCCGCCGGCGACGGCGCGGAGCTGGAGACCCTGGCCGAGGTGTTCGGCCCGGCGGACGGCCCGCGCGCCGCGCTCGGGTCGGTCAAGTCGATGATCGGCCACACCATGCCGGCCGCCGGGATCGCGGGCCTGGTCAAGGCCGCGCTGGCGGTGCACCACCGGGTGCTGCCGCCGACCCTGCACTGCGACGAGCCGCACCCCGCCCTGGCCGCGACCCGGTTCGAGCCGCTGGCGCGGGCCCGGTCCTGGGAGACCCCGGCGAGCGGCGCGCCCCGGCGGGCGGCGGTCAACGCCTTCGGGTTCGGCGGCATCAACGCGCACGTGGTGCTGCACGAGGCACCGGCCGCGACCGCCAGGGTGGCGGTCACCGAGCCGACGCGGGTGCTGCGCCTGGCCGCCGCCTCCCCGGCGGACCTGCTGGACCTGCTGGACGCCGGGGCGGAGGGCCTGGACGAGCGCGCCGCCGTGGGCGAGCCGTGCCGCCTGGGCATCGTCGACCCGACGCCGCGCAAGCTCGCGCTGGCCCGCAAGGCGGTGGCCAAGGGCGTGCCGTGGCGCGGCCGCGGCGACGTGTGGTTCAGCCCGCGACCGCTCGGCGGGCGGACCGCGTTCCTGTTCCCCGGCCTGGAGGCCGAGTTCGAACCGGCGGTGGCCGACGTGGCGCGGCGGTTCGGCCTGCCCTGGTCGGTCGACGGCGGCACGCGCGTCGGCGACGTCGGGCGGCACGGCGTGGCGGTGTTCCAGGTCGGCCGGGTGCTCGACGCCGCGCTGCGCGGGCTGGGCGTCGTGCCGGACGCGGTGGCCGGGCACAGCGTGGGGGAGTGGACCGCGATGGCGGCCGGCGGCATCCACGCCCCGGAGGAGGTGGACGCGTTCCTCGCCGCGTTCGACCCCGGGGCGCTGCGCGTGCCCGGCGTGGTGTTCGCGGTCATCGGCACCTCGGCGGAGCGGGTGGTCGAGGCGCTGGCCGAGCACCCCGGCGTGGTGCTGTCCCACGACAACGCGCCCAGCCAGGCCATGGTCTGCGGCCCGGAGGCCGAGGTGGACGCGGTGGTGCGGCGGTTCCGCGCGCAGGCCGTGATCAGCCGGGTCCTGCCGTTCCGCTCGGGCTTCCACACGCCGATGCTCGCGCCCTACCTGGACCCGATCCGCGAGGCCGCGCAGGGCTACACCCTGCGCCCGGCCTCCACCCCGGTCTGGTCGGCCACCACCGCGGCCCCGTTCCCGGACGAGCCGGGCGCGGTGCGGGAGCTGTTCATCCGGCACCTGCTCGAACCCGTCCGCTTCCGCCCGCTCACCAGCGCGATGCACGACGCCGACTTCCGGACCTTCGTGCAGGTGGGGCCGGGTCAGCTGGGCTCGCTGGTGGACGACACCCTGGCGGGCCGGGATCACCTGGTGGTGTCCGCGCACGGTGGCCTGGCGCAGCTGCGGAGGGTGGTCACGGCCCTGTGGGCGCACGGCGCCGAGGCCGACGCCGGTCCGCTGCTGCCGGCCCGCGCGCCGGTCCGCGCCACGCGCCGCGCCCCGGTGCGGCTGGAGCTGGGCAACCCCCTGGTCTCCCTGCCGGAGGACCGGCGGGCTGAGCTGGGCCCGGCCGCCGCGCGCACGCGGCCGGTGGCCGCGCCGTCGTACCCGATGACGGCGTCGCCGTCCCCGGTGGCCGCGTCGCCGCACCGGGTGACGGTGCCGCCGCACCCGGTCGGCCTGCCCGGCGACCCCCTGGCCGGTCTCGCCGGGAACCCGCTGGCGGCCGAGCTGTCCGCCCTCCTGCACGACACCGCCGGGATCGCGGCCGAGCTGATCAGCGCCCGCGCCTCGGCGGTACGCACCGCGACCCGCCTCCCGGCCCCGCGACCGGCCGGCCCGGTCCTGCGCCCGACGACCCCCGCGCCGGCCACTTCCGCGCCGGCCGGCCCTGTCCCAACCGGCCCCGTGCCGGCCAGTCTCGCGCCGACCCGCCCCGTCCCTGTTGGCCCCGTCCCGACCGGCTCCGTCCCGCCCGGCCTGGTCGCCCCGCCTGGTTTCGCCCCGCCCGGCCGCGGCGCCCCGAGAGGCTCCGCCACCCCCGTGCCGCAGGTGTCGTCGGTCCTGCGCGTCAGCCTCGACGAGATGCCCTACCTGCGCGACCACTGCTTCTTCCGCCAGCGCCCGGACTGGCCGGACGAGGCCGACCGCTGGCCCATCGTCCCCGCCACCACCGTCATCACCCACCTGATGGACCTCGCCGAACGCGTCACCCCGGGCCGGCGCGCGGTGGCCGTGCACGACGTGCGGCTGCTGAAGTGGATCACCGCGATCCCCGCCGCCGACCTCCCCGTCTCCGTCCGCCGGGTCGTCCCGGACCGCGTCGAGGTGTCCCTGACCGGGTACTCGCGGGCGGTCGTCGAGCTGGGCGACCGGTACGCCCCGCCACCCGGGCCCTGGCCGCTCGACGCCCCCGAGCGCACCCCCGACCTGACCGCCCGGCAGCTCTACGACGAGCGCTGGATGTTCCACGGCCCGCTGTTCCAGGGCGTGGCCGAGCTGACCGCGATCGGGGACCGGCACGTGCGCGGTGTCCTCGCGGACCTGCCGACCCCGGGCGCGCTGCTGGACAACGTCGGCCAGCTGTTCGGCTACTGGGTGATGGCCGTGCTGCCCGAGCGCACCACGGTCTTCCCGACCCGCCTGGACCGCCTCGTGCTGCACGGCCCGCGCCCCGAGGGGCCGCTGGACTGCCACGTCCGGATCACCGGCGTCACCGACCTCACCGTGACCGCGGACGTCCAGCTCTCCCAACACGGCCGGGTGTGGGCCCGGATCACCGGCTGGACCGACCGCCGGTTCGACACCGACCCGAACATCCGCGCCGTGGACCGGTTCCCCGGCGCGCACACGCTGTCCGCGGTGGACGACGAGGGCTGTGCCGTCGTGCACGAGCGGTGGCCGGACCTGGCGACGCGCGAACTGGTCATGCGCAACGTCCTGGGCGGCGTCGAGCGCGACGCCTACGAGGCGCAGCCGCCGAGCCGCAGGCGGCAGTGGCTGCTCGGGCGCATCGCCGCCAAGGACGCCGCCCGCACCGTGCTGTGGCGCGGGGGAGTGGGCGACGTCTACCCCGCCGAGGTGGCCGTGGACGACGACGCCGAGGGCCGGCCCCGCCTGCGCGGTGTGCACGGGCGCGACGTGTCCGGTATCGACGTCTCCATCGCCCACCGCGCGGAGGTCGGCGTGGCGCTCGCCGCGCGCGGGCCCTGCGGCATCGGGGTGGAGGAGATCCTCGACCAGCCGGTTCCCGGCCGGCCGGCCTCCGACCAGTGGGTCCCCGACCCGGCGCGGCGGGCGCTGCCGGGCGGCTCACCCGACAACCCACCCGGCGACCCGAACCGCTGGGCCGCCGCCCACCGGGCCGCCGTCCAGGCCGTCGCCGCGCGGTGCGGCACCGGACCGGAGGAACCCCGGGTCGTGTCGGCGGCCGGGGACCGGCTGTGCGTCGAGGTGGCGGGCGCGGCGTACACCGTGCGGGTCCGCGACCTGGTCAACCCGCCGGGCCTGCCGCCGCGGCGGTACGTCGTCGCGTGGACCGCACAACGAGGAGAGGCACCATGAGCACCGAGACCACCACGCCCGCGACCGACCCCGGGGCCGTGCTCGACGACATCACCGCGATGCTGCGCGAGCTGCTCGACGAGCAGGGCCTGGACGACGTCGAGATCACCCGCGAGGCCACCTTCCACGGCGACCTGGAGCTGGAGAGCATCGACCTGGTGACGCTGTCGGCGGCGCTGCGCGAGCACTACGGCGACCGGGTCAACTTCGCCGAGTTCGTGGCCGAGCTGGAGCTGGACGAGATCATCGGGCTCACCGTCGGCCAGCTGGTGGACCACGTGGTCGACGAGCTGCGGGCGGCGTGATGGCGAAGCTCCGCACCGGCGGGATCACCACGCACGTGCAGCGCCTGCCCGCCGCCGGCGGTGGCGCGGACGTGCCGGTGGTGGTGTTCGTGCACGGCCTGCTCACCGACAGCCTGGCCAGCTACTACCTCACCGTCGGGCCGGGGTTCGCCGCGGCGGGAGTGGACGTGCTGATGTACGACCTGCGCGGGCACGGCCGCAGCGACCGGCCGGCCACCGGCTACCGGCTGGAGCAGTTCGTCGACGACCTGGCGCACCTGCTCGACGCCCTGCCCGAGACCCGACCCGTGCACGTGGTCGGCAACTCGTTCGGCGGCACGGTCGCCGCGGGCCTGGCCGCCTGGCACCCGAAGCGCGTGGCCACCGTGACCATGATCGAGTCCGAGCCGCCGGTGGCGACCTGGCTGGAGCACATGGCCGACGGCTTGGCCGACGCCAAGGCCAGGCTCGCGCGCGAGGAGGTCATCGGCTGGATCGAGGCCAACCACGGCTCCCACACCGCCCGGCTGTCCCGGGGGGCGAGCCGGATCCTGGAGGCCACCACGCTGGCCGAGGACGTGCCGCGCAGCCGGGTGATCGACGACGACCTGTCCGCGCTCGGCTGCCCGCTGCTGGCGGTCTTCGGCGACCGGTCCGGGCTGGCCGCCCAGGTGCCCGACCTGGAGGCCAGGCTGTCCGACTGCCGCACCGTCGTGCTGCCCGACCAGGGCCACTCGGTGCTCATCGAGCGCCCGCACGAGACCCGCGAGCTGGTCCTGGGGTGGGTGCGCGACCACCATGCGCTGACGGGCGTGACCGGGTGAGCCGGTTCCTGCTGGTGGTGCCGCCGCTGGTCGGTCACGTCAACCCGCTGGTGGCGGTGGCGGCGGAGCTGGGGGACCGGGGGCACGAGGTGGCCTGGGCCGGGCACGCCGACCTGGTGCGCCGGCTCGCCGGTCCGGGCGCCCGGGTGTTCGACTGCGACCTGCCGCCCTCCGGGGGGCTGGTCCGGCCGCCGGGGCTCACCGGCCCGGCCGCGTTCCGGTTCCTGTGGCGGGACTTCTTCGTGCCGCTGGCCGAGGCGATGGCCGACGGCGTGGCGGCGGCCGTGGCGGACTTCCGCCCGGACCTGGTGCTGGCCGACCAGCACGCGGTGGCCGGGCCGCTGGTGGCCGAGCGCCTGGGTGTGCCGTGCGCGGCGTCGGCCAGCACCTCCGCGGAGCTGGTCGACGTGCTCGCGGGCCTGCCGAAGGTGCGCGACTGGCTGACCGACCTGCTCGGCGCCCTGCGGTCGCGGATCGGGGACCCGGCGGCGGTCGGGGACCCCCGCCACCCGCCGCTCGGCGTGATCGGCTTCACCACCCGCGCGCTGGTCGGGGACGTCGACCTGCCCGCCGGGGTGCGGCTGGTCGGCCCGGCCGTCACCGCCCGGCCGGCCGGGGAGTTCCCGTGGGACCTGCTGGCCGCGGACCGGCGGGTGGTGCTGGTCAGCCTGGGCACGGCGAACACCGACGCGGGCGGGCGCTTCCTGGCCGCCGCCGCGGCCGCCCTGGTGGCGCGGCCGCACCTCCAGGGCGTCGTGGTCGACCCCGGCGGGGTGCTGGTCGAGGCGCCGCCGGAGGTGCTGGTGCTCCCGCACGTGCCGCAGCTGGAGCTGCTGGCCCGGTGCGCCGCCGTGGTGTGCCACGCGGGCCACAACACCGTGTGCGAATCGCTGTGGCACGGCGTGCCGCTCGTGCTCGCGCCCATCCGCGACGACCAGCCCGTGGTGGCGGACCAGGTGGTCGCGGCCGGCGCGGGCGTGCGGGTGCGGTTCGGGCGGGTGGGCGCCGAGGGGCTGGGCGAGGCGCTGGACGCCGTCCTGGACCAGGCCGGCGGTCACCGGGCCGCCGCCGCGGCGATCAGCCGGTCGTTCCGCGAGGCCGGCGGCGCGAGCGCGACGGCCGACCACCTCGAACGGCTCACCGCCGCCCTGCCCGCGCCCACCGGTGCCCCGACCGCGCCCACCGCCGCCCTGCCCGCGCCCACCGCCGCCGGCCGCTGAGCCGCGCTCCTCCCCGACGCCCCACCGACCTCCCGGGACCGAAGATGACTGAACCGGCCAAGCCCCTGCGCGTGCTGCTCACCTACGCCCGGCCGCACCGGGCGGTCCTGCTGGGCAGCCTGCTGCTCGTGCTGGCCGCGAGCGCCTGCGGGCTGGTGCAGCCGCTGGTGGCCCGGGACGTGCTGGAGTCGCTGGGCACGGGCGAGCCGCCGCTGCGCCCGGTGCTGCTGCTGGCCGCGCTGGTGGTCGCGGGCGCGGCGCTGACCGGCGTGCAGTCGTGGTGGCAGCAGCGCACCGCCGAGCGGGTGGTCCGGCAGGTGCGGCGGGACCTGGTGTTCCGGTTGATCAGGCTGCGCGTGCCGGAGCTGGACCGCCGCCCGCCCGGCGACCTCACCGCCCGCGTCACCTCCGACAGCACGCTGGTGCAGAACGCCGCCACCGAGGGGCTGGTGATGGTCGCCAACGGCCTGCTCACCACGCTCGGCGCGGTGGCGATGATGGCGACGGTCCACGTCGGCCTGCTCGGTGTCACCGCGGGCGTGATCGTGTTCGTGGCGGTGCTGCTGCTGGTCGTGCTGCCGCGCATCCGCGTCGCGGTGGCCCGCGCGCAGTCCGCGGTGGGCGCGGTCGGCGCGGCGCTGGACCGCGCGCTCGGGGCGGCCCGCACGGTCAAGGCCAACGGCGCCGAGGCCCGGGAGACCGCGCTGGCCGGCGCGGCCGTGGACGAGGCGTACGCCGCCGGACTGGTCGGCGCGAAGTACGTGGCCGTGGTGAAGGTGCTGACCGGCGTGGCGATCCAGGGCGCGTTCCTGGCGGTGCTGGGCGTCGGCGGCGCGCTGGTCGCGGCGGGCGGGATGACCGCGCCGGAGCTGATCGCGTTCCTGCTCTACGTGTTCTACCTGGCCTCGCCGATCGGGTCGCTGGCCGCGGGCCTGGGCGTGCTCCAGCAGGGCCTGGGCGCGGTGGGGCGCATCGACGAGGTGCGCGGGATGCCGGTCGAGGAGGACGTGGACCTGCCCGTGGCCGCGCCGGACGGCCCGCCGCCCGCGGTGGAGTTCGACGGCGTGGAGTTCGCCTACCCCGGCCGGGAGCCGGCGTTGCGCGGGGTGTCCTTCACCGTCGCGCCCGGCACGCAGACCGCGCTGGTCGGCCTGTCCGGCGCGGGCAAGACCACCGCGTTCGCGTTGCTCCAGCGGTTCTACGAGCCCACCGGCGGCACCGTCCGGGTCGACGGCGTGGACGTCACCACGATGCCGCGCGCCGAGCTGCGCAGGCTCATCGCCTACGTGGAGCAGGATTCGCCCGTCATGGCGGGCACGCTGCGCGACAACCTGCTCTACGCCGCGCCGGACGCCACCGCGGCGGACGTCGAGGAGGCGCTGCGGGCGACGCGGCTGCTGGAGTTCGTGGAGCGGCTGGACGCCGGGCTCGACACCGAGGTCGGCACGCGCGGTGTGGCCCTGTCCGGCGGTGAGCGCCAGCGGCTGGCCATCGCCCGCGCCCTGCTGCGCAAACCACGGGTGCTGCTGCTGGACGAGGCCACCGCGCAGCTCGACGCCCGCAACGAGCACGCGCTGCGCGACGCGGTGGACCAGGCGTCCCGGCGCTGCACGGTGGTGCTGATCGCGCACCGGCTGTCCACGGTGACCGACGCGGACCAGATCGTGGTGCTGGAGCGGGGCGAGGTGCGGGCCTCGGGCACGCACGCGGAGCTGGTCGCGGTCGACGGCCTGTACCGGGAGCTGGCGGCCACCCAGCTCCTGGTGCCCGCCGGTGGCTGAGCCGGGCCGGGGCGCCCGCTCGCGGCGGGCGCCCCGGTTCCCGTCACGCGCCCGTGATGCCCGCGGTCAGCGAGTTGAGCGTGGCGTAGTAGCCGTTGCGGTGACCGGCCGCGTTCGGGTGGTAGGACTCGTTGATCTTGTCCCACTCCAGGCTGGTGACCCACTTGGTGCCGCTGGAGCACAGCGAGTGCGGGTCGAACACCGGTCGCGCGTCGAGGAAGGTGAACCCGGCCTCGGCCGCGCGCTGCGCCATGATGGTGGCCAGGGTGTCCGAGGCGGAGTTCAGCGCGGTGCGCTCGGTGTCGCTGAGCCCGAAGATGCCGCAGGAGCCTCGGATCGTGTAGAGCCGCGGGTAGCCGACCACGATCACCCGGGCGGACGGAGCCTTGGCCCGCACCGCCGCGTAGAGCTGCGCCAGGCCGGGGGAGAGGTAGGCGTTCGCGGCCTGCTTGGCGAGCTCGACGCCGTTGATGCAGTCGCGGTCGTCGATGGTCAGCACGCAGTTGGTCAGCACGTCGACGAAACCGACGTCGTTGCCGCCGACCTGGATGGTGATCAGCGTGGTGTCCGCGGTGACCAGCGGCAGCTGGTCGGTCGCCATGGTGGTGGTCGTGGCGCCGGAGCAGGCGGCTTCCACGAAGGCCACGGACGGGTGGGCCGCGGCCCACAGCCGCGGGTAGGTCAGCGGACCCCGGCGGCACGCGTCGTTGGGGTTGTCGTAGGTGCGGGTGCCGGGGGCGGTCGTGTAGGAGTCGCCGAGGGCGACGTACTTGCCCGCCAGGGGCGCCGCCTGGGCGGGCGCGGCGATGACCGCGGTGGCGATCAGCGCCAGCAGTACGGGGAACAGGGCCCGTGGTGCGCGCATGGATCTCGTCTCCATCGGGGTTGGGTGGAGCGGACCCTTTCAGGACTAACAGTTGATGTTGTGGGTGAATACCCCACAAAGGGTGGCAAAGAGTGAATTTGTCACTAATGGTGCGGGATCCCGAGGGGGCGGCCCTCACCAGGGGAGGCGCAGACCGGCCAGGTGCCCGGTGAGCAGACCGGCGATGACCCGGTGGTCGTGCAGCGAGAAGTGCCAGTCGCAGCCGAGGCGGTCCAGCTTCGGGTCGTCGTAGTACCAGTAGCGGACCCGGTCGTCGCCCCGGGCGTTGCGCTCGCGCACCACCCGCTCGGCGGCGTCGGCGAACGCGGTGGTGCCACCCGCGGCGGTCGCGCCGACCACGATGGTGGTGCCGGGGCCGTACCGGTGGCGCAGCCGGTCCAGGAACCCGTGGTAGGCCGTCCGGTAGGCGGTGACCAGGCTCTCCGCGGTCCACGGCTCGCCGGGGTTGATCGCGGTGGAGAAGTCGTTGGTCCCCAGGCCGATCACGACCAGTTGCGGTCGCCACCCGTCGTGGCCGCGTCGGCTCTCGTCCAGGTGCTGGAGCACCCGGTCGTAGTAGGTGCGGAAGGTGACGCCGGGGTCGCCGCCGTTGTAGTTGCGGACCATGCCGAGCCCGGACTGGGCGTTGACCCGGTAGTCCGCGCCCAGGGCGCGGGCGGTGAGGGGGCCGAAGGCGAGGTCGGCGTTGGTGTTGCGGGCGACCCCGCCGTTGGCCGAGCAGTCGCGCTTGGTGGAGGTGTTGCCGTAGCCCGCGGTCAGCGAGTCGCCGATGAACTCGATCCGCCGGTGCCGGGCCTGGGGCTTGGCCAGGAGCCGGCCTCCGGGTTCGGCGGTGAAACCGCCGAACGCGCCCGCGGCCCACGGGCTCTCGGTGCGCTTGACCAGCCGCACCCGGTGCTCGGCGTCGGTCAGGCCGGTGATCCGGTGGGTGGTCCGACCCGGGGTGACCAGGGTGGCGACGGTGGTCCCGTCCACCTGGACGTCGTAGTCGTTGTGGGGGTCGTCGAGCACCACCCCGACCCCGGTGCCGCGGAAGCGGCCCTCGAAGTAGACGCCCGGCCAGGTGTACCGGACGAGGTCCGGCCCGCTCTGCACCCGACCCGCGGTGTGCGCCCGGGAGAGGGCGCCGGGGGCCGCGTGGGCGGGGGCCGCGGTGGCGGCGACCGCGGCCGCGGCGACCAGGGCCGCGAACCGGAACCGACGGGTGAGGTGCATCGCCATCCCTCCGCGAGGCGTCGCCGGCGGGTCGTCGGCCTCGGTGCTCGACATGCTGGGAGCGTTCCCGGGGCGACGGTAGCGAAGACCGGTCGGAACGTGAAGGCCCCTCCGGTCGGGTGTGCGCGACGACGTCGGAGGCGCGGACCCGGGCACGGGCCGCGACGATGTGGATCATCCTTTCGATATCTCGACCCCGACCGCTCCGGCCGGCACCGTGCCCGACATGGGTCACGCGGCAACGGGTTACGGGGAAGCGCTGCGCCGGGCGGTGGCGTCGAACCGGGTCACGCCGGTCATCGGCGTCTTCGACATGCTGTCGGCGTCCGTGGCGGCACGGCACTACGACGCGCTGTTCGTCTCGGGCTTCGGCCTCGCCGCGTCCCACTACGGCTTGCCCGACCTCGGGTTCATCGCCTGGCCGGACGTGGTGTCGTTCGTGCAGCGGCTGCGGCTGGTGTTCCCGCGCCACCACCTGCTGGTGGACATCGACGACGGTTACGTGGACCCGGAGGTCGCCTGCCACGTGGTGCGGAGCCTGGAGCAGGTCGGCGCCTCGGGCGTGGTGCTGGAGGACCAGCGGCGGCCGCGGCGGTGCGGGCACGTGGGCGGTAAGCAGGTGCTGCCGCTGCCCGAGTACCTGGAGAAGCTGGGTCGCGTGCTCGACACCCGCACCGACCTGTTCGTGGTGGCCCGCACCGACGCCACCGAGGAGCCGGAGATGCTGCGCCGGGCCGCCGCGCTGGCGGGGACGGACGCGGACGCGGTGCTGGTCGACGGGGTGCCTTCGGTCGAGGTGATCCGCGGGGTGCGGGAGGCGGCGGGCGCCACGCCGGTGGTGTTCAACCAGATCGCGGGTGGCCGCTCGCCGCGGTTGGACCTGGCGGACCTGGCCGGGCTGGGGGTGGACGTGGCGATCTACAGCACGCCGTGCCTGTTCGCCGCGCACGCCGCGATCGACGACGCCCTGGTGGAGCTGAAGCGGCGTGACGGCGCGCTGCCGGGTGGTCCGGTCGGGGTGGCCGAGTCGCAGGCGCTGCTGGCGCGCAACACGGGTGACCGCGAGGTACCCGTGCCGCGCGCCGCGCGGGCGCTCAGCGGCTGACCGGTCCGCTCCTGCCGCTTGGCCCCGACCGCGCTTGGCCCCGACCGCTCAAACCGCGACCGCCCAGCCCGCGACCGCCCAGCCCGCGACCGCTCACCCCGCGACCGGCGTGGGCCGCCACTCCTCCTGCCAACCGTGGCGGGTGTCGTAGGCGGCGGCCAGCAGCCGCAGCACGTCGTGGTTCCCGGTGCCCTCCACCTCCTCGCGCAGCCAGCGCGCCTTCTCCTCGAACGGCACGGGGGTGCGCTCCGTCATCGCCTGGGCGGGACCGGGCACGAGCACCAAGCCCTGCCGGTCATCGGTGCGCAGCACCCGCAGCCTGCCCTGGCGCTCGGCCTCGTCCAGCAGCGGCAGCTCCTCGCGCTCCAACCGCCGCTCGTCCTCGTCCAGCCCGTCCAGCACGAACCGGCGCAGGTCCTCGTCGGTCACGTTCGCCTCGGCATCCATGCCGGTGGGGTATCCCGCCGCCGTCGCGATCACACCCGCCGCCGTGCGGGTGATCGCGACGGCGAGTAGGAAGAGGGGGTGACCAGCGCGTACGAGCCCGACCCCCGGCGGTGGCGGGCGCTGACGGTGACCCTGGTGGCGGGCTTCATGAGCCTGCTCGACGTCAGCATCGTGTCGGTGGCGCTGCCGTCCATCCAGCACGGCCTGGGCACCACCCCGGCCGGGGTGCAGTGGGTGGTGTCGGGCTACGCGCTGGCCTTCGGCCTGGCCCTGGTGCCCGCCGGGCGGCTCGGCGACGCCATCGGCCGGCGCACCGTGTTCCTGTGGGCGCTGGGCGGCTTCGTGCTGTTCAGCGCCCTGGCCGGGCTCGCGCCCACCACCGAGGTGCTGGTGGTGGCCAGGCTGTTGCAGGGCGTGTCGGCGGGCGCGCTGGCGCCGCAGAACTCCGCGCTGATCCAGCAGCTGTTCCGGGGCGCCGAACGCGGCCGGGCGTTCGGGTTCTTCGGCGCGACCGTGGGCATCTCCACGGCGGTCGGCCCGGTGGTCGGCGGCGTCATCCTCGCGGTGGCCGGCGAGGACGAGGGGTGGCGCTGGATCTTCTACGTCAACGTGCCGATCGGCGTGGTCGCGCTGGTGCTGGCGGCCCGCCTGCTGCCGCGCCGGAGCGGCGGGCGGCGCGGGCAGCTCGACCCGCTGGGCGGTGGGCTGCTGGGCGCGGGCGTGCTGGCGGTGATGCTGCCGCTGGTGCTGGCCGAGGCGGGCGGGCTGGCCGAGCTGTGGTGGCTGTTCCTCGTCGGCGCGGCGCTGCTGGTGCTCTTCGTGGGCTGGGAGCGGCGGCTGGCGGCGCGCGGCGGCGACCCGGTGCTGGACATCGGGCTGTTCACCGGCACCCCCGGCTACGGCACGGGCGCGCTGCTGGGGATGGTGTACTTCGTCGGCTTCAGCGGGATCTGGCTGGTGTTCGCGCTCTACTTCCAGACCGGCCTGGACTACACGCCGCTGGAGTCCGGGCTGGCCGTGACGCCGTTCGCGGTGGGTTCGGCGGCCTCGGCCGTGGTCGGCGGGCGGCTGGTGGAGCGGTGGGGCCGCAGGCTGACCGTGACCGGGCTGAGCCTGGTCACGGTCGGTCTCGCGGTGACCGCGCTGGTGCTGCGGCTGGCGCCCGCGCACGTCGCCGGGTGGGCCGTGGCGCCCGCGCTGCTGGTGGCGGGCATCGGCGGCGGCTGGGTCATCTCGCCGAACACGACGCTGACGCTGCGGCACGTGCCGGTGTCCATGGCGGGCGCGGCGGGCGGCGCGTTGCAGACCGGGCAGCGCGTCGGCGCGGCGGTCGGCACGGCGGCGCTGGCGGGCGTGTTCTACGCGGTGCTGGCGGCCTCGGACCGGGACTACCGGGTGGCGGTGTCGGTGGCGATCGGCTGCGCGGTGGTGGCCGTGGCGCTGTCGCTGGTGGTGGCCGTGGTCGAGCTGCGCGCCCGGCCCCGGTGCCCGGCCGCGGTGGAGGGCGTCGACCCGGTCGCCTCCGACGCGGGCTGACCGGGCGGGCGGGACCGGGCACGATGTCCGGGTGGACCCGCTGACGCTCGTCGAGGACCTGATCGCCATCCGGTCGACCGCCGACCGGCCCGACGACCTGGGGCGCGCGCTGGACCTCGTGCTCGACGCCGTGGGACCCGGCTTCACGGTCGAGCGGTTCTCCTCGCGCGGCAAGCCGGGCGCGCTGGTGCACGCGGGGGACCGGCGACCCCACTTCCGGGTGATCTTCAACGCCCACCTCGACGTGGTGCCGGGTGCGGACGGGCAGTTCCGGGCCCGCCGGGAGGGCGATCGGCTGATCGGCCGCGGCGCGCAGGACATGAAGCTGTCCGCGCTGGTGCTCGCCGCGGTGTTCCGGGAGCGTGCGCGCGACCTGCCGTTCCCGCTCGGGCTCCAGCTCGTCACCGACGAGGAGGTCGGCGGGCGCGACGGCACCCTGCACCAGCTGGAGCAGGGGGTGACCGGCGACTTCGTGGTGATCGGGGAGCACAGCGCGCTGCGCGTGGTGCACGAGTCCAAGGGCCTGGTCGTGGCGCGGCTGCGCGCGACCGGGCGCGCCGGGCACAGCGCCTACCAGTGGCTGGGCGACAACGCGGTGCTCAAGGTGGTGCGCGCGGTGGACGCCGTGCTGGCGGAGTACCCGGTGGCGGTCGAGGAGGAGTGGCGCACCACGGTCAACCTCGCCCGGATCACCACCGACAACCGGGCGCTCAACCAGGTGCCCGCCGACGCGACCGCCCACCTGGACATCCGGTTCCCGCCGGAGGACCCGGACTTCACCGGCCGCACGCCCGAGGAGGTGGCCGCGCACCTCACCGCGCTGTGCCCGCCGGGCGTCGTCGCGGAGGTCGACGCCGTGGAGCCGCCCCACCGGGCCGATCCGGGGAACCCCGACGTGCGGGCGTTGCGGCGGGCCGCGCGGGCTCAGGGCTACCCGGGTGAGCTGCTGCGCAAGCACGGCGCGGCCGACTCGCGGTTCTGGTTCCAGCGCGGGGTCGACGCGGTGATCTTCGGGGTCGGCGGGGACGGGCAGCACGGACCCGACGAGCACGCCGACCTGACCACGGTCGAGCCGTACCGGCGGGCGCTGACCGCGTTCCTGGACGACCTCGCCGGGGGCCCGTTGCCGAACGCGTAACCCATTGGTTACGCTTCCGGGCGTGGACGACGTGGCGGGTGCGATCGCCGACCCGGTGCGGCGCCGGGTCCTGGAGATGCTGCGCGACGACGGCCCGCTGTCCGCCGGGCAGATCGCCGAGCGCTTCGCGATCAGCCGCCCCGCGGTGAGCAGGCACCTGCGCGTGCTGCGGGAGAGCGGTCTGGTCCGCGACGAACTCGTGGGCAGGCAGCGGTTCTACGACCTGGACACCACCCGCCTGACCCCGCTGGCCCGCTGGCTCGCGGGCTTCGACCGCCCCGCTGGCCTCGCGCACCACCTCGACGCACTGGAGACCGAGGTCTACCGCGCCCGGCGGGAACGCCGCACCGACCGATCCGAGGAGAACACGGCATGACCCGCATCCCCACCGGCCGCCTGTTCCGCACCGCCACCGGCAGCGACCTGGTGCTGACCCGCACCTTCCGGGCGCTGGCCGACGACGTGTGGGCCGCCCTGACCGAACCGGAGCGCACCGCCCGGTGGTTCGGCCCCTGGGAGGGTGAGGGCGGACCCGGGGGCACGGTCAGGGTGCGGATGGTCTTCGAGGAGCAGGCGCCGTGGATGGAGGTCCGGGTCGACGCCTGCGACCCGCCCCGGCGGCTGGCCGTGTCCACCCAGGACGAGGCGGGCGTGTGGCGGCTGGAGGTGCTCCTGGTCGAGGTGGACGGCGACACCGAGCTGCGCCTGGTGCACCACCTGGACACCGAGGAGGGCATCGGCGAGGTCGGTCCGGGCTGGGAGTTCTACCTGGACATGCTGGTCGCCTCGCGCGAGGGCACGCCGCAGCCGGTGTTCGACGACTACTACCCCTCGATGAAGGGCTATTTCGAGCGGCTGCGCGAGGGGGAGCGGGCGGCGGCGCGGCTGCCCGCGACGCCGTGACCCGGCCGGCGGTCCCGCCGGCTGCTCCTCGACCGGCGGGACCACCGGGCGGGCCAGGACGCGCACACCCCGCCCGCCGCCGTCGAACCGCGCGGCCGGTGCTCCGGCAACCCCTACGTTCCTGAGCAGCGGGATCGCCTCACCGGGAGTACGGTTCGGGCACGCAGGAGGTTCAAACCGGAAGCCACTGCCTTCTTCGTCCACGAGGAGGCCGCGCCGTGGGAACAGAGCAGTTCTGCCCGTCGCTCCGGATCGAGCGCGAGGTGCACGGGTACGCGATCGTGGTGCGCGTCGCCGGCGAGGTGGATTCCTCGACCGTCGGCCACCTGGCCCGGGAGATCGCCGTGGCGCTCGCCCTGGCGACCCCGCCCGCGCCGGTCGTGGTCGACCTCGGCGAGGTCGACTTCCTCTCCGCGGCGGGCCTCAACCAGCTGCGCCGCGACCACCTCGCGGCCAGGGAGGCGGGGGTCCGGCTGCGCGTGGTCGCCCGGCACCGGCACGTGCTCAGGCCCTTCGAGGTCACCGGGCTCGTCCACGACCTGCAACCCGTCGCCATGCTCGCGGAAGCCCTGCGCCGACAGGTCACCGGTGGTCGGCGTTTCGTGCTGAGGGGATGAACCGGAAAACCACCGGCATTCCGCACCCGGTCTTCCGTAAAGTGCCCGCGTGATCGACTACGAGTGGCGCGGCCGGTTCGACGACCACGAGGTCAACACCCTGCACGCGGAGGGCTTCGCGCACCGCGTGCTCGACGACGACTGGTGGGGCCAGGTCAACCGGCACAGCCTGGGCTGGGTGTGCGCCCGCGACGGCGCGGACCTGGTCGGCTTCGTCAACGTCGCCTGGGACGGCGCGGCCCACGCGTTCGTGCTGGACACGCTGGTCGCCGGGCCGGTGCGGCGCCGGGGCGTGGGGCGGGAACTGGTGGCCCGCGCGGTCGAGGGGGCCCGCGCCGCCGGGTGCGAGTGGCTGCACGTCGACTTCGACGACGGGCTGGGGCCCTTCTACTTCGACAGCTGCGGGTTCCGGCCGACCGAGGCGGGGTTGATCGCGCTGTAGAACAGCGCGGGTACCCCGGAATTCGCATTCCAAACATCCGGTTTTCGGGGTGTTCGACAACAAAGCGATAAATGCGTCCGTGCCATACTGCGGGGATCGGTGATCGATCACGAGGGTGGTGAGGCGGAATGGTCCTGGACGACGCGGCGCGTTCGGGCGGGGCGGACCGGACCGCCCGGCGCCCCGGGGTGCCGGCGATGACCGAGCACGCAGGAGTGGTCCGCGGGAGGCGGGCCCGACGACATCGCGGTGCGGGTCGCGCCGCGGGAGGTGGCGGCGTGACGGACACGGTGCGGGTGGCGGACGTCCTGGCGGCGAGCCGGGTGGAGCTGATGAGCGCGTTGGCCGAGGCGGACGAGCGCGGAGCGGTCGACCTGGTGCTGGACCTGCTGGACGCGGGCGTGCCCGCCGAGACCGTGCTGCTGGAGCTGGTCGCGGCCGCGCAGGCCGAGATCGGCAGGCTGTGGCAGGCCGACCGGTGGGGCGTCGCGCAGGAGCACGCGGCCACCGCCGTGGTGGAACAGGTCGTCGCCGCGCTGGGCGGCCGCGTCACCACCGCTCGGACGAGGGGCCACGTGGTGGTCGCCTGCCTGGAGGGCGAGCGGCACGCCCTGCCGCCGCGCCTGGTGGCCGAGGTGCTGCGCGGGCGGGGCTGGCGGGTCACCTTCCTGGGCGCCGGCGTGCCGGTCGCGCACCTGGTGCCCTACCTGCACGAGCACAGACCCGACGCGGTGGCGCTGAGCTGCACGCTGGCCTCGAACCTGCCGCAGGTCCACCAGGCCGTCACCGCCTGCCGCGACACCGGGACCCCCGTGCTGGTCGGCGGTCGCGGGTTCGGCGCGGACGGCCGGTGGGCGCGGGCGCTGGGCGTGGAGAGCTGGGTGCCCGACGCCGTGGCCGCCGCCGACCTGCTCGACCGGCCCGCGTGGCGCGGTGCCGCCCACCCCGCGCCACGACCCGTCGTCCCCCGGCGCACCGCGCTGCTCGCCCGCCGCGCCGAGCTGGTCGAGGTGGCCGCGGCGGCGCTGGACGAGCGGTTCCCGCCGGCGCCCGCCGACGAGCGGCAGCCGGACGCGACCGGGGAGGAGATCGGGGAGCTCCTCGACTTCCTCGCCGCGTCGGTCTACGTGGACGACCCCGGGCTGTTCGGCGAGTTCGTCTCGTGGACCGCCGCCGCGCCGGCCGCGCGGCGGCTGCCGCCCGCCGGGACCCGGGTGGTGATCGACGCCTGGGAGCGGGTGCTGGCCGACCACCCCGGCGCCCTGCGGCACCTGGACTGCGGCCGCCGGGCCCTGGCGGGGCGGTAGCGCTCCGGCCGCGGGTGCTCCGGTTGCGGGCGTCTCCGGTCGAAGACACTCCGGTCGAAGACACTCCGATCGCAGGCGCCCGGACAAAGACGCCTCGGACGAAGACGCCCCGGCCCGCAGGTACCGGCCCGCGGGTACCGGCCGCGCCCGGCCCCGTTCGTCAGCCGGTGCGGCTCACCCCTTCTTGGCCTGGTTGAAGCGCAGCATGTTGCCGGCCGGGTCGCGGAAGGCGCAGTCGCGGACGCCGTACGGCTGGTCGATCGGCTCCTGCAACACCTCGCCGCCCGCCGCGCTGATGCGCTCGAAGGTGGCGTCGCAGTCGTCGGTGGTGAAGATGACCCCGCGCAGCAGGCCCTTGGCCAGCAGCTGCGCCATGACCTCCTGGTCGGCGGCCGAGGCGTTCGGGTTCGCGAGGGGCGGTTCGAGCACGATGTTCACGTCGGGCTGCGCCGGCGAGCCGACGGTGACCCAGCGCATCCCCTCGAACGCGACGTCGTTGCGCACCTCAAGGCCGAGCACGTCCCGGTAGAAGGCCAGCGCCTCGTCGTGGTCGTCGACGGCGATGAAGCACTGGGAGAGCGTGATTTCCATGGGGATCACGCTACGGGCGGGGTGGTGGACCTGGCTTCTCCGTTCCTGACCGGTCGGGTGAGGATCTTGGCGACGCACGCCGGGATCGCGGCGCCCTCCCGGTGGTCGCGGGCCCGGTACGCGCTCGGGGTCTCGCCGACCAGCTCGGTGAACCGCGAGCTGAACGACCCCAGCGAGGTGCAGCCGACCGCGAAGCAGACCTCCGTGACCGTCAGGTCGCCCCGCCGCAGCAGCGCCTTGGCCCGCTCGATCCGGCGCGTCATCAGGTAGCTGTACGGGGTTTCCCCGAAAGCGGCGCGGAAGCTGCGGGAGAAGTGGCCCGGCGACATCAGGGCGGCGTGGGCCAGCGCGGGCACGTCGAGCGGCTTCGCGTAGTCGCGGTCCACCAGGTCGCGGGCGCGGCGCAGCCGGACGAGGTCCTCCAGGTTCACCGGGCCACTCTCTCACGCTTTCGGGTGTACCCGAACGGTGCTCGATTCCCTTGCGGTGACGGTGTGTAGATCCACCTGGCCCGGGTAGTTGGTGGATGACTGCCTACGAGGAGGAGCTAGTGGACGCGAGCAAGCCCGCCAAGGTCGTGAAGGACGCCCTGGACAAGGCGGTGGAGAAGGTCGCCGACCTCGTCACCCCGCCCGTACCCGGCGCGCCTGGCAGCGAGCCGCCGCAGCTCGACGAGCCGACGGAGCCGCAGGGCCCGTTGCCGCGCAAGTCCGACCAGGCGTCACCGCGGACCCGGACCGCCACCGGCGCGGAGACCGGTGCCGGGCACGAGGTGCGCGAGCAGCAGGACACCTACCTGACCACGTCCACGGGCCTGCGCCTGCACGACACGGACCACTCGCTCAAGGCGGGGGAGCGCGGACCGACGCTGCTCCAGGACCACCACCTGCGGGAGAAGATCACCCACTTCGACCACGAGCGCATCCCCGAGCGGGTGGTGCACGCGCGGGGCGCCGGCGTGCACGGCGTGTTCGTCGGCTACGGCACCGTCGACCAGGTGTGCAAGTCCGGCTTCCTCCAGCAGGGCGTGACCACGCCGGTGTTCACCCGGTTCTCGACCGTGGTCGGTTCGCGCGGCTCGGCGGACACGGTGCGTGACACCCGCGGGTTCGCCACGAAGTTCTACACGTCCGAGGGCACGTTCGACCTGGTGGCGAACAACATCCCGGTGTTCTTCATCCAGGACGGCATCAAGTTCCCGGACATCATCCACGCCGCCAAGCCGCACCCGGACCGGGAGATCCCGCAGGCGCAGAGCGCGCACGACACGTTCTGGGACTTCGTGTCCCTGCACACCGAGGCCACCCACCACGTCATGTGGCAGATGTCCGACCGGGCCGTGCCGCGCTCGTACCGGATGATGGAGGGCTTCGGCGTCCACACCTTCCGGCTGGTCAACGCCGAGGGCAAGACGTCGCTGGCGAAGTTCCACTGGAAGCCCAAGCTCGGCGTGCACTCCCTGCTGTGGGAGGAGGCGCAGATGATCGCGGGCGTCGACCCGGACTTCCACCGGCGCGACCTGTTCGACGCCATCGAGTCGGGCGCGTTCCCGCAGTGGGAGCTGGGCATCCAGGTGTTCCCGGACACCCCGGAGCAGACCTTCGAGGGCATCGACCTGCTCGACCCCACGAAGATCGTGCCCGAGGAGCTCGCGCCGGTGCAGCCGATCGGCATGCTCACGCTCAACCGCAACACCACCAACTACTTCGCCGAGACCGAGCAGGTCGCGTTCCACGTCGGGCACCTGCCGCCGGGCATCGACGTCACCGACGACCCGCTGCTGCACGCGCGCCTGTTCTCCTACCTGGACACGCAGCTCAGCCGCCTGGGCGGGCCGAACTTCAACCAGATCCCGGTCAACCGCCCGCACGCGCCGGTCAACGACATGCTGCGCGACGGGTTCCACCAGCACGCCGTGCACAGCGGCGTGGCGCCGTACAAGCCGAACTCGCTCGACGGCGGCTGCCCGTTCCACGCGGGCGCGGACATGGGCGCGTTCGCGGAGGTGGCCGCGCCGATCGCGGCGGCGGTGAAGGAGCGCCGGTCGCCCGCGTCGTTCTCGGACCACTTCAGCCAGGCGCGCCTGTTCTACCGGAGCCTGAGCCCGGTGGAGCGCGAGCACGTCGTGCGGGCGTTCACCTTCGAGCTGGGCAAGTGCTACGAGCAGGCGATCAAGGAGCGGCAGCTGCTGGTGCTGGCCAACGTGGACGCCGAGCTGTGCGCCCGCGTGGCCGAGGGCCTGGGCCTGCCCGCCCCGGAGCCCACCGCGCCCCCGGCCGAGGTCGTGACCAGCCCGGCGCTGTCGCAGGTCGGCCGGACGTGGCCGGGCGACGGCCGGCTGGTCGGCATCGTGGTGGACGCCGACGACCCGGACAGCCTCGACGGCCTGCACACCCTGCGCCAGGCGATCACCTCGGCCAACATGGTCCCGCTGGTGATCGCCGCCCGCGGCGGGGTGCTGGAGGACGGCCTGGTGGCCCAGCGGACGTTCCTCACCGCGCGCTCGGTGGAGTTCGACGTGGTCCTGCTGGCCGCCGCCCCGCCGCCCGCGCCCGACGCGCTGCCGAGCCGCGACGCGAAGGCCGGCGCGCCCGCGTCCACCGTCGACCCGCGCGTGGTGCTGCTGGTGCAGGAGGCGTACCGACACGCCAAGGTGATCGGCTCGTGGGGCACCGGCCGGACGGCGCTGGTGGAGGCCGGCTGCACCCCGGGCGAGCCCGGCGTGGTGGTCGGCGAGGACCCGGCGGCCGTGTTCGCGGAGGTCGCCGAGCTGATGGGCGCCCACCGGGTGTGGGAGCGGTTCCCCGTGTCGGTGAGCTGACCGACCCCGCGCTCCGCCCCCGCCGGGACGCCCGGCGGGGGCGGAGCCGTGTTCGGGGCGGTGCCCGATGATCGGCCGGTGTGGACCCGGTGACCGCTCGGGACGGCGGGTGAGCGTCACCCGGTCGGCGGAGTGCAGTCCAGCCGGTAGCCCGTGCCGCGGACGGTGACGATCAGGGTGGGCTCGTCGGGGTCGGGTTCGACCTTGCGGCGCAGGCGGCGGATGTGCACGTCGAGCAGCCGGGTGTCGCCGAAGTAGTCGTAGCCCCACACGCGCTGGAGCAGCTGCTCGCGCGTGACGATCCGCCCGGCCGCCGACGCGAGCTCCACCAGCACCCGGAACTCCGTGCTGGTCAGGTGGACCTCCACGTCGTCGCGGCGCACCGTGCCCACCCGGGGGTGGATCTCCAGCGGGCCGCACCGCAGCACCTCGTCCTGGCGGCCGGTGCGGCGCAGCAGGGCGCGGATGCGGGCCGCGAGCACGCTGGCCACCAGCGGTTTGGTCACGTAGTCGTCGGCGCCGGCTTCGAGGCCGGCGATCACGTCGGCGGCGTCGGTGCGGGCGGTCACGATGATGATCGGCAGGTCGCCCCGGGCCCGCAGCGTGCGGCAGACCTCCAGGCCGTCCACGCCGGGCAGCACCAGGTCCAGCAGCACCACGTCCGGCTCGGCCTCGGCCAGCAGCGCCAGCGCCTGCTCACCGGACACCGCGTCCGCGACGGCGAAGCCCTCGTCGGCCAGGGCCAGACCGAGGGCCTGCCTGATGTGGGCGTCGTCCTCCACCAACAGCACCGAGGGGTCCATCACCCCCGATCCTGCCAAACCCGGCGGAGATCGCGGAATCGACCACGCGGACGGGTGGGTCGGCCGCGGGCGGAGCCACCCGCGGCCGACCGGTTCACCTCGGCGCCCGCACCTTGAGCACGGGCACCCGCACCCTCAGCACAGGCACAGCGAGTAGTTCGCCCGGTAGGTGGTCGCCGTCGCGGGCGCGGTGATGTTGTGCGTCTGCGCCCCGCCGTCGGTCCAGCTGGAGTACCGGTACCGGAAGAACAGCGCTCCGGGCTGGGGGCTCGGCGCGCTGATCGAGTTGTTCGACCCGACGATCACCGTGCGGGTGAACGGCGTGGTCTGCGCCGTGCCGCCCACGCTGAGCTGCAACCCGCTCGGGTTGGTGGTGAACGTCAGCTGGACCGTCTGCGGGTCGAGCTTCCGGGTGACGCTGGTGGTGCGCCCGGAGGAGTCCGTGGCGGTCAGCGTCAGGTCCAGGTAGGACGGGTACTCGTGGTCGGGCGCGATGAACGAGCCCGAGGCCACGCCCGACCAGTTCTGCACCACGTGCTCGTGGCACGAGCCGCCCGAGGCGCAGTGCTGGATGCTCAGCCGCCAGCTCAGCGCGGACGCGGGCAGCGCGCCGTCCTGCGGGTCGGTGGCGTGCCCGGCGAACGGCACGTTCTGCCCGACCACCCAGTTCAGCGGCGAGGTCGGGGTGTCGATCACCGGCACCGGGTCCTGCGACACCGGCGCGCCGACGGTGACCGCGACGGTGTCGGTGCCGAACGCGCCCGCCTGGTCGGTCACCCGCAGCCCGACGTTGACCACGGCCTGCGAGGTGTAGGTGTAGGTGGGCGTGGCGGAGGTGGAGTCGTCGTACTGGCCGTCGCCGTCCAGGTCCCAGGCGTAGCCGAGCGTGTCGCCGGGGTCCGGGTCGGTGGAGCCGGTGCCGCTGAACTGCACGGTCAGCGGGGCGGACCCGGACGACGGGGTGGCCGTGGCGACCGCGGTCGGCGCCTGGTTGCCGCTGGAGTAGGTGACCCGCCGCAGCTGGCCCGCGCCCAGGGCGATGTAGAACAGGTCGCCGCCGGGGCCGGTGGTGATCTGCACGGGGACGTTCACGCCGGTCACGAACGGCACCAGCTTGGCCGGGTCGGGCTGGCCGTTGGTGGTCTGCATCGCCCAGATGCAGCCGCGCGAGCTGTCGGAGAAGAACAGCGCGCCGTCGTAGGCCGCGGGGTAGTTGCTGGTCGACTCGAACGCGATGCCGGAGATCGACGACCCGCTGGTGGGGCACGGGTCGGTCGCCACGACCTTCGCGGAGTGGTTGTACGCGTAGTACGGCGCGGTCTGCCCGGCACCGGTGTACAGCGACTCGCACAGGTCGAGGTTGGCGCCGTCGTAGCCGCCCTGGCGGGCCGAGCCCTCGTAGCAGGGCCAGCCGAAGTTCTCCGCCGTCGCGTCGTTCACGTCGGCGATGCGGTTGATCTCCTCCCACGTGTTCCAGCCGACGTCGCCCGCCCACAGCTCCTCGGTGCCGGGCCGGAAGGCGAAGCGGAACTGGTTGCGCATGCCGTGGGCGATGATGCGCTTGGCGTTGGCGTCGGTGTTGGCCGCGAACGGGTTGCCGGCCAGGCCCGCGCCGGTGTCGGGGTCGATGCGCACGATGGAGCCGTCCAGGGACACCGGCTCGCCCGCCGGGCGCCGGATCGACTGGGAGCGCAGCGCGCCGCCGCGCGCGGTCGGCGCGGTGAGGTTCGTGCCCGCCGCGCCCGGCGGGTCGGCGCACGGGTTGCCGACCTGGCCGTAGTCGGTGAAGTTGAAGCTCGCGCCGTCACCGCCGCCGACGTAGAGACCGCCGTCGGGGCCGAAGACGACCGTGCCGATGGAGTGGCTGGGGTACTGCTGGCACCAGTCGGTGACCAGCGGCTGCTCGGCGGTCATGGTGCCGCCGGAGCCCATGGTCAGCTTGGAGACGCGGCCGGTGACCACGCAGCCCTGGTCCGTGGCGCCGGGCGGGGTCGGGCACTGGTCGCCCCAGCGCGGGTGGGTGCCGCCGGGGACGGCGTCGTAGGTGTAGGCGACGTAGACGTACGGGCGGGCGGGGAACTGCGGGTCCACGGCCAGGCCGAGCAGGCCGCGGTCCCAGAAGTCCTGGGTCTGCGGGCGCAGGTCGGCGAACGTGGTGGCGGTGGTGTCGGTGAGCGAGTCGAAGACCTTGACCAGGCCGCTCTTCTCGGCGATGAACACCCTGCCGTCCGGCGCGAAGGAGACGGCGGTGGGCGAGCTGAGGCCGCTGATGGCGACGCTGTCGGTGAACCCGGCCGGCACGGCGGCGACCGCGGCGGTCGGGGTGAGGGCCACCGCGGTCGCCGCGACCACGGCGGTGGTGGCGGCAGCGGCGGTCCAGCGTCTGGTTCGAGGGGAAGGACGTCTGCGGCGGAGTAGACGCATGGTGAACTTTGTTCCCTTCGTGACACTTTTGGAGTGGCACGAAAGGGTGACATGGGAGGGCTAGATCACGCTGTGTCTCGCTTTCTGTGCTTCGGAATTCCGAGGCATCTCACTCGAACGGCCCAGGGGTGCTGTTGGTAAAGTAGTACGAAAGTGCTGCTGAGGCCGCCTTTTTAGGGGTTGGTGACGGCGTTTCGGGTGGCGTCCGTTCGGGTGATGAGGTACCCGGCCGCAGCGGCCAGCGGGAACATCGCGATCCCGTACACCGCGGCCGGCACCGCCAGCGCCTCGCTGCCCAGCACGCTCACCGCCACCGTGATCGCCAGCGTGCTGTTGTGCACGCCCACCTCGAACGCGGACGCGATCGCCTGCCGCCGCCCCACCCTGGCCAGGCGCGGCACGGCGTAGCCCGCGGCCAGGCTGAGCGCGCAGAACAGCACCACCACGAGGCCGACGTCGGCCAGGTAGGTGCCCACGTTCTCCCGCTCGGCGAGGATCGTGCCCGCGATCACCGCCACCAGCACCACGGCCGAGAAGATCCGCACCGGCCGGTCGGCCCGGTCGGCGACCGCGGCCGACCGGCGGCGCACCAGCATCCCGAGCGCCACCGGGACCAGCACGACCGCGAACACCTGGGCGACCTTGCCGAACTCCAGCCCCACCGCGCCCTCGCCCGTCGGTCCGAAGTGGTCCAGGGCGAAGTTCACCACCAGCGGCAACGTGATCACGGCCAGCACCGAGTTCACCGCGGTCAGGGTGATGTTGAGCGCCACGTCACCGCGGAACAGGTGGCTGAACAGGTTCGCCGTGGTCCCGCCCGGCGAGGCGGCGAGCAGCATCATGCCGACCGCGAGCACCGGGCTCAGCCCCAGCGCCACCACCAGCCCGAAGCACACCAGCGGCAGCAGCACCAGCTGCGTCGCCAGCGCGACCGCCACGGCCCGCGGCTCCCGCGCGATCCGGCCGAAGTCGGCGGTCGTCAGCGACAGGCCGAGGCCGAACATCACCACGGCCAGCGCCACGGGGAGGCCGACTGTCGTCAGGGCGGAATCCATGGCGATCACCTGGGTCTCTCGCGTCGTCGCGGCGGGGAGCGCATCCTCTCCCGGAACCGGACGAACCGGAAGGTCCGGGACCGCTTCGATGGCATTCGGTGATCAACCCGCGCCGGCGCGCGGCGCTCCCGGCGGGTCAGAGCCGGAGGAGCCGGTACTCGTAGCTGGAACCCGAGGTGGAGCAGTTGTTGCCCAGTTGCGAGGCGGTGTAGGTGTAGCCGGACGGGATGGAGCACGCGTACGTGCCGGTGAGGTTGTAGTTCACCGCGTCGAGCAGGTAGTACTCGTAGCGCCAGGCGCACCTGGTGTTGATCCGCACGGACGAGTAGGTGTGCCCGGCCGGGATGTCGCACGCCCAGGCGCGGTGCACGCGCGTGACGCCGACGTCCTGCCCGGCGCTCCGGACCCGGTCGCCGGCACCGGCCTCGGCGGCCGAGGCGCCCACCGCGAGCGCCGCCGCGGCGAGGGCCGTCGCCGCCAGTGTCGTGCCGGCGCGTCGGAGCAGCTTCCTGATCATCTTTCCTCCTGGGGCGGTGGGGCGGTCGGGACCCGGACGTGCCGGTCCCGGGCCGCCCCGGGGATGTCCAACACGCGAAACGCTGTCACGGCGGTCGTGGCGCGGTCTTCGTGACGGGAGGTGAACCCGAGGCGCCCCCGGCCGGGGGCTTTGCACATCTCCGCAACGCCGGTCCGCGCCACCCCCTGCTACGGTTGTCAGGCATTGCCTGACAACTCCGGGGGGAACGCGATGTCCTGCTCGTTCTGCGGCAAGGCGGCCGCCGAGGTGCGGAAGATCATCAGCGGCCCGGGGATCTACATCTGCGACGGCTGCGTGGCCGCCTGCGTGTCGATCCTCGACCACGACGACGGCACGTCGGGCGCGAGCGTGCCCGAGTGGGCCGACATGACCGACGACGAGCTGCTGGCCCACCTGCCGCGCATCGCCGCCACCGCCGAGCAGGTCGAGGGCGGCCTCCGGGCGCGCGTGCTCGACCTGCGCGGGCGCGGCGTCACCTGGGCGCGGGTCGGCGAGGCGCTGGGCATGAGCAGGCAGTCGGCCTGGGAGCGGTTCAGGTGACGCGCGACTTCCGCCTGGTCTGGCTCGGGCAGACCGCGTCCTCGCTGGGCAACGGCGTCACCCAGCTCGCCTACCCGCTGGTCGTGCTCGCCCTGACCGGCTCGCCGGCCGCGGCGGGCGCGCTGGCCGCCGTGCGCGCGGTGCCGTACCTGGTGCTGGGCTTACCCGCGGGCGCCCTGGTCGACCGGTGGGACCGCAAGCGGACCATGGTGCTGTGCGACCTGGGGCGGGCGGTGAACGTGGCGACCGTGCCCGTCGCGGTGCTGCTCGACGCGCTGACCCCGGCGCACCTGGTCGTCACCGCCCTGGTGGGCGGCGTGCTGCACGTGTTCTTCTCGGCGGCGGAGAACGCGGTGCTGCCCTCCGTCGTCGCCCGGGACCGGCTGGCCTCCGCCGTGTCCGCCACCGAGACCGCCCAGGCCGCGACCGGCGTGGTGGCCGGCCCGCTCGGCGGGGCGCTGCTCCAGCTGGGGCGCGGGGTGCCGTTCCTGGTGGACGCGGTGTCGTTCCTGGTGTCCGCGCTGTGCTTCGCCGCGGTGCGGGCCGACCTCCGGCCCGAACGCGCGGAGCGGCGGTCGCTGCGCGCGGAGGTGGCGGAGGGCGTCCGGTGGCTGTGGCGGCACCGGGGGCTGCGCTCGATCGCGCTGACCGCCGCCGGGCTCCAGGTGGCGATCTCGGGCATCGCGCTGGTCGCGATCGTCTCGGCCGGGGACGCCGCGCCGACCGCGGTCGGCGGCCTGTTCGCCGCCCTGGGCGCCGGGGGAGTGGTGGGCGCGTTCCTCGCCCCCCGGCTCAAGGACCGCCTGGGCCTCGACGGGCTGCTGCTGGGCGTGGTGTGGCTGCACGCCGGGCTGTGGGCGGCACTGGCGCTGGTCGACTCGCTGGTCGCGGTCGGCGTGGTGCTGGCCCTGTTCACCGTCTCCATGCCGTGCTTCGGCGTGGCCGCGCTGAGCCACCAGTTGGAGGTGACGCCGGACCACCTGCTCGGCCGCGTCGGCACCGCGTTCAGCCTGCTGATCTGGGCGGCCACCCCGGTCGGGGCCGCCGCCGCGGGCCTGCTGCTGGACCTCACCACCCCCGGCACGACGTCCCTGGTCTTCGCCGCCTGGGTGGTGCTGCTCGGGGCGGTCCGCTCCCGCGTCTGGCACGGCCGGGTCGCGGCGGGGACCTCGCCCTGACGCCGCGCCGCGCCGCCCACCGCTAACCTCGGACGGGTCACCCGCGTCCGAGGAGTGCGCATGGCCAAGAAGAAGAAGTCCGGCGGCACGCTGGGGCTGGTGGTGGCGCTGGTCGTGGCGATGTTCATCCTGGTGCCCTCGTTCCGCGTGGTCGTGCTCGACCTGCTGGAACCGGTCCTCGGCGAGCTGCGCGAGGTCAACCCGTTCGGGAGCTGACCCCGGTCAGGGGTTGGTGGCCAGGAACAGGAACGCGGCCAGCAGCACCAGGTGGACGCCGCCCTGGAGCCGGGTCGCCCGGCCGGGCACCACGGTCAGCACGCTCACCACCACGGTGATCGCGAACAGCACCATCTGGGTGGAGCCGAGACCGAGCAGCAGCGGCCCGTCCAGCCACACCGAGGTGATGGCGATGACCGGGATGGTCAGGCCGATGCTGGCCATCGCCGACCCGAAGCCCAGGTTGAGGCTGGTCTGGATCCGTCCCCGCAGCGCCGCCCGGCCCGCGGCGATGGTCTCCGGCAGCAGCACCAGCAGCGCGATCACCACGCCCACGAAGGAGTGCGGGAACCCGGCGGCCGCCACCGCCGCCTCGATCGCGGGCGACTCGACCTTCGCCAGCCCCACCACCGCGACCAGCGCCACCAGCAGCAGCGCGAGGCTGGTCCCCGCCTCCCGCCCGCTCGGCCGCGGGGCGTGCTCGTCGGTCTCCACCACATCGCCCTCGGGGGTGAGCGGCAGGAAGAAGTCGCGGTGCCGGACCGTCTGGGTCAGCACGAACATGACGTACAGGGCCAGCGACGCCAGCGCGGCGAAGGCGAGCTGGGGCGCGGTGAACTCGGGCCCCTGCTGGCTGGTGGTGAACGTCGGGAACACCAGGCTCAGCGTGGTGAGCGTCGCCACCGTCGCCAGCGCCGCGCCGCTGCCCTCGGAGTTGAACAGCGTCACCCCGT
Source organism: Saccharothrix lopnurensis (assembly GCF_042658445.1). NCBI lineage: Bacteria > Bacillati > Actinomycetota > Actinomycetes > Pseudonocardiales > Pseudonocardiaceae > Saccharothrix > Saccharothrix lopnurensis. Next base: position 55,592 of record NZ_JBHSQO010000032.1, on the reverse strand, counting down.
ACTTCAGCGCGCCCAGCAACAGCGACAGGCCGATGATGCCGTTCGTGGTGATCATCACAGCGGCGAACACCGTGTCCCGGGCCAACGTGGCGGACTCGGGACCGCCGGAGATCATCAGGGTCACGATCAGGGCGACCTCGATCACCGTGACCGCGACCGCCAGCACGAGCGACCCGTACGGCTCGCCCACGCGCAACGCGATCACCTCGGCGTGGTGCACCGCCGCCAGCACCGTGCCGGCCAGCACCAGGGCCGCGAGCGCGACGATCACGGGACCCAGGTCGCGGCCCCAGGTCAGCACCAGCGTCACCAGGCCCAGCAGCGGCACGACCAGGGTCCAGGACAGCCTCGAAGGGGCAGAGGCAGCAGTCATGCCGCCCACCCTCGCACGACGACGGCCCCCGCGCCGAACGGCTGATCACGCTCGGCGTGTCCCGCCGCGGTGCCCCGCGGCCGACGTGCCCCCGCGCGATCAGCCCTTCCGCGCCACCACCAGCGACTGCCCCGGCGACGACTCCAGCGGGTGCCGGGACGGCTCGTCGAACCCGGCCGACGCCAGCCAGGACGCGATCTCCCCCTCCGGGTACACCTGCCCGCCCTGCCCGTGGAACAGGTTGAGGCTGAACACCCGCGCGAAGGCGTCGGCCGCGCGGTCGGGGGAGTGCTCGTCGTGCTCCAGCAGCACCACCGACCCGCCCGGCCGCAGCGCCGCCGCCACCCGCGCGAGCAACGCCTCGTTGGCCGCCGCGGGCCGGCCGTGCACGACGTTGAACAGCAGCGCGGTGTCGAAGCCCGAGCCCAGGTCCAGCACGTCGTAGTCCCCGGGCCGCAACGTGATCCGGTCGCACAGCCGCGCGTCGGTCACCGCGCCCGCGCCCACGGCCAGCGCGTCCGGCAGGTCGACCACGGTCGCGCGCAGGTCCGGGTGCGCGGCGCAGAGCCGGATCGCGTACTTCGCGTGCCCGCCACCGAGGTCCAGCAGGGAGTCGCCCACCGGCACCACCGAGGCCACCTCGGGCGCGATGGCGTCCGCGTGCCCCGACAGCATCCCCTGGAACCGCCGCAGCACCTCCGGCCGCTCGGCCAGCCACGCGTAGAAGTCGATCGCGGGCTTGCCGGTGCGCACCGACTCCTCCAGGTCGGTCCACGACTCGAACAGCACCACCGACCAGAACCCCTGCACGTCGGCGTACCCGCTGCCGGTCAGCCAGGCGGCGGTCGCGGCGGTGTTGGCGTAGCCGTCGGGGCCGGGGGCGAGGTAGTCGAACGAGACCAGCGCCTCGCACAGCAGCGCCGTGCCGCGCGGGTCCGTGCCCAGCGCGGCCGCCAGTTCCCCGACGGGCCGGGGTCCGTCGGCGAGGGCGTCGAACACGCCCAGCCGCAGTCCGGCCGCCAGGGCGCGGTACCCGGCGGTGGCGAGCAGGTCGTGGAACGACGGCGGCCCGTCGTCCGGGGGCAGGTGCAGCGGCACGGTCAGGTCCTCTCCGGCATGACCCCCGCCGAGGCGAGGTAGTCGACGTGGCGGGCGATCATCTCGGCGTCGGCGGGCGGGAACTCCACGCCGCACCCGCGGGCGGCCGCCCAGGTGGCCGAGCAGTCGAACACCGGGTGCGCCCGGCTCGTGGCGGTCAGGCCGAACGCCAGCGGGCCGAACGCGCTGTCCGGGCTCTCCAGCATCAGCGCGCGCCAGTCCGCGTACTCCAGCGCCCGGGTGGGGTAGCCGCGCTCGGTCAGCACGTCCCCGAGGTCGGGGTAGGTCAGCCCGTCGGCCCGGTAGTAGTGGAAGTCCCGCCCGTGGTGCTCGGGCCGGGTGGAGATGCCCGCGATGGCCGCGGCCAGCCGGTCCACCGGCAGCATGTCGATCACGTCCGGGCTGCGCGGCACCGCGCCCGCGTGGGCGCAGGTCGCGATCTGGCGGCTCAGGTAGGACTCGGTCTTCGCGGTGCCGGTGCGCACGTCGCCCACGATGGCCGCGATCCGGTGGATGGAGACCGGCACGCCCCGGTCGCGGGCCAGCACGCCCATCATGTCGGCCACCCACTTGGTGGTGTGGTAGCCGGTGTCCAGCCCGGTCGGGTCCTCGGGGCGGTCGGCCTCGCTGACGGGGCGCTGGTCGTAGTTGGACCCCAGGAACACGCCCAGCGTGGACATCAGGTGCAGCGGTTTGGTGGCGTACCGGGTGGCCAGCCGCAGCACGTCGACCGTGCTGCCCACGTGCGGCGGCATCATCCACCGGTAGGTGAGCACGAAGTTCATCACCGCGCCGTTGTGGTAGACGGCGTCCACGCTCTCGGCGAGCCGGTCGAACTCCTTCTCCGGCAGGCCCAGCAGCGGGCGGGACATGTCGCCGACCACCGGCACCACCCGGGCCAGCCGCTCCTCGGGCACGTCGAGGTGGGCGCGGCGCAGGTTGGCCCGGACGCGCGCGAGCGCCACGGCCTCCGTCTCGGCCCGCACCAGGCAGTGGACCTCGGCGTCGGTGCGCTCCAGCACCTCGCTGAGCAGGTGCGCGCCGAGGAACCCGGTCGCGCCGGTCAGCAGCACGCGCTCCGGCGGTCCCTGCCGCAGCGGGTGGTGGGGCGCGATGTCGTCCGGCGGCACCGCGTCGAGCCGCATCTCCGGCACGGTCGGCAGCCCGGACCGGTAGCGCTTGGCGAAGGTGTGGTCGGACGCGGCGGCCTGCTCCACCACCTCGGCCAGCTCGGCGAGGTCGGCGGTGGCGAACAGCGCGCGCAGCGGCACCGTGACGCCCAGCAGGGCCCGCACCTTCGCCAGCACCGCGGCCGCGATCAGCGAGTGCCCGCCCAGGCCGAAGAAGCTGTCCCGCCGCCCGACCAGCGGCGCCTCCAGCACCTCCGACCAGATCTCGGCGAGCGTCCGCTCGACCGGGGTCCGCGGCGGCTCGTACGGGGTGGTGCGGGCGGCCGGGTCCGGGTCGGGCAGCGCGGCGGGGTCGACCTTGCCGTGCCGGGTGAGCGGCAGCTCGGCCAGCTCCACCCGCGCGCCCGGCAGCATCGCGTCGGGCAGCCGCTCGGCGCAGAACGCCCGCAGCTCGTCCAGCTCGGGCGCGCCCTCGCCGGGGCGCGGCACCACGTAGGCCACCAGCAGGTCGCCGCGCACGGCCACGGCCGCCTCGACGACCCCGGGGTGGGCCAGCAGCGCCGCCCGCACCTCGCCCGGTTCGATCCGGTGGCCGCGCAGCTTGACCTGCTCGTCCACCCGGCCCAGGAACTCCAGCGCCCCGTCGGGCAGCAGCCGCACCAGGTCGCCGGTCCGGTACATGCGCCCACCGACCACGGTCGGGTCGGGCAGGTAGGCGGCGGCGGTGCGCCCCGCGTCGCCCCGGTAGCCGCGCGCGGGCGCGAGCCCGCCGATGTGCAGCTGGCCGGGCACGCCGACGGGCGTGGGCCGCAGGTCGGCGTCCAGGACGTAGACCCGCACCGCGGGCAGCGGCCGCCCGATCGGCAGCGTCGCCGCGCGCGGGTCGACCTCGGAGGCATCGACCGTGGCGAACGCGGTGGCGCACACCGTGGTCTCGGTCGGCCCGTAGTGGTTGACCAGCCTGACCTTCCCGCCGGTCAGCTCGGCCCACTCGGCGGCGGTCGGGGTCGGCACCGCCTCGCCGCCGAACATCACCAGCGACAGCGGGCCCGGGTCCACGGTGAGCCCGGCCAGGTCGGCGACCCACCGCTTGAACAGGGCGGCCGCGGTGTCCACGGCGGTGATGCCGTGGTCGGCGCACAGCTTGAGCAGGTCGGGGCCGCTGATGGAGGCGGGCTCCGGGTGCACCGCGACCGCCGCGCCCGAGCACCACGCCGGGAACACGTCGCCCACCGAGGCGTCGAAGCTCAGCGGCGGCACCATCAGCACCCGCTGCCCCGGGCCGAACCCGTGCAGGTCGATGAACGCGCCGGTCAGGTTGGCCAGGGTGTCGTGCTGCACCTGCACGCCCTTGGGCACGCCGGTCGAGCCGGACGTGTAGACCACGTAGGCCAGGCCGTCCTCGGTGGCGGGCACCGCGGGCGGTTCGTCGGCCTCCCCGGTGAACACGTCGTCGGAGGTGTCCAGCAGCGCGCCGCGGAACCCGCCGAACCGGTCGCGGTTGCCCGGCGCGGTGATCACCACCGGCGCGCCGCAGTCCGCGAGCAGCCCGGCGAGCCGGGCGGGCGGGTGCCCCGGGTCGAGCGGCACGTACGCGCCGCCCGCCTTGAGCACGGCCAGCAGGCCCACCAGCGCGTCGGGGCCGGCCTTGAGCGCCAGGCCCACCGGCGTCTCCGGGCCGACGCCCCACTCCGCGAGCAGGTGCGCGACCCGGTTGGCGCGCCGGTCGAGCCGCGCGAACGTCAGCTCCGCGCCGTCGGCCAGGTCGAGCACCGCGGTCGCCCCCGGGTGCGCGGCGACCTGCTCGGCGAGGCGCCGCAGCACCGGCGCGTGCCGCAGCGACAGCCCGGGGTCCAGGCCGTCGTCCGGCTCGCCGTTCACCGCGGCGGCCGCCGCCCGGTCGGCGGCGGTCGTGGTGTCCAACCCGGACAGCCGGGTCGCCGGGTGCCCGACGAGCGCGGTGAGCACGGCGATCAGGTGGTCGGCCATCCGCGCGACGGTGTCGGGCTCGAACAGGTCCGCGCTGTAGTCCAGGTTGGCGGGCCAGTCGCCGTCGGTCTCCCGCACGTGCAGGGTCAGGTCGAACCGGCTGGTGCCCCGGTCGACCGGCAGCGGCGTGGCGGGCAGCCCGGCCCACCGGTCGCCCTCGCCGCCCCGGTTGAGCACCAGCATCACCTGGAACAGCGGGTGGTGCGCCAGGTCGCGGCGGGGCGCGACCCGGGCGGCGACCTCGTCGAAGCTGACCTCCGCGTGGTCCAGCGCGTCGATCGCGACCGCGCGGGCCCGGCCGAGCAGCTCGGCCGGGGTGGGGTCGCCGGACAGGTCCAGGCGCAGCGCGGTGGTGGTGACGAACATGCCGACCGAGCGTTCCAGGTCGGGGAACGGCCGGTGGGTGGTCGGCGACCCGATCACCACGTCGTCCACGCCGGACCGCCGCGACAGCAGCACCCCGAACGCGGCCAGCAGCCCGGCGAACGTGGTGCAGCCGTGCGCGCGGGTCAGCTCGACCAGCCCGCCGGCCAGCGCGGCCGGGACGGTGAACCGGTGGCTGCCGCCCGCGACCGTGCGGTGGGGCGTGCGCGGCCGGTCCGGCGCCAGGTCCAGCACGTCGGGCGCGCCCGCGAGCCGGTCGTGCCAGTGGTCGAGCTGCCGCTGCCGCTCGCCGTCGGCCAGCCGGTCGGCCTGCCGGTGGGCGTAGTCGGGGAACTGCGCCGCGACCGGGCCCGGGTCGGCGCCCGCGTAGACCAGGCCGACCTCGTCCGCCACCACGCCCAGCGACAGGTCGTCGCAGATGATGTGGTGCGCGCTGAACACGAGCGCGGTGCCGGCGCCGATCCGCACCGCCCGCACCCGCAGCAGCGGCGCGGCGCCCAGGTCGAACGGGGTGTCCACCTCGGACACCAGGAACGCGCGCAGCTCCTCCTCGTCCGCCACCGCGGCGAACACCACGTCCTCGGCCACCTCGTCGAGCACCTGCTGCTCGGGCGCGCCGTCGGTGTCCACCACCCGGGTGCGCAGCGCCTCGTGCCGCGCCATCACCGCCCGCACGGCCGCGCGCAGCCGCGCCTCGTCCAGCTCGCCCGCCACGCGCAGGGTCGCGAACATGACGTACGCGCCCGCGTCCAGGCCCAGCCGCCCGGTCAGCCACAGGCCGCGCTGGTTGCCGGTCAGCGGCACCACCGCGCCGTCGGGCCTGCGGGGCACGCCGGCGGGTCCGGCGGGCGCCAGCCCGCGCGCGGCCAGCAGCTTGGCCAGCAGTCGTTCGCGGTGGTCGGAGATCTCGGTCACGGGGTGGTCCTCTCAGGCGTGGGGACCTCGTCGGCCACCGCGTCGGGCAGGTCGTCGACGGCACGCAGCCTCGGCCTGGTCCAGGCCCAGGCGGCGAGGGCGAGCATCAGCACGCCGACGACCAGGAAGATCAGGGCGATGCCGCGGCCCTCGCCGGTGCCGATCAGCGCGCCGACGCTCGGCGCCAGCGCGCCGTCGGCCGCCATCAGCGGTTCGGCCACGCCGTCGGTCAACGGGCCGATCAGCAGGAACGCGACGGGCATCGCGGCGGTGCTCAGCACCCGGACCACGGCCAGCACCCGGCCGAGCACGGCCGGGTCCACCTTGGTCTGGAGCAGGGTCACGCAGCAGGTGTTCATCAGCGGCAGGGTGAACAGGAAGGCGGGCGCGGCGAACCCGATCAGCCACGGCGAGGGCGCCAGCGAGTGCAGCACCAGGAACACCCCGCCCAGGGCCAACCCGAGGTAGACGCCCAGGACCCGGCGCTTCGGCCCGCCCCACACGCCCATCACCAGGCCGCCGACGAACAGCCCGCTGCCGCCCGCGGCCATCAGCACGCCCAGGGTCGCGGGGCCGGAGAAGGACAGGATCAGCGGCTGCACCAGCCCGCCCGCGATGGCGAACAGGAAGTTCCACACCCCGAACACCGCGCACAGCACGAACAGGCCGGGCGCGCCGCGCAGCCAGGCCAGCCCGGCCCCGACGCCCTCGCGCCCGCCGCCGGTCGCGCCGACGGGCCGCACGGCCTCCTCCGGCAGGCGCGCCACCAGCAGCGCGCCGACCGCGACCACCATCGACACCGCGTCGATCAGCAGCACGCCCCGCAGCCCCACCACGGCCAGCAGCGCGCCGGCCACCAGCGGCGCGGCGATCTGCACGCCCTGGGTGATCTGCATCAGCCCGTTGACCCGCCCCAGGTGCTCCTTGGGCACCAGGGCGGGCACCAGCGCCGTGTAGGCGATGACGTGGAAGGTGTTCAGCGTGGCGGCCAGGGCGGTGGCGACGTAGACCTGCCACACGGCGAGCCCACCACTGGAGGTGGCGACCAGCAGCAGCGCGGTCACCACGCCGCCGCCGGTGTCCGCGACCAGCATGACGCGCCGCCGGTCGTACCGGTCGGCGACCACGCCCGCGTACGGCGCGAGCAGGATGCCCGGCACCACCGCGCAGAACTGGATCAGCACGAACTGGGTCACCGAGCCGGTGCCGGTGTAGACCCACACGCCGAGCACGAACGCGGTCAGCGCGGAGCCGATCACCGACACCAGCTGGCCGCCCCAGACCAGCGAGAACCGCCGCAGACCGGCGGCGCCACCTCCCGTGGACCCGGTCATCGGGCCGCCTCCCCGAGCATCGCCTCGACCTCCTCGGTCGACATGCCGGCCAGTCGCACGCGCAGTTCCGCGACCGCGGCCACCCGCCCCGGCTCGCCCTCCAGGGCCACCAGCGCCTCGGCCACGCCCGCCACCGTCGGCGCGGCGAACATCCGGCCGATCGGCACCGCCACCGAGAACGCGCCGTGCACGCGGGCCAGCGCCTTCGCCGCCAGCAGCGAGTGGCCGCCGAGGGCGAAGAAGTCGTCGTGCACGCCCACCTCGGGCACCTCCAGCACCTCGGCCCAGATGCCCGCCAGCACCCGCTCCACGTCGTCGCGCGGCTCGACCCGCTCGACCCCCGCGTCCCAGACGGGCGCGGGCAGCGCGTTGCGGTCGGTCTTGCCGTTGGGCGTCAGCGGGAACGCGTCCAGCACCACCGCGGTGGCGGGCAGCATGTAGTCGGGCAGCCGCTCGGCCAGCCGCGCGCGCAGCCGGGGCCACAGCCCGTCCGCGCCGACGCCGCCGGGCACCACGTAGGCGACCAGGCGTTCGTCGACCGCCAGCACCACCGCCTCGCGCACCTCGCCGGTGGCCAGTAGCGCCGCCTCGACCTCGCCCGGCTCGATGCGGAACCCCCGCACCTTCACCTGGTGGTCGGCCCGGCCCAGGAACTCCAGGGAGCCGTCGGACCGGTGGCGCACCAGGTCGCCGGTCGCGTACAGCCGCTGCCCGGGTCGCCTCGCGAACGGGTCGGGCACGAACCGCGCCCCGGTCAGGCCCGGTCGGGCGCGGTAGCCGCGCGCCACGCCCGCGCCGCCGATGTGCAGCTCGCCGACCACGCCCGGCGGCACCGGCTCCAGCCCAGGGCCCAGCACGTAGAGCCGGGTGTTGCCGATCGGGGGTCCGAGCACCACCGGTGCGGGCGAGGGCTCCACCAGCCCGGTCGACGACCACACCGTGGTCTCGGTGGGCCCGTAGGCGTTCCACAGCAGCCCGTCGCCGTCCAGCAGGTCGTCGGCCAGGTCGCGGGGCAGCGCCTCGCCGCCGCAGACCCGCGTCACCACGCCGGTCGGGACGCCGCCCGCCGCGTGCAGCAGCCGCCACGTCGCCGGGGTGGCCTGGAGCGCGGTGACGCCGCGCTCGACCAGCAGCCGCCGCAGCGCCGCGCCGTCGCCCGCCACCTCGGTGGGCACGACCAGCACCTCCGCGCCGGCGGTCAGCGGCAGCAGCAGCTCCAGCACGGAGATGTCGAACGACAGCGTGGTCACCGCGGCCAGCCGGTCCGCCGGGGACAGCGCGAACAGCTCCTGGAACGACACCAGCAGGTTCACCACCGCCCGGTGCGGCACCTCCACGCCCTTCGGCGTGCCGGTCGAACCGGACGTGTAGATCACGTAGGCCAGGTCCTCGCCGGACGCGGGGCAGGGCGAGTCGTCCGGCTCGCGGCCGTCCGCGTCGGCCGGGCGCAGCACGGTCCCGTCGAAGGCCGGGCGCCGCTCCCCGTCGGCGACCAGGACGGCCGCGCCCGAGTCGGCGAGCATCAGCGCCAGCCGGTCCGCGGGCCAGCCGGGGTCCAGCGGCACGTAGGCCGCGCCCGCCCGCCACACGCCGAGCACGGCGGCCACCAGGTCCGGGGTGCGGGGCAGGCACAGCGCCACCGCCGACCCCCGGGTCACGCCGTGCGCCCGCAGCAGGGCCGCGTACCGCCGGGCCCGCACGTCCAGCTCCGCGTAGGTCAGCCGGTCGTCCACACCGGACACGGCGGTGCCGTCGCCGGCGACCAGGTCGAGCGCGGTGGCGGCCGGCGGCAGCGCCAGGTCCGTGGCGTTGTGCCCCTCCAGCACCTCCCAGCGCCCCACGCCGGTGAGCGCGTCCAGCTCGCTGATCCGCTTGCCCGGCTCCCGCGCCGCCGCGGCCAGCAGCGCCACCAGCCGGTCGGTGAACCCGGCGATCGTGGCGGCGTCGAACAGGTCGGTGCTGTACTCCACCCCGAGGCCGAGCGCGTCGCCCTGCCGGTCGGCGGCCAGCGTGAGGTCGAACTTCGACACCCCCGGGTCGGGCACCACCGCCCGCACGTCCAGGCCGCTCATCGCCAGGGTCAGCGGCGGGGTGTTGGTGAGGATCAGCTGGGCCTGGTAGATCGGGGAGTGGCCGGTGCTGCGCCGCGGGCGCAGGTGCTCCACCAGCCGCTCGAACGGCAGGTCGGCGTGCGCCAGGCCGTCCAGGGCGACGTCGCGGACCCGCGCCAGCAGCTCGGAGAACGTCGGGTCGCCGCCCACGTGCGCGCGCAGCGCCAGCGTGTTGACGAAGAACCCGACCAGGCGCTCCAGGTCCGGGTGTGAGCGCCCGGCGACCGGCGTGCCGACCACCACGTCGTCCTGCCCGGCCAGCCGCCCCAGCCGGGCGGCGAACCCGGCCAGCAGCACCATGAACAGCGTGGCCCCGTGCTCGCGGGCCAGCCGCTCCAGCGCGGCCAGCTCGGGCGCCTCGATCCACGCCTCGTGCAGCGCGCCCCGGTAGCCGACCTCGGCGGGCCGGGGCCGGTCGGTGGGCAGGGTCAGCAGCTCCGGCGCGCCGGCCAGGTGCCGGGCCCAGTGCGCCAGGTGCTCGGCGGTCGCCTCGCCCGCCACCTGGTCGCGCTGCCACACCGCGAAGTCCTGGTACTGGAGCCGCAGCGGCGGCAGGTCCGGCTCCTCGCCGAGCAGCGCCGCGTCGTAGGCCGCGCCCAGCTCGCCCAGCAGCACCGACAGCGACCAGGCGTCGGAGGTGATGTGGTGCAGCACCAGGACCAGCACGTGGTCGTCGTCGGCCAGCCGGCCGAGGTGGGCGGCGAACAGCGGTCCCCGGTGCAGGTCGAACCCGACGCCGGCGTGCTCGTCGGCGAACCGCTTGGCGACCGCGTCCCGGTCCCCGGCGGCGACGGCGCCGGGCTCGGTGCCGGTGCCGGTGAGGTCCCGCACCACCAGGGTGACCGAGCCGGTGGGCGCGACCAGCTGCACCGGTTCCCCGCCCGAGTCCGGGAACGTGGTGCGCAGCGCGGCGTGCCGGTTCACCAGGAGGTCCAGCGCCCGCCGCAGCGCCGCGGTGTCGAGCACGCCGCGCAGCCGCAGCCCGACCGGCACGTTGTAGACCGCGCCGCCGGGGGAGAACTTGTCCAGGAACCACAGCCGCTGCTGCCCGAACGACAGCGGGTAGGCGGTCGGCGCGGGCGCCCGCCCGCGCCGCCGCCGCGCCAGCAGCTCCCGCTTGCGGGCGGACGCCCCGGGATCGGTCGTCATCTCAGCTCCCGGAGGTGGTGAGTCGGGCGGCCGCGGCCTGCACGTGCTCGCGCAGGTGCGCGGGCACGCGGTCGCCGAACCGCTGGAGGTAGGCGGCGACGGTGCTGTCGTCGTCGCGCAGGAACGGGAAGTCGGTCGGCACCATGTGCCGGACCGCCAGCAGCGGCACCGGGCTGTGCAGCGGCCGGAACGCCGGGTTCCACAGGCCGGCCTTCTCCGGCGGGCCGGGGTGGAACTCGCCCAGCATCAGCCCGTCCCGGGTGTACTCGGGCTTGAGCTCCTGCTGGGCCCGGTCGACCACCCCGAAGTCGGTCAGGTCCGGGAACAGCACCAGGATCGTCTTGAACTGCGCGGTGGGCCCGGTCCGGGGCTCCAGCTCGGTGAACCAGTCCCGGTAGTGCAGCAGCAGGGCGGCCAGCTCGTCGGGGTCGCCGGGGCTGCCGGGGTGCACCGACAGGTAGAACAGGCCCCGCTGGAGCGAGGTGTCGGTGAACGGGCACACCGCGCCCCGCCTGCCCAGGTCGGGGTGCGGGCCGCACAGGTAGTCGTGGGCCCACCGGAACACGGTGCGCAGCCGGGCCTCGTGCGCCGCGACCTCCAGGGGCAGGGTGGGCGCGGCGAAGTCCGAGGGCTCCACCAGCGGGTGGGCCCGGTGCTCGGGGTGGATCAGCATCAGCTCGCCCGCCTCCCGCCGCGGGTACGTCGGGTCAGCCCCGCCAGCGCCGCGCCGGTGAGCGCGGCGGCGATCCCGCCGAGCAGGCGGTCCTGCTTCCGGGCCCGGTCCAGCGCCTCGCCGTAGGGGACGGTGGTGTGCGCGATGAGCGTGTAGAGCGGCACCCACGCGTCGGGGAACAGCCGGTGCAGCGCCAGGTCCACCCTCTTGCGGACCAGGAACAGCGGCGAACGCAGCTTGTCGCGCAGCTCCACGAAGTTGCGCTTGGACAGCTCCGCGAGCACGTCGGTGTGCGGCCGGCGGGCCGCCTCGAACGCGGCCAGCGCGCCCGGCAGGTCGTCCGGGTGCCCGGCCAGGCAGCGGTCGAGCACCGAGCAGTCCTCGAACGCGGCGTTCATGCCCTGCCCGAAGAACGGGTAGACCGCGTGCGCCGCGTCCCCGATCAGCACCACGCCGCGGCCCTCGTCGGTGGTGGTGTGCCACGGCGCGGTGCGCACGGTGACCAGGCTCGCCGCCTCGTGGTCGAGGAACTGCTCGACCACGTCGGGGACCAGGGTGAGCGTGTCGGGGAAGCGGCGGGCGAAGAACTCCCGCACCCGCGCGGGCTCGGTGAGCCCGGCGAACCCGTGCTCGCCCGCGAACGGCAGGAACACCGTCGCGGTCAGCGAGCCGTCGGCGTTGGGGTGCGCCACGATCAGGCCGTCGTCGCCGGGCCACACGTGCAGCGCGCGCAGCTCGGTGCGCGGCCGCCCGTCGTCGCCGACCGGGATCAGCAGCTCCTTGTAGCCCCACTCCAGGAACTCCTGGTGCAGGTCCACCCGCAGGCCCCGGCCCAGGTGGGCGCGCACCGCGGAGAACGCGCCGTCCGCGCCGACCACGAGGTCCGCGGTGTGCACCTCCTCGCCGTGCGGCCCGGCGGTGGTGACCGCGGGCTTGGCCCGGTCCACGGCGGTGACCCGGTGGCCCCAGTCGAACCCCACGCCCAGCCGCTCGGCCTCGTCGACCAGCGCCACGTTGAGGTCGTGGCGCAGCACGGAGTGCAGGATCTGGTCCTCGGCCAGGCCGTAGGGCTGGAAGCGCAGCCCGTCGGGCAGGTGCACGACGCGGCCGCGCATCGGCACGGTGAGCGGGGCCAGCCGCTCCAGCAGGCCCACCTCCCGCAGCGCCACGATGCCGCGCTGCGAGAGACCCAGGTTGATCGAGCGGCCCTCCTCGCGGACGCCGGGCGTGCGCGGGTCGCCGCGCCGCTCCAGCACCCGGACCCGGAAGCCGCGCCGGGCCAGGTAGACCGCCGTCAGCGAGCCGGCCAGGCCCGCGCCGACGACCAGCGCGTGCCGGTCCGGGGCGTGCCCGTCCGGGGTCCGCCGACCGGGGCTTGACCCGTTCGGGGTGCGCCGGTTCACGTCAGGTCCCCGTCGTCGCCGAAGTCGTCGTCGAGCGTGCCCAGCAGGCGGTCGATCTCGTCGTCGGACAGGTCGTCGAGCTGGTCGATCAGCGGCACGGGGCCGCGCACCGCGGTCCGGGCGCCGCCGAGGCCGCCGCACAGCCCGGCGATCGTGGGCGCGGCGAACAGCGTGGCCAGCGGCAGGTCCGCGTCGAACGCGGCGCGGACCCGGGCGAGCATCTGGGTGGCGGTCAGCGAGTGGCCGCCCAGGGCGAAGAAGTTGTCGTGCACGCCCAGCGGGGCCTCCGCGGGCACCGACAGCACCTCGCGCCAGATCTGCGCCATGCGCCGCTCGGCGTCGTCGCGCGGCTCGACCCGCTCGACGTCCTCGGTGGTCCACACCGGGGCGGGCAGCGCGTCCCGGTCGATCTTCCCGGTCCCGGTGCGCGGCAGCGCGTCGAGCACCACGACGGTGGCCGGGAGCATGTACTCGGGCAGGTTCGCGGCCAGGTGCGGCCGCACCCGCCGGCGCAGCTCGTCCTCGGGCAGCGCCGGGTCGGCGGGCACCGCGTAGGCGACCAGCCGCACGTCCGCCGCGTGCGCGGACCACGCCACCACCACGGCCTGGGCCACGTCCTCGTGCGCCCGCAGCACCGCCTCGACCTCGCCGGGCTCGATGCGGTAGCCGCGGATCTTGAGCTGCCGGTCGGCGCGGCCCAGGAACTCCAGCCGCCCGTCGGCGTGCCGCCGGACCAGGTCGCCCGAGGCGTAGAGCCGCCCGCCCGGGACGGCGCCGAACGGGTCGGGCCGGAACCGCTCGGCGGTCTGGGCGGGCAGGCCGTGGTAGCCGCGCGCCACGCCCGCGCCGCCGATGTGCAGCTCGCCGATGACGCCCGGCGGCACCGGACGCATCAGCGGGTCCAGCACGTGCAGCGAGGTGCCCGGCACCGCGGGGCCCAGCCGCACCGGGGCCGGGGCGTGCGCCACGACGCCGGCCGCCGAGTACACCGTGGTCTCGGTGGGCCCGTAGCCGTCGACGAGCACCGCGCCGTCGTGCTGGAGGTCGTCGGCCAGGTCGCGGGTCATCGCCTCGCCGCCGCTGATCCGCAGCCGCACGTGCGCGGGCACCCCGCCCGCCGCCACGACCATGCGCCAGCTGGCGGGCCCGCCCTGCACGACGGTCGCCCGCGTCTCCGCGAGGCGCTCGCGCAGCAGCGCGCCGTCGGCCACGTCGTCGGCGGGCAGCACCACCAGCGTCGCCCCGGCGACCAGCGGGGCGAGCATCTCCACCGTGGACACGTCGAACGCGGGCGTGGTGATGGACGCGAGCCGGTCCGCCGGGCCCAGCCCGGTCAGCTCGACCATGGCGCGCAGCAGCGCGTGCAGGCCGCCCTGGGTGCACCGCACGCCCTTGGGCCTGCCGGTGGAGCCGGAGGTGTGGATGACGTAGGCCAGGCTGCCGGGGTGCTGCGGCGCGGCGGCCGGCGGGGTGTCCGGGTGGGCGGCCGGGTCGGCGGTGTCGAGGTCGACCTCGGTCCACGCACCGGCCAGCGGGCCGGTGACCGCGCGGGCCGCCCCGTCGGTGACCAGCACGGTCACCCCGGAGCCCTCGGCCATCGCGGTGAGCCGCGCGGCGGGCCACGACGGGTCAAGCGGCAGGTAGCCCGCGCCCGCCTTCCAGGCGGCGAGGATGCCGGTCACCATCGCCGGGCCCCGGTCCAGGCACAGCGCCACCGGCTGGTCCGGTTCGACGCCCGCCGCCAGCAGCGCGTGCGCCAGCCGGTTCGCCGCCCGGTCCAGCTCGCCCCGGGTCAGCGCGCCCTCGACGGCCACCCCGTCCGGGTCCTGCGCGAGCGCGGCGAGCACCAGCTCGGCCGCCGTCCCCGCGGGCACCTCCGCGGCGTGCTCGCCGAAGTCGCCGTCGGTGAGGGGCAGCTCCGCGACCAGGTCGGCGGGCCGGGCGCGCACGGCGGCGGCGAACACCGCGTGCAGGGCCTCGACCGACGCCACCCCGAACAGCTCGGCGTCGTACTGCCAGCGCGCGAACCACCGGTCGCCGGCCCGCTCGACGGTCAGCGACAGGTCGAACTTCGCGCCGCCGTTGTGCACCGCCCCGGGTCGGAGGGTGACCGGTCCGGCCTGCCGCGCGGGCGGCTCCGGCTCGACCGCGAACAGCACCTGCACCAGGGGCGCGTGCGCCAGCGTCCGCTGCGGCGCGACCAGGTCCACCAGCTGCTCGAACGGCAGGTCCTGGTGCGCCAGCGCGGCCACGGTCGCCGCCTCGGCCGCCGCGACGACCTCGCCGAACGTGGTGCCCGGCGTGAACGTCGCGCGCAGCGGCAGGGTGTTGGCCACGAAGCCCACCAGGCCCTCGGTCTCCGGCCGGGTGCGGGCCGCGACCGGCGTGGCGACCAGGAAGTCCGCCTGCCCGGTGACCCGGTGCAGCACGCACTGGAACACCGCCAGCAGCCGGGCGAACGACCCGTCCTCGACCTCCAGCCCCACCCGCAGCTCCCCGCCGCGCCCGGTCGGCACGGCGGGCCGCGCGGAGTCGGTGGGCAGCACCAGCACGGTCGGCACGCCCTCCAGCGCCCGCCGCCAGTGCTCGGCGTCGGCGGCGAACGCGCCGCCGTCCGCCTGCTCCCGCTGCCACACCGCGTAGTCCGGGTACTGCACGGGCAGCTCGGGCAGGTCGGCGGGCGGACCGCCCACCTCGGCCGCGTAGAGCGCCGCCAGCTCGTCGAACAGCACCGCGCACGACCAGCCGTCGGCGATCGAGTGGTGCAGCACGAGCACCAGCACGTCCTCGCCGACGGGGTTGCCACCCGGGTTGCCACCACCGGGGTCGCCGTCCACCAGGGTGGCGCGCAGCAGCGGCCCGTCGTGCAGCGCGAACGGCCGCCGCACCTCCTCGCGCACCGCCGCCTCGACGTCCTCGGCCCGCACCCGCCGCAGCGGCACGGTCAGCGAGGCCGGCACGACCTGCACCGGCACGCCGTCCTCGGCGGCGAACCTGGTGCGCAGCGCCTCGTGCCGCGCGACCAGCAGGTTCAGCGCCCGCTCCAGCGCGCCGCGGTCCAGCGGGCCGTCGATCCCGACCCGCCAGCCGATGTTGTAGACGGGGCTCGCGGGCAGCAGCTGGTCCACCAGCCACAGCCTGCGCTGGCCCGACGAGGCCGGGAACAGGAACACCTCGTCCGCCCGACCCTCCGGTATCACCGCGCTCACCGCGGCCCTCCTTCTGCTCCGGCGTTCACCGCTGTGCTCCCCTTCTCCGGCCGGCCGCGCCGGTCCACCGCCACGACCCGGAACTCCGCGGTGTGCCGCGCGCCGTGCACGTCGGTCAGCCACAGCTGGTCCGGGCCGGGCAGCATCTCGCCGATCCCCATCGGGGACCCCGGCTTCTCGCGGTCGAGCGCGCGCACCGCGTGCGCGAACAGCTCGACCGAGGGTTGGCTCTCCAGGTCCACGTAGAACGGTTTGTGCTCCACCGG
This sequence comes from Saccharothrix lopnurensis, assembly GCF_042658445.1. Classification (NCBI taxonomy): domain Bacteria; kingdom Bacillati; phylum Actinomycetota; class Actinomycetes; order Pseudonocardiales; family Pseudonocardiaceae; genus Saccharothrix; species Saccharothrix lopnurensis. The sequence goes on along the minus strand of NZ_JBHSQO010000032.1, from coordinate 39,558 downwards.
GCTCTTGACGAACACGAACCTCGGCAGGCCGTGCTCCCGGCGCCACGCCTGCGCCCGCAGGTACCGCGTCGGCTCGTCGGCGGCGGAGGCGAACCCGCACTTCGAGGTCGGCAGCCGCCAACCCTCGCGGGCCACCACGAGCCGGTCCAGGCTCACCCGCGGGGTGTGCTCCCCGGCGGGCAGCAGCCGGAAGTGCTGCACCAGCTGGGCCATCACCTGCTCGTTGAGCAGCTCGACGAGGTCCAGGTCCACCCCGCCGTCGCGACTGCGGGCCAGCAGCCGGCCGCCGACCTCGACCACGTCGCACGCGCCGACCGGCACCGCGCCGCGCAGGCCGGGCCCGCAGGCGTCGTGGCCGAACACGATCTTCAGGTCCTCGGGCAGCACCAGGGCGTCCGCGAGGCGCTGCGGCGTGCCGCCCTCCTCGCGGGTGGTGGCCAGCACGACCCGCGGCCCGTTCATGTCCCGCCGCATCGCCTCGCGCAGCTGCCCGGGATCGGGGTGCTGGGAGACGAACAGGGCCGAGCGCATGGTGTTCACGCCCGGGTGCACCTCGCCCAGCACCCAGCGGTAGTCGCCGTCCCGGATGGCCTGCTCGTCGCGGGCGGAGATGAGCACGTCCGGGCTGTGCTGGACGGCGCCGCGCCAGCCGGGGCGCGGCGCGGCGAACGCCTTGAGCACCGCCTCCCGCACGTCGGCGACGCGGTGGTGGACGTCGCGGGCACCCGGCTCGTGGCCGCCCAGCGCCGTCGCCCAGCGGTCCTGCAACGCCCGGACCAGGCGGCTGATCAGCCGTTCGTCGAGCCGGAAGATGGTGTCGTTGGCCCACAGCCAGAAGTCCGCGAGGTTCACGTGGTCGTCGCCGGTGGCGGCGACGCGCTGCCGGTAGACCTCGCGCAGCGCCCGCCCGTACAGCGCCGCCCCGGCCGAGGTGAACCAGCGCGCCGCCTCCAGCACCAGCGACAGCGGCGACCACAGCGTCTCCAGCAGCGCGGGGGACAGGGTGACGTCGAGGTCGCGGCGGCACTCCTCGTGCACCACGGTGCGCCCGGCGTAGAACAGCCCGGGTCGGCGCACCGCGGCGGCGCCGGTGACGGCGGTGAACCGCTCGTGCAGGTCCTCGACCGCCCGCACCAGCCGGTCCGGGTCGCCCACGGCGTCGCGCACGGCGTCACGACCGGCCTCGATCCCGGCGAGCTGCCGCTCGGCGCCGGCCCGCGCCGCGTCGTCGCCGATGGCCGCGACCTGCTCCCGCAGCGACTCCTCGGGCACCAGCGCCTCCGGCGGCACCTCCAGCGTCCAGGCGATGCGCTTGGCCAGGCGCAACCGCTCCAGGACCGCCAGCACCTCCTCGACCGGCAGCCCGAGGCGCTCGGCGATCCCCCCGGCCCGGGTCAGCCCGTCGCACGCGGCCAGCACCGCGGCCTCCACCGGGGGCAGCCGCACCGCCCCGGTCATCGGCACGCGCAGCACCTCGCCCTCGACGTGCACGAACGGCATCCGCCTCGGCACCGCCCAGGGCCGCACCGCGTCCGTGGTCAGCGCCTCGGCCACCTGCTGCACGGCCCAGTTCTCCAGGTAGACCGTGCGCGCGGCGATCAGGTCGGGCCCGGGTCGCGCGGTGATCGCGGCCGGGGCGTCGTCCTCGACGCGCGCCCACCCCACGGGCCCGAAGAAGCCGATGGTGTCGTTCTTCGCGCAGTACCGCTGGAGGTAGCTGACGACGGTGTGCTCCCAGCGGCGGTAGTCCACGTTGCGCGCGGCGGACCGGTCGCCGGACAGCGCCCGGTGCAGCGCGTCCACCGCGGTCTGCAACGCCCGGGGGTTCTGCCAGGCGACGGCCTCGCGGAACCTCGGGTCACCGCTGACCCCGCGCAGCACCTCGGCCGCGGCCCGGCGGCCCTCCTCGAACCGGTCGGCGTACGCGGCCACCAGCTCCTCGTGCCGGGCGGCCGCCTCGACCGCCGCGACCAGCGCCGCGTCCACCCCGGACCGCGGCAGCACCAGCTGCACCTCGGCGGTGCCGGTGACGGTGGGGACGGCGGTGGGCGTCGACGGCGCCTCCGCGACCGCGCCCAGGCCGACCACCTCGGGCACCGCGGCGAGCGCCGCCCGCGCCTCCTCGAACCGGCCCTTGCGCACCAGCCGCCCGATGCGCCGCAGCGCCGACCGCTGCTCGCCCCGCGCCCGGTCCTCGACCTCGCGCAGCACCCGGAACGCCGACCACCTGGCCTCGCCCAGGGCGTCCTCGGCGGCCAGCGCCTCCTCCGCCGCGCGCGCAGCGCCCGGACTGGCCACCGCCAGCAGCGGTTCGATGCCGAAACCCGTGCCGCGCAGCTCGACCCACCGCCACGCCGCCCAGTCGCCGCCACCGGCGGGCACCACCAGGTGGTCGGCCACGGGCCGCTCGACGGGGCGCGTCGCGGGCACCCGGTACGCCGAGCGGTCCCGGCGCGTGATGCCGGCCGACGGCCCCGGGCCGGCCGGCACGGTCGCGTCGAGCACCGCCGCGCACGCGGTCAGCGTCCGCGCCCGGTGCAGCCGCGCCACCGGCACCTCCACGCCGAACTCCTCCCGCACCCGGAAGGCCAGCCGCACGGCCAGCAGCGAGTTGCCGCCGACGGCGAAGAAGTCGTCCTCGGCCCACACCTCCGGCACGTCCAGCAGCTGCCGCCACAGCCGCGCCAACCGCTGCTGGGTGGCCGTCGCCGGAGGTGTCCGGTCCGCGCCCCGCGCGCCCGGCGCGCGGACCGAACGCAGCGCCGCCCGGTCCACCTTGCCGCTGCGGTTGAGCGGCAGCTCCGGCAGCGGCACGTACCGCGCCGGGCACAGGTAGGCGGGCAGCCGTTCCGCGACGTGCGCCCGCACCCGGTCCACGTCCAGCGGACCGGCGGGCACCACATAGGCGACCAGGTGCCGGGCGTCCCCGTCGCCGACCGGCAGCACGGCCGCCGCGCCGATCCCGGGGTGCTCCCGCAGCACCGCCTCCACCTCGGCCGGCTCGACCAGGAACCCGCGCACCTTCACCTGCTGGTCCGCGCGGCCCAGGAACTCCAGCACGCCGTCCGGCCGCCACCGCGCCAGGTCGCCGGTCCGGTACAGCCGTCCACCGGGCCGTTCGGCGAACGGGTCGGGCACGAACTTCGCCGCGGTCGCCGCGGGCGCGGCCCAGTAGCCGCGCGCCACCCCGTCGCCGCCGGTGTACAGCTCGCCGGTCACCCCGACCGGCACCGGCCGCATGTCCTCGTCCAGGACGTGCGCGGTGCTGGACTGCACCGGCGCGCCGATCGGCACGGTCGCGCCGACCTGGTCGGCGGAGGTCATCACGTGGCAGGAGGTGAAGGTGGTGTTCTCCGTCGGCCCGTACCCGTTGACCACCGGCTTGCCGCCGCGGGCCCGCAGCGCCGCGCGCACCGCGTCGGGCGCGAGCACGTCGCCGCCGGCCAGCAGCTGCCCGACGTCCGCGAGCAGGGCCGGGTCCAGCGCGTGGAACAGCCCGGCGGTCAACCACAGCACGCTCACCCGGTGGGTGCGCAGCAGGTCGCTCAGCACGGCCGGCTCGACCGGGCCCTCCGGCGCGGCCACCACCCGGCCCCCGGTCAGCAGCGCGCCCCACACCTCCAGCGTGGTCAGGTCGAACGCGGTCGCCGACAGGTGCAGGAAGGTCTCACCGGGGCCGAACCGCGCGAACGACGGCCGGGTCACCAGCCGCACCACACCCCGGTGCGGCACCGCGACGCCCTTGGGCCTGCCGGTGGAACCGGAGGTGTAGTTGACGTAGGCGACGCCCAGCGGGTGCGCCGGGACCGCGTCGAACACCGGGGACCGCGCGCCGAGGTCCACCTCGGACAGCACCACGCCGGCCACCCCGGCGGGCAGCGGTCGCGGCCGGTCGGTCACCACCAGCGGCGTGCCCGACTCCCGCAGCGCGACCTCGTCCCGCGCCGCCGGGTTGGCCGGGTCCAGCGGCAGGTACGCCGCGCCGGTCTTGAGCACCGCGAGCATCGCGGTGACCAGCTCCGCGCCGCGCGGCAGCGCCAACCCGACCGGCCGGTCCGCCGCGGCGCCGCGCTCGACCAGCACGTGCGCCAACCGGTTCGACCGCTCGTCCAGCTCCGCGTAGCTCAGCCACCGCTCGCCGTCGAACACCGCGTCCGCCTCGGGCCGCACCCACACCTGCTCGGCGAACAGCGCCGGCACGGTCGCGCCCTCGTCCAGGTCGATCCCGGTGTCGTTCCACCCGCGCAGCAGGTGGGCCCGCTCGTCACCGCGCGGCTCGGTCAGCTCCCGCACGGCCCGGCCCGGGTCCTCGGCCATGCCCGCGAGCAGGTCGCGCACCCGAGCCGGCAGTGCGTCGGCCGCCCAGTCGGGGAAGCGGCCGGTGTCGTGGATGAGCTGGAGGCTCAGGCGCGGTTCGGCGAAGGCGTACAGGGTCATGGCGTAGCCCGGGGTGCGCAGGATGCGCACGTGCCTGCCCGGCGGCGAGGCGGGCCGCGCGGCCAGCACGGTGTTGATTTCCTGGTGCTCGAACAGCACCAGGCTGCTCATCAGCGCCGCGTCGTTGCCGGCGGCGCGCTGGATGTCCGGCAGCGGGCACAGCTGGTGGTCCCGCGCCGCGACCGAGCGCTCCCGCACCGACCGCAGCCAGTCGGCCACCGACGCGTCCCGGTCGACCGGCAGCCGCAGCGGCACGGTGGCCAGCAGCAGGCCCAGCATGTCCCGCGCGCCCTCGGCGGTGCCGTGCCGGGCGGCCCGGGTCACGCCGAACACCGCCTCGTCGCGGCGGGCGTGCACGGCCAGCAGCAGTCCCCACGCGGCGAGCACGACGGTGTTCACCGTGACGCCCGCGCCGTCGGCCAGCGCGCGCACCGCCCGCGTCTCCGCGTCGGTCAGGTCGGCGCCCGCCGTGGCCATCACCGGCGTGCCCGGCCCGGCGTGCTCCAGCGGCAGCGGCCCGGGTTCGGGCAGCCCGGCCAGCTCCGTCGCCCAGAACCGCTCCTCGGCGGTGCGGGCGGACGCGGGCCGGGCGTCGTACCAGCGGGCGTAGTCGGCGAAGTCCGGGCGCTCCGGGAACCCCACCGCCCGGCCCGCGCGGCGAGCCGCGTAGTCGTCGTCGACCTCGCCCAGCAGCATGGCCAGCGACCGCCCGTCGAGGATCGCGTGGTGGAAGGTCGCCACCACCACGTTCCCGGGCAGCGCCACCACCCGCAGCGGCGGCCCCGACACCGGGTCGACCCCCGCGCGCCGGTCGGCGGCCAGGAACGCGTCGAGGTCGGTTCCCGACCCGTCGACCCGCACCGGCACGTCCTCGGCGGGACCGGCCCACTGCTCCAGTTCCCCGTCGGCGCGCCAGGCGAACCGGGTGCGCAACACCGGGTGGCGTTCCACCGCCGCCCGCCACGCCGAGAGGTAGGCGTCGGTGTCGAGGCCGTTCGGCCAGTGCTGCACGCACTGGATCACATCTGTCCCGGCCGACGGGTCCCGCAGCCCGGCCGCGATCATCCCGCTCTGCAACGGCAGGGCGGGCGCGAGCCGCGCCAACGATTCCGTGTACACCGATACCTCCCCGGCTGATGTGTTTCCCGCGCACGCCGGAAGGGGCCACCGGGAAATCCCGGCAGCCGAATCCGCGCCCGGCGGCATGAGCCCCGTTCGCGTGTGCGGGGGTGAATTCCTAGAGGGTGTTCGCGAGCGCCGTCAGCCGGACTGGGCGGCGAGGTGCTCGCGGACGCTGCGCGGACGCATGTCGGTCCAGACCTGGTCGATGTGGTCCAGGCACTCGTCCCGGGGGCCCCTCTTGCCCTCGGCTCGCCATCCCAGCGGGAGGTCCCGGTCGGCGAACCAGATCGAGTACTGGTCTTCGTCGTTGACGACGACGAGGAATTCTCGGTAATCGGTTTTGTCGGTACTCATGGTGGTACTCCTGCCCTTGGCGGAAGTGGGCGGGTTGGTGTGGGGAGCAACGCTACGCGTCCAAGGATGCCCTATGAAATCCTCTGAACGGTCGAACCGGCCATAGGGGATGACCCGCGTGGGTTATCAATAGTTCCTATAGTTCGTCGCGGGGCGTGTCCGAGTGGTTACTGTTCTCTTTGCCGTGCCCGCCGGGAAACTTTTGCAACCGATGGTGTCGGCCGAAAGTACCCGCTTTCGCTGGGCCATACAGATCGGCTGAATCGATTTCTGCCGTCTCTGCGGTTGGCCGTGCACGCACCGTCACGCGGGCGCTAGGGTCGCCGCCGTGCGCGGTGGTGACGAGGTCCACAACGAGATCAGCGGTGTGGTGGGGGACGGGTCCGTGGTCCAGGCTCACTCCATCGGCTCGGTCAACTACTTCCGGTCACCGCCGGTGCCGGTCGAGCCCACCGACCCGTGGATGCTGGCGGTCGCGAGGTCGGCGGTGTGGGAGCACGTGCGGGTGCCGGGCGAGACGCGCGACCGGGCGGTGGAGGTGGCGGGCCGGTTGGCCGCGCTGCGCCCCGAGGCCGGCTCGGACCCCTGGTACGACGCCGGTCTGGCGGAGCGCTTCGCCAAGCGCGTCGGCTGGCTGCTCAGGCACCGGCTCCGGGACGCCCTGGTGCTCGACCCGGCCGAAGCCGCGCTGCTGGCCCTCGTGCCGCTGCTGCACCAGGTGCTGTGGGACCGGGCTGCCGCCGCTTCGGTGATCGTCGACCCGACGAACCTCGGGCAGGCCGGAGCGCCGGACGGCGACCGGGCCTCCTACGAGAAGCACCTCCGCGACCACCCGCGCCTGGTCGAACGCGCCCTGCAACCCGAGCTGCCCGACCGCCCCGACGCGCGGGCGGACATCGGGTGGTGGCTGTTCCACCGCTGGGTCGCGCAGCGGGCCGAGGTCGTCAAGCGCAAGGCCGTCGGGGACCTGCTCGCCGAGGTCGACCCGGGCCCGCTGCGCGAGGTGCTGGACGTGGACCGCGTCCGGGAACTGCTCTACGGCCTGCGCCTGGAGCCCCAGGCGCTGTGCGATCCCGAACGCCTGGGCGGGTTCGCGCCCCACGACACCCTCTACGGCGGCGAACCCGACGAGCAACGGGTCAGGGTCCCGCTGCTGGGCCTGCTGCTCGGCGTCGCCCACGCGGCCACCACCCCGGTCGTGGACCTCTCCGACACGGTGGTCCGGCACCTCGGCATCCCGGCCCCGGTGGACCTGGCGCACCTGCACGACACGCTGGCGACGGCGACGTGGGAGACGCAGGCGGACGGCTTGGTGCTCAAGGCCGCCTGCCGGCACGCGGCCGTGATCGAGGCGCTGCGGGAGCAGGCGGCCCGCATGGACACCCTCCTGCACGCGGTCCGGCGCGCGGCGGAGAAGCACGGCGGCCTGGAGGTCCTGGGCCGGTTACCGGTCCGGGCGTCGGCCGACCAGGTCGTGGCCGCCCGCGACCCGGACGGCGCGCCCGAGTTCAGCGGCTGGAGCCGGTTCACCCTCGACGAGCAGCGCGTGCGCGAACTGCTGATGGGGGAGCAGCTCTACCGCGACCGCGACCTGGCGATCCGCGAGCTGTACCAGAACGCCCTGGACGCCTGCCGCTACCGGCGAGCGCGGGAGCAGTACGTCGAGCGCACCACCGACCGCCGCTCCTCCTGGGAGGGGCGCGTCACCTTCACCCAGGGGGTCGACGAGCACGGACGGGCCTACCTCGACTGCGTCGACAACGGTGTGGGCATGGGGGAGGCGGAGCTCCAGGGCGTCTTCTCCCGCGCGGGCGTCCGCTTCGCGGACCTCACCGGGTTCCGCGACGAGCTGGCGGACTGGCGCGCCGTCGATCCCCCGGTCGAGCTGTACCCCAACAGCCGGTTCGGCATCGGGGTGCTCAGCTACTTCATGCTGGCCGACGAGATCACCGTGACCACGTGCCGCGCGGCGCGGGACGGCACCCGTCCCGGTCGGACCCTGCGGGCCACCATCTCCGGGCCCGGCCACCTGTTCCAGATCCACCAGATAGCGGAGCGCGGCAAGCCGGGCACGGTCGTCCGGCTCTACCTCCGCCCCGGCGTCACGACCTCCTGCGTGCAGGTGCTGCGCCGGGTGCTGGGCATCGCCGAGTTCCACACCACCGCCCGGCACGGGCCGGAGCACGAGGAGTGGGAACCGGGTGTGTTCCGCTCCCGGAAGAGATCCGCGTGGAAGTCGGAGGGGCTGAACGCCCACGGGATGCTCGTCCCGGCCGTCGGCGGGCAGGTCGTCTGGTGCGAGCACGGCGGGGCCGTCCTGGTCGACGGCCTGCACGCCGAACCCGAGCACCTGCACGGCGTCCTCGCCGCTCCCAACTCCGACCGGACGTTCACGGGTGCGGTGGTGAACCTGACCGGCGACCTCGCCCCCCGGCTGTCCGTGGACCGGACGAAGATCGTCGACGACGTGGCGGACCGCGTCGAAGGTCTCCTGGTCCGGGGGATCGGGGAACTGGACGCCTCCGCGCTCCCGTCCCTGGAGTGGGTCAGCGAGGTGGCCTGGGCCACGCCCCGGTTGGCGGACCTGGTCGTCGCCCTGGGCACCTCCACCCGGAGGACCGCGAGCTTCCCCCCGGACGCGAACCTCGTCGGCGAGACCCGGCGCTGGCCGGCATTCATCCCCGAGTCGGTGCCGAACCTGCTGCGACCGGGGCGGGGCGACGACTTGGCCGACCCCATCTACCTGTGGCGCCTGGTGGCGAACCGTCCGAACCGGATCCTCGACACCTTCACCGGCCTGGTCCCCGAGCTGGCCCGCGTCGGCCCGGTCCTGCCTGCCTTGCCGTCCGACAGCGCGCTGCTCGCCGTCGTCACGGAGCACTCGTTCGCGTGGCGCAGACCCGACTGGCCCTTCACCCCGCACATGGTCTTGACGACGGCCCAGAAGACCGGGGCCACACCGCGGGAGATTGCCCGGCGGGTCGTCGCGCTGAACATCGGTTGTCCGGAGACTGACCGGTTCCCCGACAGCCGGGTGCCCGACCCCGTCGACATCCTGTTGCTTATGAACTCGACCGGCAGCCTGTTCGCCCACGGGAGGCACTCGAACCGCGCCTCCTTCGGCCAAGTCCTGCACGGGCACTTCCAGCTGGGTCTGACGCTCCCGGAAGTGCGGCGGCGGCTGGTGCGCTACGGGTTCGACGTCGGGTCGGTCGACCGCCTCCCGCCGTCGGTGGAGGAGTCGGACCTGCCGTTGTTGAGCAGGATTCCGGACGACGTCAGCTGGAAGTGGTTCTCGGAGGACGTTCCTGTTCCCCCGTCGCACCTGGTGGTGGCCGGGCAGGTGTTGGACCTCCCCGTCGAGGCGGTGCGCGAGCGGTTGGCGCGCTACGGGTGCGTCGTACTGGACGGGCCGGTTCCCCGCGACCACGCCGATCTCGTGCTGCTCAGCCGGAACCTCGACGCGATGAGCCCCTGGCTGCACCCGGACGTGCCGGTGCCCCCGGGGCACCTGGTGCAGGCGGCGTCGCGACTGGACATGTCGCTGGAGGAGGTGGTCGGGAGGTTCGCCGGTCACGGCTTCGCCTGCCGGGCTCCGGCCGTGCGGCGACCGACCAAGGACGACGAGCTGCTGTTGTCGCGGGACCTCGACGGGGACGCGCCGTGGCTGGAGGTGGGTCGACCGGTGCCGCCGTACCACGTCGGGCTGTTCTGCCGGTTGCGCGGAACCTCCCAGGAGGGGGCCGTGCGCCGGTTGCGCGCCTACGGCCTGGAAGTGGCGGTCGGCGACCCGGTGCCCGACCTGAGCGGGGAACAGCTGCGGTTGCTGTCGGTGAACTTCGACGGCGAGGACCCGTGGCTGGGCCGCGATGAGCCCGTCACCCTCGCCCACCTGGTCGAGGCGGCGGCGAAGTTCTCGACGACCGTCACCGAGGTGGTCGACCACCTGCGCCGCCTCGGGGTGAACGCACCCGACCCGGCCACCGCGATCCGCGCCGCGATCCCGCGGATCCCCCTGGCCCGATGACCCGCGAACCACCGATCCCACCCCCAACCCACCGTGTACGGTGCCCCGGGGGTGAGAGGTGGTCGACTTCGGGATCCTGGGCCCGTTCGAGGACGGGCGGCCCCGGGACGCGGCGCCGCTGAGCGGCAGGCAACGCCTGGTGCTGGCGGTCCTGCTGGTCAACGCGGGCCACCCGGTATCGGCCTCACGGCTGGTCGACCTGCTGTGGTCCGACCCGCCCGGCACGGCCAAGGCCCAGCTGCACAACGCGGTGAGCGCGGTGCGCGCCGCCTACGGAGCCGTCGCCGCCGACCTCGTCACCACCCGCCCCGCCGGCTACGTGCTGGACCTCGACGGGCACCGGTTGGACCTGGTGGAGTTCCGCGCGCTGGTGACCGAGGCGCGGGACGCCACCGCACGGGGCGACGACGACCGGGCGGTCACCGCGCTGACCGGGGCGCTGGAGCTGTGGCGCGGACCCGCGCTCGCCGACGTGCCGGGGGACTGGGCCTCCGCGCTGGGTCGGTCCCTGGGCGAGGAGAAGACCGGGGCGGCCCAGGCGCGCCTGGAGGCGATGCTCGCGCTCGGGCGGTTCGACGCGGTGGTGCGGGACGTCGCCGCCGCGCTCGCCGAGGACCCCTACCGCGAGCGGCTGCACGAGGTCCACCTGCTCGCCCTGGCCTCCGCGGGCCGCAAGGCCGACGCGCTGGCGGCCTACCGCGAGACCTTCCGCCGGTTCGTCGACGAGCTGGGCATCGAGCCCGGCCGGGCCCTGCGGGACGTGGAGGGGCGGGTGCTGCGGGACGAGGTGCCCGTAGCGGTCAGCCCCGCCGTGCGCGCGCCGCGCCAGCTGCCGCCCCGGGCCGCGCGGCTGACCGGCCGGGACGCCCTCGTCGCGGGGATCGCCGACTCGCTGCGGCGAACGGCGGGCGCGCCGCCGTCGACCGCGCCCCCGGACGCGCCGCCCGTCGCGGTGCTCGTCGGACCCGGCGGCGTCGGCAAGACCGCGCTCGCCGTCGCCGTCGGCCACGCCGTCTCCGGGCTGTTCCCGGACGGGCAGGTCTTCGTCGACCTGCGCGGCGCGCACCCCGACCCCGCCGACCCGCACACCGTCACCGGCAACGTCCTGCGCGCGCTCGGCGTCGACGGGACGACCCTGCCCGCGGACCGCGCCGAGCGCACCGCGATGTACCGCAGCCACCTCGCGGACCGGGCGGTGCTGCTGGTCCTGGACGACGCGGCGAGCGAGGAGCAGGTCCGGCCGCTGCTGCCCGGCACCGGGCGGTCCGCCACGGCGGTGACCTCGCGCCGGCAGCTCGGGGCGCTGCTGGGCGCGGCGCGGTACCCGGTGCCGCTGCTCGACCGGGACGACGCCCTCGCGCTGCTGACGCGCGTCGCCGGCGAGGAACGCGCCGCCGCCGAGCCGGACGCGGCGCGCGAGGTGGTGCGGCTCTGCGGGAACCTGCCGCTGGCCGTGTGCATCGCGGCGGCCCGGCTCGCCATCAACCCGCACTGGACCTTCGAGGAGTTCCGCGAGCGGCTGGCCGACGAGCGCGCCCGCCTGGACGAACTCGTCGTCGGTGACCTGGACGTCCGGGCCGGCATCGCGCTCGGCTACCGCGCCCTCACCCCCGGCGCGCGGCGGCTGCTGCGCGGGCTCGGGCTGGTGACGGCCCCGGACTGGCCGCGGTGGGTGGCCGAGGAGCTGATCGGGGAACCCCTGCGCGGGCTGCTGGACCAGCTCACCGAGGCGCACCTGGTCGACACCACCGGCAAGGACGCCGTCGGCCAGGTCCGCTACCGGCTGCACGACCTGGTGGCCGACTTCGCCCGGGAACGGGCGGCGGAGGAGGACGACGCGGGGTCGCGCGACCAGGCGGTGACCAGGGTGGTGTCGGGCTGGCTCGCGCTGGCGGCCACCGCCGACGGGCTCCTCCCGCACGGCACCCGCTACTCGGCCGGCCTCCCCGTGCCGCGGCCGCCGCGCGCCGCGCCGCGGATCGCCGGGGACCTCGCCGCCGAGTGGTTCGAGGCCGAGCGGCACGGCGTCGGGGCGGCGGTCGACGAGGCCCTGCGGCTGGGGCGGGCGGACCTCGCCGCCCGGCTGGCGCTGCACACGTCGGGCTTCCTCACCCTGCGCGCGCACGACCACCAGCGCGAGGACCTGTTCCGCCGGGTGGTCGCCCGGGTCCGGGGGCAAGGGCTGGAGCCGCTGCTCGCCCGGCTGCTGCCCGCGTTCTACGAGGCGCTCAGCCGGCTCGACCGGCTCGCCGAGCTGCCCGCCCTCGCGGCCGAGCACCTGGAGCTGGCCAGGGCGCTGGACGACCTGGACGCGGAGGTGACGGCCCTGTGGCAGGCCGGCCGCGCGGCGCGGTGGCTGGGCCGGTCCGCCGAGGCGCTGCACTGGCTGGAGCGGGCCGAGCGGCGGTCGCGGGAACCGGGGGTCGACCCGTTCCTGGTGGCCAGCGCCCTGGCCGGGCTCGCCAACGCCCACCTCGACGCCGGGCGCCCGGAGCGGGCGCTGCCGTTCCTGGAGGAGGCGGTGGCGCTGGCGCGCAAGTCCGGCAGGTCCCGGGAGGTGACGCTCAAGCTGCACAACCACGCCACCGCCCTGGCCGAGCTGGACCGGCTGGCCGAGGCCGACGAGGTGCTGGCCGAGATGCTCGACATCACCGAGGAGATCGGCGACGACACGGGCACCGCGTACGCGCGGGCGGTGTCGGCGCGGGTGGCCCTCCGCCGGGGCGACCCGACCGCGGCGGTCGCGCACGCCGAGGCCGCCGCGCGCGCCGGGGAGCTGCTGCACAACGACCACCTGCTCGCGGAGGCCGAGCGCCTGCGCGGTGACCTGCACGCGGCGCGGGGGCGGTGGCGGGAGGCGGTCCCGCCGCTGGTCGGGTCGCTGGAGCTGTGGCGGCGGATCGACATGCCGGTGGAGGTGGCGCGCACGCTCGCCCGGCTGCACGTCGTCCACGACGCGCTCGGCGAGACCGGGACCGGCGCGCGCTACCGCGAGGAGTGCCGGCGGGCGCTGGAGAACCTGGCCCTGGACGTGGACGGCCTGGGGCTCCCGCCGCACCTGGCCGCCCGCTGCCGGTGACCGGCGCTGGGGCCCGGTCTCCCGGCACCGGGCGCGGACCCCTCGCGCCGCGCCCGGCGAGGTCGGTGCGGGATCGCGGTCCCGCACCGACGACCGCGATCGGGTCAGTACAGGCGCCACTTCTGCGCCGCGCTGTCCCCGCAGCCCCACTGGATGATCTTGACCCCGGGGGAGGTCCACCCGGCGTAGACCGACAGGCACTGGTTCGTCTTGACGTTCCGCAGGCGCGACGCCTTGTCCCACGCCCACATCTGGTCGCTGTTGCCGGAGCACTCGAACTGCGCGACCGCCGCGCCCTCGGTGGTGGAGCCGCCCGGCACGCCGAGGCACAGGGGCCGGTCGCTGAAGAAGCTCTCGTAGGGCGACAGGCCGATCACCGGGTTGCCGTAGCCGTCGGTGTACCAGTCCAGGATGACGAACTGCTTGGCCGCGGTGTCGGGTTCGCAGTCGAACTGCGTGGCCTGCACGCCGATGGTCCGGGAACCACCCGGGATCGACAGGCACAGCCCGCTGTTGTCGTTCCGGAACCGGAACCCGGCGTCGGACTGGTCGCCGGCCCGGTCGGGGGCCGCGGTCGCGGTGGCCGTCGCACCCGTGACCGCCAGGACGACCGCGGCGAGGGCCGCCGCGCAGGACCGCAGGAACTGGACTCGACTCGGCATGGTTCTCCTCCGCGCTGTTCTGAAGACGCCGAGATCGTCCGCCGAGCCCCTAACAACCCGCTAACCGCGCGACCCGGTGCGCCCTACGGCACGATCGAGTCCACGTACCCGCCGTCCACCCGCACCGCCGCCCCGGTGGTCGCCGACGCCTGTGGCGAGGCCAGGTACACGCACAGGTTCGCGATCTCCTCCGGCTCGATCAACCGCCCCAGCAGCGACTGCGGCCGGTGCAGGCGCATGAACTCCCGCTGCGCCTCCTCCCACGGCACCGACCGGTCCACCAGCTCGTACACGAAGTCCTCGACCCCGCCCGTGTGGGTGGGCCCGGCGAGCACGCAGTTCACCGTCACCCCGCTGCCCGCCGCCTCCTTGGCGAACCCGCGCGACACCCCCAGCAGCGCCGTCTTCGACACGCCGTAGTGGATCATCTCCGCCGGGATCACCACGGCCGAGTCGCTGGCGATGTACTGCACCCGCCCCCAGCCGCGCTCCCGCATCCCCGGCAGGTACGTCCTGGTCAGCCGCACGGCCGCCAGCACGTTCACCTCGAAGTACCGCCGCCACTCGTCGTCGGTGATGTCGAGGGCCGGGCGCGAGCCGAAGATGCCCACGTTGTTGACCAGCACGTCCACCACCGGCAGCGCGTCGAACAGGGCCGACGCGCCCTCGGCGGTCGACACGTCACCGGGCGCGGCCACCACGTCGGCCCCCGGCACGGCCTCGCGCAGCCGCGCCACCGCCTCCTCCACCGCGTCCGGCCTGCGCCCGTTGACCGCCGTCCGCGCGCCGGCCCGCGCCAGGCCCACCGCGATGGCTTCGCCGATGCCCTGCGTCGACCCGGTGACCAGTGCCGTCCTGCCGCTCAGATCAAGGTGCACGCCACCATGATCGCGCAAACGGCCCAGCGCCGCCTCAGGAGGAGTACAGCGCGCCCAGGAACTCCACCAGCAGCCGCTCGCGCAGCGCGGGCGACGCCGCCGCCAGCAGCGTGTTCACCACCGCCATGCGCTCCGGCAACCCGTCCCCGCCGCCCATCCCGGCCGCCGCGAGGAGCCCGGCGAACTCGGCGGGGGTCAGCGCGGCGGGGTCGAGCGAGCCGATGAACGCCAGGACCTCCGGCGCCACCTCCACCGGCCCGGCCTCGACCGCCGCCGCCACCGAGGCGCGCAGGTCGTCGAGCAGCTCCCGCTCGTGCCCGGCGTTGGCGGCCGTCACGGTCAGGTGCAGGTTGGCGGGGGAGGGGCCGAAGGCGAACTGCGGCTGCACGTACCAGTTCCGCGCCTTCATCTCGTCGGCCACGGTGAACACGTCGAGGTCGTCCCGGGACGCGGCCACGGCCAGCAGCGTGGCGTCCGGCGAGCCGAGCACCCGGAGCCCGTCGATCCCCTCGACCCCGGCGCGCAGCACCCGCGTGCTCTCCAGCGCCCGCCGCGCCAGCTCCCGGTACCCGTCGTCACCGACGTGCCGCAGGACCGCCCACGCGGCGGCCAGGGGACCACCCGACCGGGTGGACTGCGTGGTGGGGTTCAGCATCGTGTACCCGGGCCAGGCGGCGCTGGCGAAGAACTGCGCCCGGCGCAGGTCGGCGTTGGCGTGCAGCAGGACCGACGTGCCCTTCGGGCAGTACGCGTACTTGTGCAGGTCCACCGAGATGCTGGTGACCCCGGGCACCGAGAGGTCGAACGGCGCCACCCCGTCGGCGTGCGGCAGCACCCACCCGCCGATGCACGCGTCCACGTGGCAGCGCACCCCGCGCGCGGAGGCCGCCGCCGCGATCTCCGCCACCGGGTCGACCACGCCGTGCGCGTAGGACGGCGCGCTGGCCACCACCAGCACGGTGGAGGGGTCGATCGCCGCGGCCACCGCCGCCGGGTCGGCCCGGAACGTCACCGGGTCCACCGGCACCGGCACCGCCCGCACCCCGAAGTAGTGCGCCGCCTTGTGGAACGCCGCGTGCGCGGTCTCGGGCAGCACCACCGACGGCGAGGCGACCCCCGGCCGCGAGTCCCGCGCCGCGACCACCGCCAGCAGGCACGACTCGGTGCCCCCCGAGGTGACCGTGCCGACGGTCTCCGGGGAACCGCCCAGCAGCCGGGCCGCGGTGCGCACCACGTCGTTCTCCAGCCGCAGCAGGCTCGGGAACGCGGTCGGGTCGAGCCCGTTCACCGATGACGCCAGCGCGTGCGCGGACGCCGCCAGCTCGTCGAGCCCCGGCAGCGCGCTGTCGTAGACGTAGGCCAGCGTGCGCCCGCCGTGCGTGGGCAGGTCGCCCGCCCGCAACGCGCGCAGCTCGGCCAGGACGTCGGTCATCGGGGGATCTCCTCACGCAGCAGGGGCAGGGCGACCACCGCCAGCACCGCGGGCACGGCGGTGAAACCGAGCAGCGCGGCGGTCACCGCGCCGGAGCTCTGCACGGCCGAGCCGTCGGTGCTCGCGACGTACCCGCCCAGCGCCAGCACCAGCCCGTACACGCCGGGCCCCAGCGCCAGCCCGAGCGTCTCGCCGGCCGTCCACACGCCGGAGAACAGGCCCGCGCGCGTCGCGCCGGCCCGTTCCTCCTCGGCGGTGATCACGTCCGGCAGCATCGCCAGCGGGAACACCTGCATCCCCGCGTACCCGACGCCGATCACCGCCATCAGGGCGAGCACCACGCCGACCGGCAGCACCGGCGAGGCCAGCAGCCCCACCACGGCCACCGCGAACAGCAGGGACGCCGCGACCAGGCCGAACCGCTTGCCGCGCCGCCGGCCGACCCGCTGCCACAGCGGCATGACCAGCAGCGCGGGCCCGACGAACCCGGCGAACAGCGCCGGCTGCCACGACCGGTCGCCCAGCACCAGCCGGGCGAAGTAGTCGACGCCCGCGAGCATCGTGCCCAGCCCCACGGCCTGCACCACGAACACCGCCAGCAGCGACCGGAACGGCCGCGACCCGCGCACCGCCGCCAGCAGCTCGCGCGGTGACGCGGCCGTCGACACCCGCCGCGCCGCGGGCACCCCGCGCGTGCCGGCCACGACCACCGCGGTGCCCAGCACCATCACCGCCGCGACCGCCGCGCCCATGCCCGGGTAGCCGACGAGGTCGCGCACCGCGGGCGCGCCGGCCCCGCTGAGCAGGATGGCCAGCGCCAGGAACGCCATCCGCCACGCCATCAGCCGGGTGCGCTCGTCGTAGTCGTCGGTGATCTCCGCGGCCATGGCCACGTACGGCACCTGGAAGAACGCGTACGCCGTCGCGCAGGCCAGGAACACCAGCGCCACGTACACCGCCGCGCCGGCCCCGGTGAACGGCCCGGCGAACAGCAGCGCGAACAGCGCCGCCGTGGCCAGCCCGCCGCGCAGCAGGAACGGCCGCCGCACGCCCGCCCGGTCGCTGATCCGGCCCGCCACGGGGTTGAACAGCACGTCCCACGCCTTCGGCGCGAGCACCAGCAGCCCGGCGACCGCGGCGGGCACCGCCAGGCCGTCGGTCAGGTAGGGCAGCAGGAGCAGGCCGGGCACGGTGCCGAACGCGCCGGTGACGAACGACCCGGCCGCGTAACCCGCCCGAACCCCGTGGGGAATTCTCGGCATAGGCGGAAGATCTTCGCATTCGCGGTCGGCCGGCGGCCAGGGACGGTTCGGGCGGTGGCGCCGCGGCTACGGACCGTCAGGGGCGCGGCGGCGGGCGTTGAGCCGGGCCGCCTGGCGCGTCAGGTGGTCGCGCTCGGCGAGGTTGGTCGCCTTGCGGGCCGCCTCCGCGTACAGCCGCGCCGCCCCCGCCGGGTCGCCGGCGCGCTCCCGGAGGTACGCCGACACCGCGGCGTGGCGGGGCAGCGAGGCGTCCAGCCCCGCGAGCGCCGCCAGGCCCGCGCGCGGACCGTCGGCCTCGCCGACGGCCACCGCGCGGTTGAGCCGGACCACCGGGCTGTCGACCAGGAGCAGCAGCTCGTCGTACCACTCGACGACCTGCACCCAGTCGGTCTCCGCCGCGGTGCGCGCGTCGGCGTGGAGCGCCGCGATGGCGGCCTGGGCCTGGAACTCGCCCAGCCGGTCCCGGGCCAGGGCCGCCTGGAGGATCCCGACCCCCTCGGCGATCAACCGGGTGTCCCACAGGCCGCGGTCCTGCTCCGCGAGCGGCACCAAGCCGCCGTCGGGCGAGGTCCGGGCGGCGCGCCGGGCGTGGTGGAGCAGCATGAGGGCGAGCAGCCCCGCCACCTCCGGGTGGTCGATCGCGGCCGCGAGCTGCCGGGTGAGCCGGATGGCCTCCACCGCGAGGTCGACATCGCCGGAGTAGCCCTCGTTGAAGACCAGGTAGAGCACGCGCAGCACGGTGGCCACGTCGCCGGGCCGGTCGAACCGCACGCCGGCGACGGTGCGCTTGGCCCGGCTGATGCGCTGAGCCATGGTCGCCTCGGGCACCAGGTAGGCGCGGGCGATCTGGCGGGTGGTCAGGCCGCCGACGGCGCGCAGCGTGAGCGCGACCGCCGACGACGGCGTGAGCGACGGGTGGGCGCACAGGAAGTACAGCTGGAGCGTGTCGTCCACCGCGGGCACCGGTCCGGGCGCCGGCTCCTCGTCGACCAGGTCCTCCCGCCGGCGGCGGGAGTCCTCCGCCCTGGTCGCGTCGAGGAACCGGCGCCAGGCCACGGCGACCAGCCAGCCCTTCGGTTCGCGCGGGGGGTCGGCGGGCCAGGAGCGGACCGCCTCGACCAGCGCGTCCTGCACGGCGTCCTCGGCCGCCGCGAAGTCGGCTCCGCGGCGGACGAGGACGCCGAGGACGTTCGGCGTGAGGCCCCGGAGCAGGGCCTCGTCCAGGTGCCGGGTCATTCGGTGATGGTGGGCGGCGCGTGCAGGAACGGGCGCAGCTCCAGCCACTCGTGGATCGGCTCGCCACCCGCCCCGGGCGCGGCCGACAGCTCGCCGGCCAGCTGCACGGCGCGCTCGTGGCTGTCGACGTCGATCACCATCCAGCCGGCGATGAGGTCCTTGGTCTCGGGGAACGGGCCGTCGGTGACGGGCGGGCGGCCCTCGCCGTCGTACCGGACGAACGTGCCCTCGGGTGCGAGCGCCTGGCCGTCGACGAACTCGCCGGTCTGCTCCAGCCGGGCGGCGAAGTCGTTCATGTACCGGACGTGGTCCGAGATCTCCTCCGGCGTCCACTGGTCCATCGGCACGTCGTTGACCGCCGCCGGGGCGCCGCGGTAGTGCTTGAGCAGCAGGTACTTGGCCATGGTGCGTCTCCTCCGAGCCTCGCCCGACCCATTGTGGTCGGCGTTCACAGCGGGGACGGAGCCGGTCCCGGGTTCTCGACACCGCCGGCCGAAGTTTTTTCCGGCGGTCGCGTCGAACGCGCGGCACGCGTCGAGTCGAACGGGTCGCGCTGTTCGACAACGCGCTGGTGGGGCTTGCCGAAAACCTTTTCGGAGCCCATCCTGGCCCGACACCCGGATTCCGGTGCGAAGCCGCCGTCATTCGCGCCCACACGCCGTTCGACGAAAGGTGTTGTCGCACGATGACGTACGACCTGCACGGCAGACGACCGTCGGGTGCGCGGGCGGTGGTCGCGGCCCTGACCGTGGGTGTGCTCACCGCGGTGCTCGCGCCGCCCGCCGCCTCCGCCTCCCCTTTCCCGGCCTCCACCTCCGCCGATACCGCCGCCGATGTCGTCGCCGCCGCGAAAACCGTCTACCTCCCGGCCCGGTGGACGCAGACCGGCGAGGTGCCGTGGGCCCCCGAGCGCACGCGCGAGTCCACCAACTTCATCCTGCTGTGGGGTGAGCGGTCCGGGACGAACCCGGTGTCCGCGCCCTCGCCGTACAACTTCGACCCCACCAGCGTCATCACGCAGTTGGAGAACCTGTACTCGTTCTACGTGAACACGATGCGGTTCACCCCGGAGACGGGGCTGCTGGCCCAGCACAAGATCATCGTCATCATCACCCGCACGTGGAACCGCACCGCGCTGGACGCGTGGGCCACGGGCGGCTCGGTGGACGGGCGGGTCGGCATCATCAACGTCGCGCCCGGCGCGGCGCTGCCCGGGTCGTGGGGCCTGGCGCACGAGCTGGGCCACGTGTTCCAGGCGTACACCACCATGGGGCGCCCCGGGTACGGCTTCACCGCCCCGTACGCGGGCACGTTCTGGGAGACCGGCGCCGAGTTCATGGCGATGCAGGCCCTGCCCGCCACCGCGGCGGGCGACCTGACCCGCTGGCTGCGGTCGGAGAACCTGTACTGGAGCTCCAGCCGCCACCACTACGGCAACTGGATGCTCATGCAGTACGTCAAGGACCGCGACGGCCTGGCGATGTTCAACCGGCTGTGGAACGAGGCGCGCGGCGACGAGCACCCGCTGGAGGTCTACCGACGCCTGGCCGGCATCACCCAGGCCGAGCTGAACCGGCGGATCGGCGAGTACGCCACCCGCAACGTCACCTACGACTACGGCAACCGCGCCACCCTGATGCCGTTCATCGACAACGTGTACGGCTCGGGCTTCCTCAAGGCGTACAACGGCGGCCTGGTCGAGCCGGTCGACGCGGCGGCGGGCCACTTCCGGGTGAACACCCGCGCCGCGCCCTCCGACTACGGCTTCAACAAGGTCAAGCTGGTGGCCGCCTCCGACGGCGCGCTGGTGAGGGTCCGGGTGAAGGGGCACGCCGAGACCGGCGCGACCGGCTGGGCGTTCGGCCTGGTCGCGGTGCGCAACGGCGTGCCGCGCTACTCGCCGGTGACGGTCGGGACCGACGGCCAGATCACCTTCCAGCTCCAGTCCGGCGAGCGCGAGGTGTGGCTCGTGGTCACCGGCGCGCCGACCGCCGTGCCGCGCTACGCCTTCCTCGACGGCTACGACAAGGCGCGCCGCTTCCCCTACGAGTTCCGGGTCTCCGGCGCCACCCCGTCCGGTTTCGAACCGGGCCACGTCAAGCCCGCCCCGACCGGCGGCGGCCGCTGGCACGCCAACGGCGGCGGCTGGGTGGCCAACACCGCCACGGTCGCCGCGACCGCGTACGTCGGCCCCAAGGCCGCCGTCCACGGCCGTGCGACGGTCCGGGACAACGCCCGAGTCGAGGGCCTGGGCTGGGTCAACGGCGGTGTGGTCGCCGGCAACGCCGTGGTCAAGGACAACGCCCTGGTCCAGGACGGCGCCAACCTCTCGGGCAACGTCGTGGTGGGCGGTGACGCGGAGTTCGCCATCGCCTGCTCCTCGGGCACCTACCTGGCGTTCAACCCCGATCGGCGCTGCGACGGCCGCGGCGGCGAGGCGGACGTCAACCCCGCTCACGGCACCTTCCCGACCTCGGACCTCGCGCTGAGCTGACCGGTGCGGGCGGGCACCGGCCGACGGGCGGCGGCCGGTGCCCGCGGAGCCGGGCGGCCGGGTGGGCACCGGCCCACCCGGCCTCGGACCCGCCCGCGGGTTCCCTCCCGGCCCGCGTTCTTCCCCGGACTCGCGGCCAGGCCACGTGCGCGACATGATCCGCACGTACCGCACGCCGCCCGGAGGGAACCGCCGTGACCGACCCGCACCACCCCGCCTCCACCCCCGCCGTCGCGGTCACCGGCGCCACCGGCCGCCTCGGCGGGCGCGTCGCGCGCCGCCTGGCCGCCGACGGCGTCCCCCAGCGGCTGCTCGTGCGCGACCCGGCCCGCGCCCCGCGCCTGCCCGGCGCGACCACCGCCGTCGCCCCCTTCCCCGACCGTGACGCGGTGCGCGAGGCCCTGACCGGCGTGGACCGCGTGCTCATGGTCTCGGCCTCGGAGACCGCGGACCGCGTCGACCAGCACCGCGCGTTCGTCGATGCCGCCGCTGAGGCCGGCGTGGGCCACCTCGTCTACATCTCCTTCTGCGGCGCGGCCCCCGACGCGACCTTCACCCTCGCCCGCGACCACCACGCCACCGAGGAGCACATCCGCGCCACCGGCCTGCCGCACACCTTCCTGCGCGACAACCTCTACGCCGACTTCACCTCGGTGCTGGTCGGCGAGGACGGCGCGATCCGGGGCCCGGCGGGGGAGGGGCGGGCGGCCGTGGTGGCGCAGGACGACATCGCCGACGCGGCCACCGCAGTGCTCCTGGCCGCCCCCGACCACGCCGGCGCGACCTACGACCTCACCGGCCCCGAGGCGCTGGGCCTGGACGACATCGCCGGCGTGATCACCGAGGTCACCGGCCGTCCCACGACCTACCGGCCGGAGACCGTGGCGGAGGCGTACCGCTCGCGCGCCTCGTACGGCGCCCCGGACTGGCAACTGGACGCGTGGGTCTCCACCTACACCGCCATCGCCAACGGCGAACTGGCGGACGTCACCGACCACGTCGAACGCCTCACCGGCCACCCGGCCACGTCGTTGGCGGAGGTGCTGCGGAAGGCGGGGTGACCTGTAGTGCCGGGTACCTTGGTGCGAACCCCGTGCCACGGTAGGAGGTGACCCGATGTACGAGGACGACTCGGGGGGCATCGGCCGTCGAGTGCGCGAGATCCGGAACCGGCGCGGACTGACCCTGACCGAGGCAGCCGAACTGGCGGGCATGACCCCCGCGTACCTCAGCATGATCGAACGCGGACTGCGGCCCGTGACGAAGAGGTCCGTGCTCGAAAACCTGGCTCGGGCGTTGCGGGTCTCGCCCGTCGAACTCACGGGGAAGCCGTACGCACTTTCGGGCGCGCCGTCCACTGAAGCGCGCACCGGCATGCCTGCTGTTGAGGACGTACTGACCGGTTGGCAGATCGGCGAGGTCCCGGGTGGGCTCAGTCGGCCCTGGGACGAGATACGCGCCGATGTCAAGCGGCTCAACCTGGTGCTGCGCCCGAAGGCCGAGTACGCGGAGCAGGCGAGCCTCCTGCCTGCGCTCATCCGTGACCTCCTCGCCGCGTCAGCCACGGCCGACCACCGGGAAGACGCACTGGTGGGGTTGATGAGCGCCTACAAGGCGGCCGCCTACCTGGCCCATGACCTCGGCATCGCCGGACTTCCGGTCCTGGCGGCCGAGCGAATGCGCCGTGTCGCCGAGGAGCTGGAAGACCCCGTATGGCTTTCCTACGCGGCCTACCAGCGCGCTCAACTCCTGAGCGGCGCCAATCGTGCCCGTCAGTATGAATTGGCAGTACAGGTGGCGGATGCGGTCGACACTCGCGCGGAGATTCGTGGCCTGGCTCATTTGACGGCCTCGCTCGCTTCGGCTGCCCTGGGGAACAACGAGTCGGCGCAGGAGCACCTGGCGGAAGCCGCGCGATTCGCGGACGTGCTGGACGAAGACGTGAGCCCCTGGATGCAGACGAATTTCGGCAGGACCAACGTCGGAATCTGGAAGGTGTCGATCGGTCTTGAGCTGGACCAAGGTGGTCGCGTCACCGAAATAGCCCGAGGGGTCAACCCGGCAGGTGTTTCCGCTTCCCGTCAGGCTACTTTTTGGATCGACTACGGCCGTAGTTTGCTGGGCGAACGCGGCACTCAGGGGCGCGGTGTGGAAGCACTGCTCGTAGCGGAACGACTGGCGCCGCAGAAGGTGCGGACCGATGTCTTCGCCCGCGAGGCGGTGTCGAACCTCCTCGTCAAGGCTCGCCGGGACGCCGGGGGTCGAGAGTTGCGGGGGCTCGCCCACCGTATGCGAGTAGCCCCGATCGGGTGATCGTCGAGCAGCATTAACACGCTGTTAAAAGCTGAACAGGAGAGCGTCCTACCGTCTGTCGATACGGGTAGGAGTGCTGTTCGCGGCTGTCCTGCCCGTCATGCGACGGAGGATGTAGGCGCAACACCTTGCCGCCGTAGACCTCTGTGCTCCGTGTGTTGACAGGTGAGGCAGGTGGCAATCTCGTGGTCCACCGGCAACGCCGCGCCATGCGCAAACTCCTGTGCCAGGTCTGCGCCGGACCGGCCGATAGCGACGACGACGGCACCCTCTGGCTCATCCCCGACCGCACCCGACCCTGGCCCGGCTGGCCCGAGGGAATGCTCGTCGCCGAACCCCCGATCTGCCTGCCCTGCGCACACACGGCCACCCGCACCTGCCCAGCGTCGCGCCAGGAAGGGCACCTCGTCATCCGCGCCCGCGAACACCCGATCCACGGCGTCGACGGAACCCACTACCGCGAGGGACCGCGCTCCCCGTCCCCGTCACGAGCGAACCAGTCGCCTTCGACGACCCCGCGATCCGCTGGGTCCTGGCCTCGAAACTGGTGCGCACACTCCACCACTGCACAGTCATCACAACCCTCTGACGAGGGTCCCCGACCCGCCCGAGAGCGGGCCGGGGAACGACGACTACGCCGCCGGCACCGTGTCCACGTGGGCCACGCCCGAGGACCGGTAACCCGACACCTTCGACGTCACCTGCGCCGGGCTCAGCACCTGGTCCTTGGCGAAGTACACCCAGTCCACGTGCTGCTGGTACGTCCGGTCACCCGACGAGCCGACCAGCCCACCCGCGATGAACCACAGGTTGAAGTTGATCGACATCGGCGTCTCCGGGTAGTACTTGTCCCCGTGGTCGGCGACCTGCGCCCCGTCCACGAAGTACTTCACCCGGCCACCCGACACCTGGACCACCAGGTCGTGCCAGCCCGCGTAGCTCTGCCGCTGCGCGGTGTGGGTGTTGTCGGCCAGCCACGGGTCGTTGCGGTAGGTCTCCCACGTCGTCTCGTACAGGATGTTCGACGTCTCACCCCACCCGCCGTTGGGCAGGTACTCGAAGTCGATCTCCCCGTAGTCCGGGTCGAGGTCGGAGCGCAGCGGCGTGATGGTGAAGAACGTCTGCACCACGTGGTCGCCGTCGGGGCCGGACACCGGCGCGTCGGAGAACTTCACCCGCGCCGCGTACGTGCCCTCGAAGAACTTCCGCTGGTGGAACAGCTCGGTCTGCCGCGCCGCCGAGCCGTTGTTCCACGACTCCAGCCGCATCGACTGCTGCCCGTCCACGGTCGGGAACGTGATCCGCGTCGGGTCCCACTCGGCACCCGGCACACCCGGACCGCCGCCGCCGGAGCGGACCGTCCAGCCGCGCTGGGAGATGCGCGAATCAGCGGAGTTGGTGTAGGAGAAGTCGTCGAACAGCGCCGGGCCGTTGGGGTTCGGCGGGGTCGACGTGGTGGTCGTGGTGGTCGGCGGCGTGCCGCCCGGCGGGGTGCCGTACAGCAGCGTCCCGCCCCGGTAGACGGCCACCCTCGGCCACGCCGAGTAGCTGCTCGACGCCCGGAACGAGTAGTCGTCCGACTGGGTGATGCGGCCCCAGTCGGACCGGTAGAAGCGCAGCTGGAGGTCACCGGTGTCCGCGCCGGGCGCGAGCGTGCCCGACGTGAAGCCGACCTCCAGGTACCGGTCGGCGACGCCGCCGGTCAGCGTGCCGAACGAGCCGGTCACGATGCCGCAGCCCCGCACCGCCCACGAGCAGGCGAAGCGGTAGCCGATCGACGGGCTGTCGGCGGTGAAGTAGTAGCGGACCTTCAACTCGGCCAGCGGCAGGGACGTGGTGCCGGTGTTGACCAGCTTGAACCAGGGTTCGACCTGGTCGGTCGCCGCCGCGGTGGCGCTGGTGCGGTACTGGGCGGTGACGGCGTCGGCGGCCAGCGCGGCGGGCGCGGTCAGCAGGCCGGTCACCAGGGCGCCCACCGCCGCCGCGGCCGCGCCGGCCACGGCGATCTTCCGTGTGGACAAGGCAGTTCTCCTCGGGTCAGCAGGGTTGAGCAGGGGAGCGGTCTTCGTCCTCCTCCCTGGTCGTCAGCGGTCCGTGGGGCACCGACAGCGCGGCCAGGCGGCCGGCGTGCCCGCGCATCCGGTCGGTGAAGTCGGCCCACGAGGGTCGTCGGGTCCACAGCGCGTCGGCCAGCGCCGCGAGCCGGGGGAACGCCAGTCGTTCCAGGTGCCGCGCGGTGGGCACGTACTCGGTCCACAGCGCGCACTGGGCGCCGAGGACCCCGGTAGGCAGGGGCACGTGGTAGACGTCGTGCGCGGTGACCACCAGGCCGGGCTGTCCGGCGGGCTCGTCCGGGTCGGCCGACTGCGGGTAGTCCAGGTAGGTCGAGCGGTGCGGGGCCATGACCACGTCGTGGCCGCGCTCCAGCGCGCGATAGGCGTCCGCCGCGTCCCGCCACGGCATGACCACCGCGCCGGGGTGCCCGATCGGTTCCCACGACACCGGCCTGCGCCCGCGCGACACCAGGTGCTCGGCGACCTGTCGGAGGAACCAGCCGTGCAGCTCGTGCGGCCCGGCCAGCCCCTCGCGGGCGATCCGCGCCAGCGCGGTCGGGCTGGTCTCCCACTCGGTGGTCGGGCACTCGTCGCCCCCGATGTGCACGTGCGGGTCGGGGAAGACGTCCACCACCTCGTCCAGCACGTCCCGGCAGAACCCCAGGGCGGCGTCGTGCACGCCGAACACCGCGTCGCTGATGCCCCACCGCGTCCACACCGGCAGCCGACGCGCCGGCACGTTGCCCAGGTGCGGGTACGCGGCCAGGGCGGCCCGCGCGTGGCCGGGCATCTCGACCTCCGGCACGACCCGCACCCCGCGCTCAGCGGCGTGGGCGACGAGCCCGGCCAGCTCCGCGCGGGTGTACCAGCCGCCGTGCGGCACGCCGTCGCCGTCGCTGCCCGCGCGCCAGGCCCCGACCTCGGTCAACCGCGGGTGGCCCGGCACGGGCAGCCGCCAGCCCTGGTCGTCGGTGAGGTGCAGGTGCAGCACGTTGAGCTTGTGCAGCGCCATCAGGTCGACGAAGCGGCGCAGCACGGACACCGGCTGGAAGCGCCGGGCCACGTCCAGCATCACCCCGCGCCACGGCAGGCGCGGCGTGTCCCGGACGTCCACGCCGGGCAGCGCCCAGACCACGCCGGGCGCCGGGCGCGGACCGAGGGCCTCGACCGGCAGCAGCTGCCGGATGGTCTGCACGCCGTGCGCCAGCCCCTGCCGGGTCGCCGCCCGCAGCACCACGGCGTGCTCGGTGACGCTCAGCGCGTAGCCCTCGTCGCCGAGGCCCACCAGCCGCTCGTCGAGCGCGATGACCACCCGCCCGTCCTCGTGCGGCGGCAGCGGCAGCCCGGTGGCCGGGCGCAGCGACGCGCGCAGCAGCCGGGCCGCGCCCTCCGCGCCGGGGGTGACGCGGACGGCGGTGTCGGGGGAGAGGGTGAACCCGCCGTGGCGGCGGACCAGCCTGGTCGGACGTGGCACGAGCACCGCGGACCCCCTTCAGCCCTTCACCGCGCCACCGACGATGCCGGTGGTCACGCGTCCCTGGAGGACGAGGAACACCAGCAGCACCGGCAGCATGAACAGGGTGGAGGCGGCCATGGTGGCGCCCCAGTCGGTGCCGAAGGTGTTGTTGAACGACGACAGCCAGACCGGCAGCGTGCGGTCGTCCTGGTCCTTGATGATCAGCACGTTGGCGAAGGCGAACTCGTTCCAGGCGGTGATGAACCCGAACAGCGAGGTCGCCAGCAGGCCCGGGGCGAGCAGCGGGAACACCACCCGCCGGAACGCCTGGGCGCGCGAGCAGCCGTCCACCAGGGCGGCCTCCTCCAGGTCCGCGGGGATCGCGGCGAGGAAGCCGCGCAGGGTGACGATCGTGAACGGCAGCGTGATCATGAAGTAGACGAGCGTGAGCATCCACAGCGTGTCGAGCGTCCCGGTGTCGCGGGCGATGACGTAGACCGGGATGAGCAGCGCCTCCCACGGCGTCATCTGCGCGATGAACACCATCAGGATGAAACCGCGCCTGCCCCGCCACCGCAGGCGCGCCA
Source organism: Saccharothrix lopnurensis (assembly GCF_042658445.1). Taxonomy (NCBI): domain Bacteria; kingdom Bacillati; phylum Actinomycetota; class Actinomycetes; order Pseudonocardiales; family Pseudonocardiaceae; genus Saccharothrix; species Saccharothrix lopnurensis. The sequence goes on along the minus strand of NZ_JBHSQO010000032.1, from coordinate 12,165 downwards.
CCGCGAACGCCGCCAGCAGCGCGACCGCGAGCGCCAGCAGCACCGCCCCGCCGGCCACCAGGGCGCTGTTGCGCCAGAACGACCAGAACCCGCGCGCCGCGACCGCCGTGCCGAAGTGCTCGAAGGTCACCGACAGCGGCAGGAACGACGGCGTCGCGGCCTGGATGTCGCGGGTGGGCTTGAAGGCCGTCAGCACCATCCAGTAGACGGGGAACACCGACACCACGAACACGACGATCGCGGCCGCGCCGCGCAGCACCCGCCCGGTCATGACTCGCCCTCCTGCCGGTAGAGCTGCCGGAAGTAGGTCAGCAGCGCGAGCACCAGCAGCAGCACCATGAGCATCGACACCGCCGCGCCCAGGTCGTAGCGCTGCAACGACTGCGCGACCTGGAACGCGTAGACCGGCAGCGTGGTGGTGGCCTGCCCCGGCCCGCCCTGGCTGATGACCCAGATCTGCACGAACGCCTTGACCACCCAGATCACCTCCAGGCAGGTGATCAGGCCGAACATCGCGCGCAGCACGGGCAGGGTGATGGTGGTGAACGACCGCCACGCGCCCGCGCCGTCGATGCGCGCCGCCTCGTACAGCTCGGCCGGGACGGTGACCATCGCCGCGTACAGCGACAGCGCGGCGAACGGGACGGACTGCCACACGATCAGCACCACGAGGATGGCGAAGGTGGCGGGCCCGTCGGCGAACCACGTGTAGTCGCGGAAGCCCTCGAACCCCAGTCGCACCAGCGCCCAGTTCACCACCCCCAGCCGCGACTGGAACAGCCACTGGAACACGGTGGTCGCCGCGATCACCGGGGTGGCCCACACCAGCACCAGCCCGGACATCACCAGCAGCCGCAGGACCCGGCCCAGCCGCACCAGCAGCAGGGCGACCAGCGTGGACAGCACCATGATGAGCACGACGTTGATCGCGGTGAACAGCAGCGTGCGCCGCACCACCGCCCAGAACTCCGGGTCGGACAGCACCCGGCCGTAGTTCGCCAGGCCGACGAACCGGGCGTCGCCGCGCACCAGCTGCGGCAGGCGGAACTCCTGGAGGGAGATCACCACGTTGCGCGCCAACGGGTAGAGCAGGAGGTAGCCGGTGGCCAGCAGCGTCGGCGAGATCAGCAGGTAGGGCCAGAACGAGCGGCGTCGCCGCCGGGGCGCGGGGGAGGGGCGCGGCCGGTGCTCGACCGGCCGCGCCAGCGTGGTCGCCACCTACTCGTCCGAGTTGAGCGCCCGGGTGATCACCCGGTCCGCCTCGGCGGCCGCGGCGCCCGGGTCGGACCCGGTCAGCACCTCGGTGAGGAACTCCTTGATCGGGTTGCGCGCCTCCACCGCCGCCCAGTTCGGCGAGTTGGGCGTGGCGTGCCCGTTGACCGCGGCCGCCGCCATGGCCGCCGCGCCGGGGTCGTCGCCGACGGCCCCGGCCAGGCCGGTCCGGTTGGGCACGTAGTTCATCGCCTTGGCCAGCTCGACCTGCCAGGTCTCGCCGGTCAGCGCCTCGACCACCTCGTAGGCGCCCTCCTGGCGCGGCGAGGCGAGCGGGATGATCAGGTCGGACCCGCCGGTGAACACGGCGCCGGGCGCGGCCGCGGTCTTGCCGGGGATCGGGAAGAAGCCGAGCTTGCCCGCCAGCTCGGGGTTGGCCTGCTCCACCAGCTTCGCCGCGCCGGGCACGGCGATGAACTGCGCGACCTGCCCGGCGGCCACCACGTCGGTCTGCTGCGGCCGGGACTCGTCGGAGTCCTTCGGCCCGTCGCCGAGGGCCTGGAGCCGCCGGTAGAAGTCGGCCCCGGCCAGCGCCTCGGGCGTGTTCAGGGAGCCGGACCACCGGTCGCCCGAGCGGGTGGCCAGGTCGCCGCCCTCGTCCCAGACGAACCCGGCGAGCACGTACCAGTTCTGGCCGGGCAGGTAGATGCCCTGCGCGTCGCCCCGGTCGAGCTGCTCGGTGGCGGCCAGCCACTCGTCGCGGGTCTTCGGCGGCGTCACCCCGGCGGCCTGGAACAGGTCCGTGCGGTAGATGACCACGCGGTTGGCGGCGTAGAAGGGGATGCCGTACTGCCTGCCGTCGACCGCGCCCGGCTCGGCCAGGCCCGAGATCCAGTCCTCGCCCTTCAGCTCGGCCCGGCGGTCGGTCAGGTCGGTGACGCCCCCGCTGGCCGCGTACTGGGCGACCTGGGTGTTGCCGACCTCGATGACGTCGGGCGGGTCGGTGCCCGCCAGCGCGCTGGTGACCTTCTGGGCGATGCCGTTCCACTCCTGGACCTGGATGTCGAGGTCCAGCTCGGGGTGGTCGTCCTCGAACGAGGTCTCGAACCGGCTGACGAAGTCCTCGGTGGCCGAGTCCTTCATGAGCCAGACGGTGATCTGCTGCCGACCGCCGGCGTCACCGGGGTCGTTCCCGCAGGCCGTGGTGGCCGTCAGGGCGAGTCCCAGCGCGAGGACGAGGGCAAGGGGGCGGTGCGGCACGTCTCACCTCTCAGCTGACCAATTGGTAAACCCAGGGTGGAGCGTGTTGAAGATGGCATAGACCAATCTGGCAGTCAACACCCAGCTCACAGCCATGAGAGCGCTCTCGATCTTGAGCAAGTCGCTACTGACCACTGGTCTGCCATACTGGAGCGGCGACGCGGTCGGAGCAGCGTCGGACGAAGCGAGGCGCCATGGCCGAACCGATCCTCAAGCGCGAACGGGTGCGCGACTACCTGCTGGAGCTGATCGAGACGCACCCGCCGGGCGCGCCGATCCCGGCCGAGCGCACCCTGTGCCGCCAGCTGTCGGTGTCCCGCCCCACGCTGCGGTCGGCGGTGGACGAACTGGTCAACACCGGCCTGCTGATCCGCCAGCACGGCCGGGGCACCTTCGTCGCGCCCGCCAAGATCACCCAGGAACTCGTGTCCGGCGACCGGGCCATGACGGTGCCGCAGGCGAGCGGGGTGTGGACCAGCCGGGTGCTGGAGCACGCGCGCATCCCCGCCGGCGCCCGCGTCGGCCGCAGGCTGCGCGTGTCACCGGCCGCGGAGATCGCCTACACCGCGCGCCTGCGCCTGGTCGACGGACAGCCCATGGCGATCGAGTACCTGCACGTCCCGGTGGCCGTCGCACCCGGCCTCACCCCGGAGGACATGGAGTCGGGCAACTTCTACGACCGCCTGGCCGAGCACGGTGTGCGGGTCCGCGACGCGGTGCAGTCCATCGAGCCCACCGTCACCAACGACGCGGAGTCCGAACTGCTCGGCGTCCCGGTCTTCGCCCCGGCGCTGCTGTTCGAGCGCCTGACCAACGACGTGGCGGGCCGCCCGGTGGAGTACGTGCACTCCCTGTACCGGGGCGACCGGTACCGCATCGTCTCCCGCCTGTCCCTGGCCCCCACCGGCGCCGCCGCGCCCGGCGCGCGGGCGGAGCACCACCCCGGCATCCCGCCGGGCGACCTGTCCGCTACCGGGCGGGTCCGCTCGACGACGACCGGGGACGTGCAGTGAGGGTCGGGGCGGGCGCCGATCGCCAGGTGTGAACAGGGCAGGACCCCGTTGTCCGCCGACTGTTCCGTGGACCCCGTGGCCGTGTGGGTCGACCACCGTGACCCTCACGACGGCACCGGACTCGTGCGCCGCGCCAGCCACAACGCACCCCATCCGAGCGCGGCGCCGATCACCGCGCCGAGACCGTTGCTCGTCCAGTCGGTCGTGTCGCAGGACCGGCCGATCGCGGGCACGAGTGCCTGGACGAGTTCGATCGCCCCGGACAGCCCGAGTCCCGCGAGCCCGGCCAACAGGGGTCGCCGGGTCAGCACGGTCAGCAGCAGCGCGGGCGCGACGAACAGCACCAGGTTCGCCATCAGCTCGACCCTGGCCGGTGTCGGGAAAGACCACTGCACCGCGCACAGCTCGTACAGCTCCCGGTCGACCGGGACGAGCGTGGTGACGGCGACCGGGACCAGCGACAGCACGAGCAGCCACGAGGTGAGCCTGCGCCGGGTCGCGAGCCACGAGCCCGCGAACGGGCCCAGCACGACGAGCAGCGCCAGCGCAGCGGGGGACAGCCACTTGTGGTCGAGCAGGGCGTCCGTGATCACCTGACGGATTTTAATCCGACAACGACATGGGACTCGACCCCGGATGTTGGACACCGGACACACTTGGGCCTTGGTGGTTCGGGTGGTCAGGAGTCCCGTTCGGATGGTGGTGGAGCACCACCCGCCGGAGTTCCGGGCCGAGGCGGTCGCGCTCCACCGGTCCCGACCCGGTGTGACGATCAAGTCGGTGGCCCGGGACCTGGGCGTCAACCACGAGACGCTGCGCAACTGGATTCGGCTCGAGGACGCACAACGCGCCGGGGCGCCCGCCGCCACCGCGAGCGCCCCGGCGCGGCCTTGCCGGAGGACGAGAACGCCGCGCTGCGCCGACGACGCCTCCAGCACGTCGTCGCCAGGAAGCGGACACGAAGCACCTCCGGTGGGACGAAAGGAACACCTGCCTACTGGTCGGATGCGGTGGTCATCCGGTTCCGGTGGTCCGCGCGACCAGGAGGAGTGCGGAGTGCGCGATTCGGCACGGCTGATCGGTAGTTGTCAATTCGAATGAGACACGTTGTGTTCACGGGGTCGGCTGCGGTTGCTCGACGGGCTGGTTGATCCAGGCTGTTTCGGGCAGTCGGGGTGGCCGGGGTCGGTGTGCGAAGCGTTGCGGGTGTCGGGCGTGGGCGCGGTCGAGGGCGCCCTGTCGTTGGTCGCGGATCTGATCGGCGGTTCCGAAGTGGACGGACGCGGGGGTGTGCATGCCGATGCCGGAGTGTCGGTGTTCGTGGTTGTGGGCGAGGAAGAATTCCTCGCGGAACGCGCGGGCGTCCTCCAATGAGCCGAACCGGTCGGGCGTGTACTTCAGTGGTAGCCCAGAACGCGGATCTCGCCCAGCAGTGTCGTGGCTCCCACACCGGGCTCATGTTCGCGGCGGGCACGCAGGTGGTCCCGGTACGGGTCGACCATACCGGTCCGGTACTTGGGGACCCGCTGGATGCGCTCGGGTGTGGCCGCGCGGGCGTAGCGCTTGACCGTGTTCATCGCCAGGCCGAGGCGGCGTGAGCAGTCCAGCAGCCCGACCCCGGCCTCGCGCAGGGCATGGATCTGTTGCCGGCGTTGAAGGGTGGTCTCGGCGAGCTTTCCCCGGCGCAGTCCCGTGGCCGAGGCCCAGCACGTGCTGTGGGCCGCGACCTCCCTGCCCGCGGCGTCGCACAGGCCGTGCCACAGATGCCACCGGTCGGCGACCCGCACCGCGTGCGGCAGCGCGTCGCGCACGGCCTGCGCGTAGGCGGTGGAGCCGTCCCGGCACACCACCTCGACCCCCGGATGCGCCCGCAGCCACCTGGCCACCACGTCGGCACCGCGTCCGGGCAGCACGTCGATCCGGGCGCCGGTGGTACCGCTCGATCAAGCCCGGTACCTGCTCACCGTCGTGGTTGACGACGTCCAGGAGTTCGGCATCGGCGAGACCGCCCGCGGTTGTGCGCACGTGGACGCCGACGCGCTGGGCGAGACGCTGGACGACGGCCGGGCGCGCGGGCCGGTGATGCGCGACCATCGGGCCGACAGGGAGGCGGTGCGGGACAGCCCGCACCTGTTCGTCGCCCGCCAAGCGGGCCGGAAGGTGCACGTCATCGCCGACCGGCATCCGGTGCACCGCAGCAAGGCCGCCCGCGCCTCGCTCGAGGCCAACACCGACCGGGTCGAACCGCACCTGATGCCCGGCTACAGCCCCGAACTCAACCCCGACGAACTACTCAACGCCGATCTCAAGCGCAACGTCAACGCCTCACGAGCCCACAACCTCGACCGACTCGCCCACGAGACCCGCCGGTTCCTGCGACGTCGCCGGCGACAGCCACACCTCGTCCGCAGCTACCTCCGCGGCCCGCACGTCCGCTACGCCATCATGTAGGCAACCGAACACTTTCGATTCAATGATTCGGCGCACGGACGAGTGCGGCGCGCCGTTCGGGCCAGTTCCGTCGCACCATCGGCTTTCGCGGCGCTGACCTCGGCAGGTAGCCGGTTCGGTCGATTGCTCCGGGTTCGTGTGGTGGGCACCCTGGTAGGTCCCCAGACGACACGCACCGGAGGAGATGCCCGTGAGCACACTCGAACTGGCCCAGGCCGAGGAGACCATCGCGGGGTGGCTGCGTGGCGACTCCGGGGACAGCCCCGCGGGCCCGCTGTTCACCGGCCACGCCGAGGCCGACATCACCATGACCGGCGGCGAGTTCACCGCCTGGTGCGGGACCATCTGCACCTACTCGATGCAGCACGTGTGCTGCTGACCCGGCACCCTGTGCCACACGCCCTACGGGCGGCCCTCCTGGCGGACGGGACGGCGCCGCGGTGACCGCCGCCGCGAGGACGGAGCACTTCGCGCCCTCGGTGGACGCCTTCCTCGGGCCCTCCGCCGTGGAGTTGGTCGAGCGGCTGCGCGGGCTCGGCGGGCTTGGTTCGGCGGACCGGGCGGCGATCACCGCCGGGGCGCGGGAGGCGCTGCGCATCGTGGTGCTGCGCAAGCTCGCCCGCACCCTGGTGCTGGAGCTGCACGCGGCGAAGCTGACCGGGTCGCTGCGGGCCGCCGACAGCGCGGGCCGATGGGCGGAGTTCGTGGACCGTACGTGCGCGCCGGGCTTCTGGGACTCCCTCGCGGGCCGCTATCCGACCCTGGCGCGGCGCCTGGCCACGGTCACCGGCAACCGGGTCGACGCGGCGGTCGAGTTCGCAGGCCGCTTCGTCGCGGACCGCGCCGCGCTGGCCGTCCTCACCGGCGCCGACCCCGGCTGCCTGCGGTCGGTGGACTTCGGCGCGGGCGACAGCCACCGGGCGGGCCGGACCGTGGTCGTGGTGCGCGCGGAGGGCGGCATCGCCGTCTACAAGCCGCGCCCGCTCGCCGTCGACGCTGCCTTGGCCGCGCTGCTGCGCGCGGTGCTCCCCGCCGAACCCGACCCGATCCGGGTGCCCGCCGTGCTCGACCGCGGCGCGCACGGCTGGGCGGAGCACATCACCCACCGCTACTGCGCCGGTGACGAGGAACTGCGCCGCTTCCACCGCAACCTGGGCCGCTGGCTTGCCGTCATGCGCCTGGTCGGCGGGACCGACCTGCACCAGGACAATCTGGTCGCGGCGGGCCCTGTGCCGGTGGTGATCGACTGCGAGACCCTGTTCAGCCCGACCCAGCCCGCCCGCCCGTCGGGCTACGGCGGGGCCGCCGACGCGGCGCGGGACCTGGTGGCGCGGTCCGTACTCGGCACCGGCCTGCTGCCCGGCCGTGGCGTCGGCCTCGGCTGGCGCGGCGTCGATGCCTCCGGCATCGGGTCGCTGCCGGGCCAGCAACCCGAACCGGAGCTTCCGGTCCTGCTGGGCGCGGGCACCGACACCGCGCGTATCGGCACCGCGAAGGCTCGGCTCGCCCCGTCCGCCAACCACCCCGCGCCGGAACCCGTGTTGCGCGAGCACTGGGCCCTGGTGGTGTCGTCGTTCGAGGAGATGACCGACCGCCTGCGCGACCTGGACGCCGCCGGGGCGCTCGACGCGCCGTTGGACGTGTTCGCCGACGTCCCGGTGCGCGCGGTGCCGCGCGGGACCGAGACCTATGCCGCGCTGGGCCGGATGCTGTGGCACCCGGCGTCCCTGCACGACGAGCCCGCCGCCGCTGCCAAGGCGGGTGACCTGCTCGCCCGGCACGCCGCCAACACCGCGGACGCCCCCGCCGACCCGGTCGTCATCGCCGCCGAGGTGGCCGACCTGCTCGACGGCGACATCCCGTACTTCGGCACCACCCCCGCGCGCGGCGTCCTGGACGGGCCGCGCGGCACCCGCTGGGGCCACGCGGTCGACGTCCTCGCCGAGACCCGCGCGCGGTGGCGGGCCGCCGACCTGGGCACCGACCGGCGCGTTGTCCGGGCGGCGCTGGTGAGCGCCTACCTCAACGAGGCATGGCTGCCCGCAGGCGAACGCCGCCTGCCCACCCGTACCGACCGCACCGACCTGGAACGGCGACGGCGCGCCGTGGTCGCGGGCATCGTGCGGGAGATCGCGGCCACCGCGATCCGCGGCGACGACGGCACCGCCGCCTGGATCGCGCCCACCCTCAACCCGACCGGCTGGGCCGTGCACCCGCTCGGTACCGACCTCTACAGCGGCCTCACCGGCGTCGCCGTCGTGCTCGCCGCACACCGCCGCGAAGTCGCCGCGGGCCGAGCCGACCCCGTCAACGGCGCCGACGGGCTGCTGGCGGCGACACTGGCCAGCCTGCGGCTGGCCGAGTCGCGCGCCGCCGCCGACGCCGCGGTCCAGCCGCTGCGGCGGCCCGACCCGCCCGGCGGCTACATCGGCCTGGCATCGCGGATCACTGGGTGGCTGCTGCTGCGGCGGCTCGGTGCGGTCGGCGACGAGGCCGTTGCCCGCGCCGCCGCGCTGGCCGAGCAGCTCCCGGCCGCCGTCACCGAGGACACCGACCTCGACCTGCTGACCGGCCAGGCGGGCGCGGTCGTACCGCTGCTGCGCCTGGCCGAGCACACCGCCGACGACCGGTGGGTGCGGCTCGCCGCCGAGGTCGGAGACCGGCTGGCCGCCGCCGCGCGGCGCGACGGGCGGGCGCACTGGCCGTCCCGGCTGTTCCCGGACGGCGTCGGCGGCCTGGCCCACGGCTCCACCGGGATCGGCTGGGCGCTCGACCGGCTCGCCGCCGCCACCGGCGACCCCGACCACGCCGCCGTCGCCCGGGAGGCGTTCGCGTTCGAGGAAGCCCTCTACGACCCGGACCGGCGCGGCTGGCTGGACCTGCGCAACCCCGGCGTCGTCGCCGGTGCCTGGTGCCACGGCGCGGGTGGCATCGGCGTCGCCGCACTCGACCTGCAGGGCCGGGACCCGGCGTGGGCGGGCGTCGCAGCCCGCGCCGCCGCGTCGGCGTGGGAGGTCGGCACCGGCTGGAACCACACCCTCTGCCATGGCGACCTCGGCGTGGCAGAGTTGGCAGGGACCACCCCCGAGGTACCCGACCGGACCGCCGCCACGGCCTGGGCGGTGGCCGCCATCGAGGAGCACGGCGTGGTCACCGGGCTGGCCAAGGACGCCTTCAGCCCCGGCCTGCTGCCCGGGGCAGGCGGCATCGCCTACGGCCTGCTGCGCGCGCACCCGGACGCCGAGCTGCCCTCGGTGCTGCTGCCCGACCCGGGCGGGCCGGGGTGAGCGAACCGGAGATGGGCGCGCCGTCCCGGCAGCTCGACCGGGACGCCGCGCGGCTGACCGTCCCGCAGCTCCTGCGCGGGCTGCCCGGGAGCTTGCGGCCGATGGTGACCGCGGCGCGCGAGCACGCGCCGCGGGCGGCGCCGTTGGTGCTGGCGCCACAAGCTCTGTCCGGGACGGCGTTCGCGTTCGGCCCGCTCGCCACGACCGGGGTGCCGCCCGTGCTGCCCCAGGGCCGCGGCGTCGAGCAGGGCACCCACGACGACCCGGTGACCCTGGGCGGGCGCTACGCCGGGATGTACCGGCCGCAAGCCGACCTCCACGCCGAACCCGTCCGGTGAACCCGTTCGCCGCCCTGCCGATGCCGGTGCACCTGCCGGGGAGCACGGGCCACCAGCACGCCCGCAAGGTGTTCATCGGGACGTCCGCCGAGGTGGTGCCCGCCGCTGTCGCGGAGTGCGCCACCGAGGACGACGTGCGCGCCGCCGTGGCGTTCGCCCTCGCCCGCGGGGTGCCGTTCGCCCTACGGGGCGGCGGTCACAGCTTCGCGGAGCTGTCCACATCGGAGGGTTTGGTGATCGACCTCTCCGGGCTCAACCCGATCACCGCTGGCGCGGGGGCGGTGGTGGTCGGCGCGGGGGTGCGGGTGGGGGCGCTGGCCGACGCCCTGGCCCCGCTCGGTCGGCTGGTGCCGGTCGGCTGGTGTCGGTCGGTCGGCGTCGTCGGGGCGGTGCTGGGCGGCGGGTACGGGGTGCTGGGCCGCCACTACGGCCTCGGCGCGGACCACCTTCTCTCTGCCCGGGTGCTGCTCGCCGACGGCCGGACGGTGCGCGCCGCGGCGGACGAGCACCCCGACCTGTTCTGGGCGCTACGCGGCGCGGGCGGCGGGTCGTTCGGCGTCGTCCTGTCCGCCGAGCTGCGGACCCGACCCTCGGTCCCGCTGACGGCGGTCACCGCGACGTGGCCGTTCGAGCGGGCGGTCGACGTCATCGACGCCTGGCAGCGCACCGTCCCCGGCTCCGACCCCCGCGTCAACCTGGAACTGAGCTGTACCGCCCCCGACCGGCTCGACCGCCCGCCGGAGATCACCCTCTTCGGCGTGGCGGTGGGCGGCGCACCCGACCTATCCGCGTTCCCGCCCACCTGGGTGCGAGTCGACCACCTCCCGGCCGAGGCCGCCGCGACCCACTGCGCCTACCCGGGCGACATCGCGACCGGCACCGCCCGCCTGCGCTCCGGCGACCGCGCCGCCCTGCGCCTCTCTCGCGCCGAGTTCATCGCCACCCCGCTCACCCACCCCACCCTCACCGCCCTGCTCGACCACCTTGCACGCGACCGCGACCACGCCGTCTACCGCGACCTGGAGATCACCCCGTGGGGCGGCGCCATCGCCGCACCGTCCGACACCCCCATCGCCCACCGCGACGCGTCGTTCCTGATCAAGGCCAGCGCCCAGACGGGGACTCGCGCCGGCGCCGAACTCCGCGCCCGCGCGAGCGCGTGGGTCGACCGCTCGTGGTCGCTCGTGCACCCGCACGCGGCGGGCCTGGGCTACCCGAACTACCCGGACCCGCACCACCTCCACGACCCCGCCTACTATTACGGACCCCACGTCCCCAGACTGCGCGCGGTCAAAACGGCCTATGACCCGGGCGGGGCGTTCACCTCGGGAATCGGACTGGGGTCATCGCCCGGCGCATAGCCATGGTGACGCCGTGGCCCGCCAAGAGGACTACTTTCCCGGTGCCACCGAGGAAGTACTCGTCTGAGCTGCGGGAACGTGCGGTTCACATGGTCTTTGAGTTACGTGACCAGGGTGAGCGGACGGGCATGATCGCTCGGGTCGCGGACCAGTTCGGGGTGCATGGGGAGGCGTTGCGGACGTGGGTCCGGCAGGCCGAGGTCGATGGCGGGAAACGGCCGGGGACGTCGACGGGTGATGCCCGGCGCATCGCCGAGTTCGAACGGGAGAATCGTGAGCTGCGGCGGGCGAACGAGATCCTGAAGGCGGCGTCGGCGTATTTCGCCCGGGAACTCGACCCCAAACCGCCGAGCTGGTCGGGTTCATCGACACCCACCGCGCACAGTTCGGCGTGGAGCCGATCTGTGCCGTGTTGGAGCTGTCGCCGTCCACGTATTGGGCGGTCAAGAAGCGGGAGTCGGTTCCGTCGGCTCGTGCGGTCCGGGATGAATGGCTGAGAAAGGAGATCCTGCGGGTGTGGCACGGGCCGGGCGTGGCCTGTACGGGGAGCGGAAGGTGTGGGGGCAGCTCAACCGGGAGGGCGTCGGCGTGGCGCGGTGCACGGTCGGGCGGCTGATGCGCGAGCTGGGCATCGCCGGGGTGACCGTGTCCCGCAAGCGGCCCCGCACCACCCTGCCCGGCCGTGATTGTCCCGGTGACCTGCTGGAACGTGACTTCACCGCGGAAGGGCCGAATCTGCGGTGGGTCGCGGACATCACCTACGTCGCGACCGCGGCCGGCTGGGTGTACACCGCGTTCGTCCAGGACCTGTTCTCCCGTCGCATCGTCGGCTGGCAGGTCGCCGACCACCCGGGCGCGAACCTCGCGCTCGACGCTCTGGGAATAGCGGTCTGGGCGCGTGGGGGCAGTGTCGACGGTCTTGTCCGCCATTCCGACAGGGGTGTTCAACCTGGATTCAATCGGTCGTCGCAACACCTTGATCGTGGAGGTGTCGGATGGGGCGGCCGGCAGGGTGGATGACGACTGTGACGGGGCGTCCGGCGATGAGGTCCCCAGGACGGCCTCCGATTCGTCGTGATGTGGAGCGTGAGTTCTGGAATGCGATCGCCGAAGGGGTGTCCACCGAGGACGCGGCTGTCGCGTGCGGCGTGTCGGGGCCGGTGGGTTGGCGGTGGTTCCGGCAGCGTGGTGGCGTGCCCTCGATCAGTCTCGCCCCACCATCTGGCAGGTATCTGTCGTTCGC